>JAFXSS010000057.1 GCA_017525455.1 Paludibacteraceae bacterium
CGCGATCGGATCCGTCGGTGCAACGATACTGCCGAACATCAGGGCTTCCGTCAAACTGAAAGAGAGTCCGAGCAGGCAGGAAGTACCGTAAAACAAAAGTCCGTAAAGCAGTGTTCCCAAGTCGGTAGCGACCCGGAAGTGCATCAAGCTGCACTCGATAAAAGCCAAACCCAAACCCGATCCCAAACGTGCGAAAGATCCCAAATACAAAGAGTGGCTGAAGCAGGAAGAGTTCAACTCCGAGCTCGCTAACGCCTGGCTGCTGCTCGGACAGGCGGAGTTCCATAAAGGTGACTTCATAGGCTCGGTAGGTACATTCAACTACATCATCCGTCATTACCAGTACGACGCCGATGTGATAGCGCAGTGTCAGCTATGGGTAGCGCGTGCCTACGGCGAGATGGGCTGGCTGTACGAAGCCGAAGATATGCTCAGCAAGGTGCAGGCAGATAACCTGAAGCGCAAACATGCCTCGCTGTTCGCATCGACAACGGCAGACATCAAACTGAAGACGAAGCAGTACAAAGATGCCATACCGTTCGTAAAACTGGCCATGCCTGACGAGAAGCGCAAAGGTAACCGCGCACGTTTCGCGTATGTGCTCGGCCAACTGTACGAGCTGGATAACCGTCCCGCCGAAGCCTACGAGGCTTACAAGAAGTGTACACAACTCTATCCGCCGGTGCTGATGGATTTTAACGCGCGCATACGTATGGCCCTGGTGTCGCCGGACAAGAAAAAAGCCGTACGTCACCTGAAGAGCATGACGCGTAACTACAAGTACCACGAGCAGCTGGATGTGCTGTACGGTGCGATAGGTGACATCTATCTGGCGCAGCACGACACCGTTCAGGCGCTGGAGAACTATGAACTGGCTATCGAGAAGAGCGAGAAGAACGGCATGGACAAAGCCGCCGTGCTGCTGAAAGCCGGCGATCTGTATTACGCCCAACGTAACTACACCAAAGCCGCGCCGTGCTACAGCGAGGCGATAACGATATTACCCGCCGAGTCCGACGGATTTCAGCGCATACGTGTGCTGGCAGAGGTGCTGGACGAGCTGAGTACGGAATATGGCACAGTGGTTCTGCAGGACTCGCTGCAGCACCTGAGCACGCTCAGCGAAGAGGAGCAGCAGAAGATAGCCGAGCAGATAGTAGCCGACCTGCTGAAAGCCGAAGCCGAAGACTCCGCCAAGGCAGCACAGAAGGAACGTGACAGTCGCGACAAAGGTCTGACCAGCGTGAACACCTCGAAGATGATTGGCGGCGGCACAGGCGAAGCCGGCAAATGGTACTTCTACAACGCCCAACTGCTGCGCAACGGCAAGCAGGACTTTAACAGCCGCTGGGGTAACCGTCCGCTGGAGGACAACTGGCGTCGCCGTAGCAAAGCATCGTCAGGCGATTGGGCACCGCCCGGCGAGAGCAACGACGATGACCTGACCGAAACGAACGACAGCATACCTGCCGACAGCACAACCACAGCACCCAAGCCGCGCGTGACGGATGTGCATGACCCGGCGTACTACCTGCAACAGATACCGCGTACACCGGCAGAACTGGCAGCCAGCGACTCGACGATAGCCGATGCGCTGTTTAAGATGATATTTATCTACAAAGACAAGCTGCAGGATACCGCACAAGCCGAGGCTACCTACGAGGAGTTCTGCCGCCGGTTCCCGCAAGACAAACGTTGCGTGGAGCTGTGTTACATACGTTACCTGGACGCACTGAAAGACAACCGCACCGCCGATGCCGAGGATATACGCCGTACGATCATCAGCCGTTACCCCACCAGCAAGCAGGCACAGATAGTATCCGACCCGCAGTACTTTGCCAAACTGCGTCAGATGGCTGCCGAGCAGGACTCGCTGTACGAAAGCACGTACAACGCTTTCCGCGCAGGCGAGTTCAACAGGGTGAAAGCCAACACCGAGCATGCCGAGCAGAACTATCCGCTATCGCCGCTGATGCCGCGATTCCTGTTCCTGGACGCCGTAGCCAAAGCGCGCACCGAGGGCAAAGAGTCGTTTGCGGTAGCACTGCGGCAGATGATTGACCGCTATCCCGACAGCGAACCGGCCGCTATGAGTCGCGACATGCTTGCCATGCTCGGACAAGGTATGGAGAGCCAGCAAGGCGGTTCGCTATCCACGCTGTCCACACGACGCGAGGATATGCAGGTCGAGGAGCAAGAGACGGACTCCACCGTACAGTTCTCGGGCGAACGTAACGAGAAAGCATACGTACTGCTGCTATACCCCGTGGACAAGACGCGGAAAGACAACGAGGTGCAGGAGGAGCTGAACAACATGCTGTATGAAGTGGCACTGTTCAACTTCACACGGTTCCTGATCCGCGACTTTGACCTGACCGCTCTGCCCGCCTACAGCGCAGGCCCGACGCTGCGCATCAGCGGCATGGAGAGCATGGATGAGGCCGAGTGGTACATAGGCATGCTCATGGAGAGCGAGGAGATGAAAGCCCTGATACAGAACAGACAGATAACCGTCGTACCGATCACCGAGACCAACAGCAACCTGATAGGCAACGGCAAGACGATGGATGACTACAATGAATATATGAAACAACAATCACTATGACCAAGAGACTACTTTTAACCGCCCTGCTGGCTATAGGCGCCCTGCTGCACGTAGCAGCGGACGATGTGACCTACCTGACCACCAGCGAGTTCAAGGCACGCATATTCGACTATACAGCCAACAAAGAATGGCAATACAAAGGCGACCAACCCTGTGTGATAGACTTCTACACCACCTGGTGCGGACCGTGCAAACGGCTGGCACCGATCATGGACGAACTGAGTCAGACGTATTGCGACCGGGTGAAGTTCTACAAGGTGGATACCGAACGTGAGCGCGAACTGGCAGGCGTGTTCCGCATCAACAGCATACCGCAGGTGCTGTACATACCCGTGGAAGGTGAACCGATCCTGCTGAAAGGACTGTATCCCAAGGAGAACATCATCGAGATAATTGACGAATATCTGCTCAGCAAACCCAAGGCTGCCGGCAAATAAGTAACACTAAACGAGACAAACATGCAAGTAGAACTGGTATTATTGGTTCTTTCGCTTCTGTTCTTTGCAAGCATCTTCACCGACAAGATCGGTTATAAGTTCGGCGTACCCGCCCTGCTGCTGTTCCTGGCAGTAGGTATGTTGTTCGGTCCGGACGGTATAGGTGCACTGTTCAACGAGAACGGTGTAGGCTACATGATTCAGACCGAGACCGCCGAAGCGCTGAGTACGATAGCACTGTGTATCATCCTGTTCTCCGGCGGCATGGATACCAAACTGACGGATATACGTCCGGTGATGGCACCCGGTGTGGCTTTGGCTACGGTAGGTGTACTGATAACCGCTCTGGTGACGGGCGTGATTATGTATTACGTGTACGGCTGGCTGGACCGATACATACCGCTGAGTCTGGCACTACTGATGGCGGCAACAATGTCGTCGACCGACTCGGCATCGGTGTTCAGCATACTGCGTACAAACGGCGTAGGACTGAAGCATAACCTGCGTCCGCTGCTGGAGCTGGAGTCCGGCGCCAACGATCCGATGGCGTATGTGCTGACGACGACGCTGATAGGCGTAGTAACAGCCAAAGCCGCTGTCAGCGGACTGGAGATAGTGCAGACCATAGTTATCCAACTGGTGATGGGCACGGTGATAGGTTTCTTCTTCGGTCGCGGACTGGTGGAAGTGATGCGCCGCGTACGACTGTCGAACGAGTCGCTGTACCCGATCATGGTGCTCACGGCATGTATATTCATCTTCTCGGTGACCTACTTCATGAAGGGTAACACCTATCTGGCAGTGTATGTAGGCGGTCTGATCATCGGCAACAGCAAGTTCACGCGCAAGCACCAGACCAAATCGTTCTTCAACGGACTGACCTGGCTGTCGCAGCTGGTGATGTTCCTGATGCTGGGACTGATGGTTCGTCCGCACGAGATGCTGTCGTGGCACGTGCTGCTCACGGGAGTGATTATCAGCATAGTGATGATCTTCATCTCGCGTCCGCTCTCCGTATGGCTGTGTATGATACCGTTCAAGCAGTACACGACTAACGACAAGGCGTTCTTGAGTTGGGTAGGACTGAAAGGTGCCGTGCCGATCATATTTGCCATCATGTGCAAGGCGGAAGGTGTGCCGCAGGCGGATGTGCTGTTTAACATCATCTTCCTGTGCACGATCGTTTCTCTGCTGTCACAGGGCACGTCGTTATCTGTCATGGCGCGCAAGCTGGACGTAGCGACCGATCCGGTCAAACTGCGCAAACTGGAGCACTTTGACGTCGAGCTGCCGGAGGAGATACAGTCGTCAGCCACCGAACTGGAAGTGACCGAACAGGTAATAGCCAAAGGTTGCCACCTGCGCGAGATAGATATACCCAAGCAGACGCTGGTGATCATGGTTCGCCGGGGCGAAGATTTCTTCGTGCCGACCGGACAAAGCGAACTGCAGGTAGGCGACCAACTACTGGTACTGACCGACAACGATGTGGAGATGGCTAACCGCTACAAGGCAGCCGTGGAAGAGGAGGAACGCAAGCTGTGGGACGTACAACTGATAGCCAACACCCATTCGTTTGTAGTGCGCGTTTGGCAGCGCATACGCGACAACAAGCCGCTGCCCTACATCAGCCGACGCAAACAGAAAAAATCAGAAAAGAACAACGTGAACGAGGCCGTGCAGGAACAGATACTGCAAGACCCTAAAATCATAATAACGGAAGACGAATGAAAAAAACTATATTCCTGACCGGAGCAACCGGCACGATGGGGCAAGCCGGCATGCACGAGCTATTGCGTTACCCCGAGCGATATGACGTACGCGTACTGGCACGTCCGAGCAACAAAAACAAAGCTCTGCTTGAGCCGCTGATGGCTCAGTACCCGGCGCTAAGCGTAGTATGGGGCGACCTGACGCGCTACGACGATGTGCTGCGCGGTGTGACCGGAGCCGACGTAGTGCTGCATGTAGGCGGCATGGTATCGCCGGCAGCCGACTATAGGCCCAAAGCCACGTACAAGACGAACATCACCGCAGCCGAGAACGTGCGTAATGCCGTGCTGGCACAACCCGACGACAAGCAGCCGAAAGTAGTGTATATAGGCAGTGTAGCACAGATGGGCGACCGTCGCGAACCGCTGCATTGGGGCAGAACAGGCGACCCGATATGCGTATCGGCTTACGACCATTACGGACTGACCAAAGTCCAGGCAGAACGCATACTGACCAACTCACCTATCAAGCGCTGGGTCAGTCTGCGCCAATCGGGCATACTCTACCCCGCCATACTGAAGAACTATGACCCAATCATGTTCCACGTACCTATCCGCGGTGTGCTGGAGTGGGCAACTGTAGAAGACAGCGGACGACTGCTGGAAGGTGTATGCCGCGACGAGGTGCCTGAATCGTTCTGGAAAAACTACTATAACATCGGCTCGGGCGAGGAGTACCGGTTGTCGAACTATGAGTTTGAATGTCTGCTGCTCGATGCCATAGGTTGTCCGCGGCCCGAACTGATATTCAACACACAATGGTTCACCACACGTAACTTCCACGGCATGTGGTACCTGGACAGCGACAAACTGAACGAACTGGTACCGTTCCGCGCGAACATTCCCGTTAAGGAATATTTTGCACAGATGGCCAAGTCGCCGAGCGTGCCCAAAGGCATACGCATAGCGCGCATCACCAAAGCCGCCAAGCTTGTGCCGCACATAGTCAAACTGGCCATGCGCGCCATGGCGTACAGCGAGGAGCATGGCACACAATGGTGGATCCGTCATAACATCACTCCGCGTATCCACGCCTACTACGGCAGTCTGGAAGCCTACAAGCGCATACCCGACTGGAAACACATGGACCTGAGTCACAACAGCCGCGAGGCCGTTATTCTCAACCACGGTTACGATGAGTCGAAACCGATGGAGGCGTTCACGATCGAGGATATGCAGCAAGCCGCAGCGTTCCGCGGTGGCAGCGTGAAACCTAACAGCACGAACCCCAAAGCCAAAGGACTGGAACTGTGGGATACACCGCTGGAGTGGCAATCAGCCAGCGGCGAGACGTTTGAGGCCACACCGCGTCTGATCCTGCTCGGCGGACACTGGGCACCCGGCGACATGCCTTTCCCCTACCGCTTTACCGAAGAAAGCGAACGTCCGTGGCACTGGGACGAGGTGGCCAAATCCAACCCGTTCTTTGCACAACTGTGGACACCGCTGCACGAACCGGACGAGAACAACGTGTACGGAGCGGAGATATTCAACGGTTGGGAAAAATAACACCATCAGCCACATTTGGCTGATATAGACAACGATACTTATGGCACTGAATTATATTTGGGTAGGACTGATACTGATAGCTGTACTGGTAGGACTGATACAGTGGCTGGCGATGGGCGATTCATCGGTCATGTCCGCTATTCTGGACTCGACGTTCTCGAGCGCAAAAACCGGCTTTGAGATCAGTATAGGTCTAACGGGCGTACTCTCGCTCTGGATGGGCATCATGAAGATAGGCGAGCAGGCCGGTGTAGTGAACCAACTGTCACGCGGCGTCAGTCCGTTCTTCACGCGCATCTTTCCCGACCTGCCTAAGGGACATCCGGCTTTCGGCTCGATGCTGATGAACATCAGTGCCACGATGCTGGGCATCGACAATGCCGCTACGCCGTTAGGTTTGCAGGCACTGCGCGAGATGCAGGAGACGAACCCCGACAAGTCGCGTGCATCCAATCCGATGATCATGTTCCTGGTGCTCGTAACCAGCGGTCTGACGCTGGTGCCGGTGAGCATCATGACGTATCGTGCCCAACTCGGTGCCGCCAATCCCGCCGATGTGTTTCTGCCCATACTGCTGGCTACCTATTTTGCAGCCATCACGGGCATGGTGGCAGTAGCTATTATTCAGCGGATTAACCTGCTGGACAAAGTTATACTGGGCACGCTGGGCGGATTGACACTGTTTGTAGGCGGCGTGATAGCCGCAGCCATGTATTTTCCGCAGGAGACAGTCAGCCGCTGGTCGGCCGTTCTGGCAGCGCTGTTGCTGCTGGGCGTAATCTGCTGGTTTATCATAGCCGGCGTAGTGAAGAAAGTGAACGTGTACGACGCGTTCATCGACGGCGCTAAAGGCGGTTTTGGCACAGCGATAGGAATAATCCCCTACCTGATAGCGATGCTGGTAGCCATAGGCATGTTCCGCGCCAGCGGAGCCATGGATATGCTCGTCAGCGGTTTGGCATGGTGCTTTGCGGCAGTAGGACTGAATACGGATTTTGTGCCGGCACTGCCTACAGCCCTGATGCGTCCGTTATCCGGATCGGGAGCACGCGGACTGATGGTAGATGCTATGGTGCAGTACGGAGCCGACTCGTTTGTAGGACGACTGGTAAGCATCCTGCAAGGTTCGACGGATACAACGTTCTACATCATTGCCGTATATTTCGGCAGCGTGAATATTAAGGATACGCGCTACGCGCTCGCGTGCGGGTTGCTGGCAGACTTTGCCGGCATAGTGGCAGCTATACTGTTGGCGTACTTGTTCTTCCACTAAGATGATACAGTTCTTATACGACAGTTCGCTCGGCGATGAGCGTATAGCCCTTATCGACAACGAGCAAGCCCGCCTGCAGCGATGGCTCAGGCAGGTGGCTGCACAATATGGCTTTGCGGTAGGCGAACTGACATATATCCTATGCTCCGACGACAAAGAACTGGCAGTCAACCGCGAGTTTCTGGGGCATGACTACTACACCGATGTCATCACATTCGACTACACAACGCCGAAATGCGTGAACGGGGATATATTTATCTCTTGGGAAATGATTCAGAGCAATGCAGCCGAAGTAGGCACTACCGCCGAGCGCGTACTGCTGCGCATCCTGGCCCACGGACTACTGCATCTGACCGGACAGGCAGACAAGACGCCCGAAACCAAAGCCGAGATGACTCGCAAGGAGGAAATTGCTCTGGCTATGGCTACAGCACATTCAATACCTGCTCTTTGATTTGCTCGAGCAGGTCTTTCATCTTCACAACTATAATCTGCATCTCGCTCTGGTTGCTCTTGCTACCGAGCGTATTGATTTCGCGTCCCATCTCCTGAGCAATGAACCCGAGTTTCTTGCCCACGCCTGCTGCCGGCTGGCAGTTGTCGGCTGAAGGCTGGTTCATCGTTTCACGGAAATACTTGATATGATTGGTCAGACGGACTTTCTCTTCGGTTATATCCAACTTCTCGAGGTAGAATATCAGTTCCTGCTCCAGGCGGTTGGCATCGACCTGTGTGCGCGTCTCCTCAGCCAGTTTGTCCAACCCGGACAACAAGTGCTGGCGAATACGTTCAACCCTACCTTTCTCGTACGGCTCAACCTCAGCCAGCAGGGCACTGATAGCGTCCAACTTCTCAGTAAACATCGCCTGGAGTGCCGCTCCCTCCTGCACGCGGAAAGCTATGAAGTGCTCCACCGCCTCACGTATAGCCTGCTCTACGACCTGCCACTCCTCGTCGGTGACGGCAGCAGGTTCGTCGGCCTTAACCACATCCGGCATACGCAGCACAGCCAAAGCGCGCTCAGCATCGGTCAGCTCCGGACAAAGCTCGCGCAACTCGGCATAGTGAAAAGCATACGCCGCGCGGTTAACGGGAGTGAACGAGCCGGCTTGCGCCGCATCTGCAAGATCTTCGGTATAGATGGCCACATCCACCTTGCCGCGCTCCAGCTGCTTGCCCAGCATACTGCGTACGGTGAGTTCCTGACCGCGGAACACCGACGACAGACGCACACTCATATCCAACTGCTTGGAGTTCAGACTCTTGATCTCCACCACCAGACGCTTGGTGCCTAACTTGCTTTCGGCTTTTCCATAGCCGGTCATTGATTGTATCATTGTGATTGGGAATTTATCAGTATAGTCTTGACATGATATAGTCAAGCAGAATGAGCAGTGCCTGCTTGGTGTCGCTATCATGGAAGATAGCCAGCGCCTTTTCTGCCTTGTTGCGATGGGTACGCATCCATTGATACGCATACCGCACGCCATCGTAACGCATCACGAAGTTCTTGATCTCCTGCTCTATCTCGCTTTGCGTCTGCTGTGACAACGAACGCTGCTGGCTATTCAGTTCCTCGGCAATCTCGCGTATATGCGCAGCCTCGTCTTTCGGTGCACGCTGCAGGGCTATGAGTAGCGGCAAGGTAGCCTTACCGTCGCGTATATCGCCCATCGTGGGTTTGCCCACTTCCTCGGTATCGGAATAATCGAGCACATCGTCCTTGAGCTGGAAGATCAGTCCTAACTCGTAACCGAATGTGCGCATAGCCGTCTGCTGTCGGCTACTGCATCCGGCCGAAACCGCTCCGGCCTCGGTGCAGGCAGCAAAGAGTTCGGCCGTTTTTCGGCCGATGATGTCGAAATACTGCTCTTCGCTGATCCACATCGTGCCACCGGCATGCAACTGAATAAGTTCGCCGGATGCCAGCGAGCGTGCCATCTCGGAGACGATAGACAGGATCTGTGCGTTACGTATCTCGCCCACCATACCTATCATCTTTGCCAGCATCCAGTCGCCGACCAGCACAGCCACCTTGTTCGTCCAGCGCTCCTGTACCGACGGTACGCCGTGACGCATAGCCGAGCCGTCCACCACATCGTCATGTACCAGCGAGGCGTTATGCAACATCTCCAGCGCTACAGCAGTACGGACCGACTTGTCGCTCACGCTACGGCACAACTGAGCTGACAGCAATACCAACACCGGACGCAACTGCTTGCCGCGCTTGGTAGAGATATACCTCAGCACCTGGTCAAGCAGCGCACTGTCGCTGCGCATAGTCTGCTCGTACAGGCTCTCATATTCATGAAAAGCCTCAGCAATAGGTTGACGTATTTGTTGTGCTACATCCATCAGTAGGGACGCGTCTGCCGACAATTAGCCAAACGCGACTACAAAGATACAATAAAAATTGCAATTTTGCAAATGAATTGCCCCAAAAATGAACATACACCTTATAAATATGGAAGAAAATTACAAGTTTGTGTGATTTTTTTGACAAAATATTTGCATATTTCACAAAAATGTTGTACTTTTGCATCCGCTTTCGCAAAAAACACGAATGCCTTGCTCAATGGTGTAATGGTAGCACTACAGATTCTGGTTCTGTCTGTCTGGGTTCGAGTCCTGGTTGAGCAACAAGAAGAAAGTCTCCGGTAGGGGACTTTCTTTTTGCTCATACCGACTCTCACCCAGGTTCTCCGCCGCTACGCTCTGTCGATTAATCAGCTCAGCTGATTTTCCGAGTCCTGGTTGAGCAACAAAATGAAAGAGACCAAATTTGGTCTCTTTTTTTTTCCGCCGCTACGCTCTGTCAATTAATCAGGCTGTCGTTCCTATTTACTCTTTCATCTCCTGCATCTCTACCAACCGGCGATAATAACCGCCCAGTTGCATCAGTTGGTCGTGACGACCTTGCTCAACTATTTGCCCCTCATGCAGCACGCAGATAAGATCAGCATGACGAATCGTACTTAACCGGTGCGCTATAACCAGCGTTGTGCGGTCACGCATAAGTTGCTCCAGCGCCTGCTGCACCAGTTGCTCCGATTCGGTATCCAGCGCCGATGTGGCTTCGTCAAGTAGGAGGATAGGCGGATTCTTGAGCACGGCACGCGCTATGCTGATGCGTTGGCGTTGTCCGCCAGACAGGCGTGAACCCCGGTCACCGATGGATGTTTGATAGCCGTCGGGCATAGCGCTGATGAACTCGTGCGCATTGGCGATACGTGCAGCACGCTCTACAGCCTCAGCCCAAGTCATTCCGTCAGGAGCAGGAAGAGAGGTATCGACACCAAAAGTGATATTGTTATATATGGTATCGTTGAAGAGTATAGCATCCTGGTTGACATAACCGACCAATTCGCGCAGGTCGTGCAAACGCAAACGACGCACATTGATGCCGTCGATCAGGATATGTCCTTCCTGCACATCGTAAAACCGCGGCAACAGGTCAGCCAACGTCGTCTTGCCGCTACCGGATTGGCCTACAAGCGCCACCACTTGTCCCTTACGGATGGTGAGATTGATGTCCTGCAAAACGTTTCTGCGCGCATCGTAGTTGAACGTAACATGCTCATAGCGTATGCTGTCCGCAAAACCGTCGATATGTTGTGCATCAGGCTCCTCGATGATGTCGGAACGCGTATCAAGCACCTTGTCGATGCGCTCAAGCGATGCCAGACCTTTGCGGATAGAGTAACCCGCACGGCTCAGATCCTTGGCAGGATTGATGATGGAATAGAAGATAATGAGATAATAGATGAATGTAGCAGCATCGATCGTGCTGTGATGACCCAATATCAATACACCTCCAAACCATAAGATGACCGCTATCAGCGTCGTACCCAGAAACTCCGACACAGGATGCGCCAGGTAGTAACGCCGGTTGATCCGGTTGAAGGTCTGACGTGTGGCATCGATCAGACGATTGAAGCGCTGGCGAAGTTTATCCTCGGCATTGAACGCCTTTACTACCCGCAGACCGGACAAGGTTTCCTCCATCTGACTGAGTATGTCAGCGTTCTGCTCCTGTCCCTGCCGGGAAGCACGTTTGAGATTACGGCCTATACGCCCGATAAGCAGTCCGGCCAGAGGCAACAGGATAAGTACGAACAGCGTCAACTGCCAACTGATAACAAACAAGGTCAGCAGATAGATGAGTATCATTATCGGATCCTTGAACAACACGTCCAATGCCGACATGATACTGGCTTCTACCTCGTTGACATCATTGGTCATACGCGACAGGATATCTCCTTTCCGCTCCTGAGTAAAGTACCCGAGCGGCAGACTGACCACCTTGTCGTACAACTGTCGTCTCAGATCGCGCAGCACACCTGTACGCAGCGGAACCATATAGAAATTGGCAAGCCAGGCGGTCAGGCATTTCAGTCCGGTCATCACGGCCAGAAACAGTCCCACCCATGCCAACACCATTGCACCGCCATGCTCGGCAATCTGTTCGCCAAGCAGATAGTACAAATTGCCTTTGGCAGCAGTCAGCCATTGCTCAACGCCACTCACACTGCTCAGATCCACCCACGCTGCATCCACCTGGCTGATACCAAACAATATGCGAAGCACCGGTATGATTGCCGCAAACGAGAACAGCGACAAAACGGTGGACAACATATTGAACAGCAGGTTCAATACCACCAGCCACTTATAGGGCGAAGCAAATCGGCGTATGAGGCGCAGAAACGACATAGATGACTATTTGTTACGTTGCTTGTGAAGGCTTTCGCGGGCATAAGCCAGCACATCCTCGTCAAACGAGTGTGCTTCACGGTCGATAGAGAACGATATAGGTTGAACAATAACCGGTTTGTCTATCCGCTCCAGAAGATTGGTTTGCCGGATGCGCTGCATGTCCTTTTCGGTAGTAACTATACAATCGCATCGCTCCACTCGCTGAAGGATAGTCCGCACATCGGCTATGGTAAAACGGTGATGATCGGGATAAGTAAGCACTTCAGCCTGGGGCTGGATAGAGCGAACATGCTCAATCAAATACTCCGGCCGTGCTATACTCGTGAGCACCAGCGGAACACCTTGTATGGGCACATCGGCATAATGCATGCGCGAGAAATACATGTGCTGGAATGTAGCCAGTTTCAGGCTGTTGTCCACCACACGTTTGTCGATCGGGCGAAGCGTATCCGGACATTTGGTCACCACCACAATATTGGCCTTCGATGCGCGGTAAGGTATATCGCGCAGCGTACCCCATGGCAACAGATGATCCGATACATACAACCGGTCGTAGGCAGTGAGCAGGATATTCAGTCCGCAAACGAGAGCCCTGTGCTGATAAGCATCATCCAGCAACATGATATCAGGATGGTCAGGCATCCGTTGTATGCGTTTGACAGCACTCACGCGGTCTTCGCACACAACGACAAGCACATCCGGAAACTTCGTATGGATCTGCATTGCCTCGTCACCTATAGTATCGGCTGTGGCGGAATCGTCAGCAATGATAAATCCGCGAGTCTTACGTTTGTAGCCGCGCGACAGGACGCCTACACGGTAACGGTTCTGTTGCAGCAAACGGATGAGATACTCCACCATCGGCGTTTTGCCGGTGCCTCCCACAGCGATGTTCCCCACACAGATAGTAGGGATTTGCGGCGTATACTTAGGCAGCGCATGCTCATCGTAGAGCAGGTGCCGCAAAGCAATTATGCCGCCATACATCGCAGCCAACGGAGCTGCCAGCCAACGCCAGTTCTGCATATCGATACCTATTACTTGATCTCCACCGGCTCCATCAGCATCAGAACACGAGGTTCTTTAGCCAGCGTCTTGAGGCGGGCAATCATCTTCTCCTCCTCCGATTCTTCACCGCTGAGCATCTTCAGCAGTTCTTCCATCGGATCCTTCTTCTCAGGATAGTAATTGATGTCATAGCCTTCAATCCCTGCCAGTTCAGCGGCCTTGGCAATAGCATTGTCGATATTACCCAACTCATCTACCAGACCTATAGCCAGAGCATCTTTGCCCAGCCATACGCGACCTTCGGCAATCTTCTTGATATCATCCTGCTTCATCTTACGGCCATCGGCACAACGACGGGTAAACAGATCATATCCGCGCTCGATCATCGCCTGCATCATCGCCCGCTCCTCACTGTTCATACCGTCGGTAAGCATCGTGGCTTCCATGTATGAGTGTTTGTTCGTACCGATCTGGTCAAAGTCCAAACCAATCTTCTCACGGATCTTCTTGACGTTAGGAATCGTACCGAATATGCCTATTGAGCCGGTCAGAGTCGTTGGCTCGGCAAATATATAATCGGCACCGCAGGAGATGTAATATCCTCCTGATGCGGCATAGTCACCCATCGACACAACTACCGGCAGACCTTTGGCTTGCAGTGTTTTCACACCATGCCATATCTCCTCGCTGGCATCAGCACTGCCGCCCGGGCTGTTCACGCGGAACACAACTGCTTTCACCTGGTCGTCCTTCACTATATCCTTCACTTGCTTGAGAGTCTGCTTGGCCGTAATGCCGTCGGTAGCCTGATCGCCTTGTATGGTACCTTCGGCATACAACACAGCTATGCGGTTAGCCGATTTGGAATCCGGACGTTTAACCTGCGACAGTTTGTCGGTACTCATCAGTTTGTAATCCTTCGAGCCGGTCATCACACGCAGTACCTCATCCATCTGTTCACGATAAACCAGGGTATCAATCATCTTGTACTGAACATACTTGTCAGCCTGCTGGATACCCATATACTCGTCAGCATACAGATTAAGGTTGTCCACGCTGATACCACGTGAAGCACTTACAGCGGCACAGTACTCATCCCATATACCTTGCAGGTAGAGCATGGTCTGCTGTTTGTCGGCCTCGGACATCGATGTGCGGAAGTAAGGCTCAACGGCACTCTTGTACGTACCGACCTTCAGGATCTGCATCTCTACACCTATTTTCTCAAGCAGACGGGTGACGTACATCTTTTGCGCCACTGTGCCGTGCCATGCTACGTTTCCGATAGGGTTAAGATACATCTTATCTGCCACAGTGGCTACGTAGTAGTTGGTGCCATTGTAATGATCGCTATATGCTATGATCCACTTGCCCGAACGCTGCTTGAACTGCAACAGACGGTCGCGGATAGCCTTGGCTGATGCCGGAGCCATTAACATTGAACCGCCGTGGAGATAGATACCCTTGATCTTGTCATCTTTTTCCGCCAAAGCGATGTTATCGAGAATCTGGTCCAAACCGGTTGATTGCACCTGACCGTATCCCGGCACTCCGTTCATCAAGTCGGCAAAAGGATTGCTCTCAGCGCCCTGCTCCACCAGATTGCCGGACAACTCAAGTTTGTACACACTGTAATCTTCCAGTTTGACGGTTGATGGGGTGAACATGCTACCCAATAGTAAGCCAAACAGGAAATTCAACACGAAAAATAATGCCAGACAAATGAGGCATCCACGCAGACAACCGCCGCGACGTTGCGGCTGTTGACTGTTGTTTGAAATGAATTGCATAGTTTATTGTAGTTTTAAGTTAAATGTCTTCCTATGATACGGCGTCACACCGTACTGCTTGATTGCTTCGTAATGCGCGGCTGTCGGATAGCCTTTGTTTTCGTCCCAATGATACATCGGATATTCCTTATGCAGACGCAGCATATAATCATCGCGGTACGTCTTCGCCAGAATACTGGCCGCAGCAATACTCATATATGTAGCATCACCCTTAACCACCGTGCGGGCAGGTATCTCCAGCAATCCGCCTTCGGGTATGTAAGGTTTCCACTTGTTGCCATCCACCAGAATATGTTCGGGCACGATGCTGAGTTTGCCTAAGGCACGATGCATACCCAGTATGGACGCTTGCAGGATATTGATGCGGTCGATCTCCTCAGCCGTTACTTCCGCCACCGCCCAGGCCAATGCTTCACGTTCGATCACCTCGCGCAGCGCGTATCTCTGGTGCTCGGTCAGTTGCTTGGAGTCGTTCAGCACTTCGTTTGCAAAATCCTGCGGCAAGATAACCGCTGCTGCAAATACGCTACCCGCCAACGGTCCGCGGCCGGCTTCATCACAACCCGCCTCCGGTATACCGGGTATCATATACGCCTGCAACATCGTATCCTGCAACCTGCCTGCCTTTGCCACGCGTTGGCAATTAACGCACACGAATCTTTTGCCCGAGGCGAAGGATAGAGGTCTCCTTGATATGGTTAAGTTTGCACAATGTACGTACCGAAGTGTGATAACGCCGCGCTATACCCGACAACGTATCGCCTTGACGCACTTTGTGGTACTGAGCCATCTTGAGTTGCTTAATCTCTTCGTTGTGCCTGAACGTACCTTTTTTGGTAATCAGGTAGTCTTCCGGCACGCGCAACGCACCTTTGTCAAAATCCACAATAGTAGCCGGGTCGATAGCATTGCCCAGATAACGTATCTCATAGTGCAGATGACTGCCTGTAGAGCGACCTGTATTACCGCCCAAGCCGAGAATCTCACCGGCATAGATACGCTCGTTCTCCTCTACCAACGGACGTGACAAGTGACCGTAAATAGTCTCCAATCCGTTGTCATGACGGATAAGCACGTAGTAGCCATAACCTCTGGGATCCCAACCCACGATACGCACCTGGCCATCCCATGATGCGCGCAGCGAATCGCCTACTTGCACTTTCACATCCGTGCCATAGTGGAAACGGTACCTGCGGAAACCGAAGCCCGATGTCACATGTGTCAGATTCTTAAGCGGATACACAAATCCCTTGAGAGATATGGGTATACTGTCTTTCAGACTGTCCACCGGCATCTGATAGGGATTGACACGTGTGTTCATCCATACATGATACAGGCTGTCGGCAGGATGCGAACCTGTAGTATCGCCCCAAAGCATAGCGGGCATCAGTCGATACTGGCACTCGCCGTCATCCGTCATCACTACCAGGAACCGCGGCAACTCGTCCTGACCGCAGCTCACAAACAGCGTATCGCCCACCAGACGCGACAGAACACCTACGGGCATTCCCTCTGTCAACGACTCAAAATCGTCATTCTCTTCCAGATCAACGCTATCCGTCTCCTCTACCGCTGCGGGAGGCTCGGGCTCGGCATGTTTGGGTTTGCGCGCCTCAACACCTGCTATGGGCAGTAAGGCCACCCATAGTAGGAGAGTTAATCGTTGCAAATTCATCTTATTCCGCTCCGGGTTCTTGTGTTTCCTGTACCGGTGCTTCTGCCTCAGCGGCTTGCTCGCTCGGAGCCTCGGCTACGGCTTCGGTCTTAGGTGCAAAATAACCTGTATGAGTGAAGTACATATAGCAACCTACACCGCAGCACAGCAACAGGATCACACAAAGGGTAATCAGAATCTTTGCACCAAGCGACATATCTTTCTTGAACGGATCTTTTGCCCTTACCAGCGGGAACTTAGCCTGCGAGGTCAGCGTTACGCCGAACGGAACATTGATGATTGCCTCGGCATTCACAGCCCAACCGTTGGCATTCAGCACCGGTGCCAGATTGCGGCGACGCAACTTGAAGTATGCCAGCAACATCGACGGACCGCTGATTACCAGCAGGATACATACAAATACAATCAGCAACTGCCACCATTTCAGTTCTGCCAGGCCACTGGCTACGGCTGCCAACGCCGTACCGATCATGCCTAAAGCCATACCGATGGCAGCAAAGATACCGGCGAACTTGGCAATGTCGAATGCGGGTTTGGCGGGCTCGGCGGCTTTGCCTTTCTCGGCGTTCTCTTTGGCTTTTTCCGTTGCTACGGTAGCATTGGACTTCATATCTTCCAGACCCTTGCTCTCTTTCTCGGCAACCGATTTGTTTACAAGGTCGGATACCCAGTTCGCGAACTTGCGGTACGGAGTCCAGAATGCCTGACGGATACTGATCGGGTTGTCGATAATCTTCGTTACCACTGCATCGTAATCCAGACCGTTGCGGTCGTAGAATATACAGTTCTTACCCACCTCCAGATTATGAATATCGCCTTGTGTCATAGCGGCCACAATCGACATCTTCTTGCCCTGGTTCTTGTTCTCACAATCGCAGAACAGCAGGTACATGCCCGACTTGCCGGCCTCTGCAGCCATCTTGCCTGCATCTGCAACTTTCACGCAGAGTTCGCAAGCACGTTGGTCAATCACCAGACGACCGCATTGGAAGATAGCCTTCACCTCGCGGTTATAGAAGTCCTGGAAGGAGATATAGTTCTTCAGCAGCGTATAGAAGTCGCGCTTGAGTTGCAGCAGTTTCAGCAATGGCTGATATTCGCCTGTTGCTGCGTCCACAGCGGCTTGGTTTTCAGCGGTAATAGCGGCCACTTCTGCCTCGTAGGCTGCTACCTGCGCGGTCAGTTTCCTCCACTCCTTTTCAGCAATCTTCGGTTGCTGTTCGGGATCGGTGGCTGCCAGACCCATCTTCTCCAGTTCGGCTGCGCGGAACCATGCATTGAATTCCGCTTCGTTGTTGTGAACCGCTGCGATGATATCGGCTGCCAAAGGAGCTTCAGGCAGAGGTTTCTGCTCAATGGCGATAGAGGCTACTGCGGCCTGAACAGCGGCAAGAGTGATCGTGTCCTCTTTGCCTGCCACACGACGGGCAATATCCGCCATCTGCTTGGCTTCGGCATTTTCCTCGTTGAGGTCAGCAATCTTCAACGTATCTTTCTCTTCCAGCAGCACGTCAGGATTGCGGAGCACAGAGCACAGATAGTTGGCTGTAGCCACAACCTCATCGATACGGATCTTGCCGTCATGGTCGGTATCCATCAGTTTCAGAGTGTTCTCGCTGATTTCCAGACCTGTGGTCGGGCAACTCAGCACAGTCCACATTTTCTCGTCCAACTCGCCTAAATGACGAAAGTCCTCACCTTTCGCGATGTGTACGCGAGTGTTACCACCAATGGTGGTGAATGTCCATTTGTAAGCCATAATTATAGTGTTTTGTTATTTGATTCCATTTTTGCAATTTCGTCGGAGTTAAACCGGAGGAACATCGGAGGAATACCGAGGGTATCCTAGACAATACTCGAGCCTAAACCGAACTTTTGTCAAGCTATTCAGCAGCCTCAACGCCGTTGGCTACTTCACGGTAAGAATGTAGCGACAGGTTGTCCGACACGATTTTTATCGCGCTCACGTGCGTAAAGCCTTGTGCACAAATATACGCCAACTCCATATCAAACACGCAATCTTTGTACGGCGAAGCCAGTACAAAATCCGTGTTCGAATAGCACACCGCTTGCTGCGGGTTCAGAGCACGGAAAAACAGATCCTCTACAGGCTGTAGCAGCATGCATGGTTCATCGTATGTCACGTTAGGATGGTGCAGACGACTCTCGGTCACTTCTACCACTGTGCCTATGGCATAGTTCGCACTTCCGGCATAACCGATATTGATCAATTCAGTATCGAGCGGCAGGTCGCGAAGACTGCGAAGTACATTCAATGCTCCTACACCGGTTACTATGATATTTGTCTCACCGGGAAGATATTCATCTACAAGTTTACGCTCGCTTTCTTCTGCTATCAGGATCGTTCGCATAAGTTATAATTGGTTTTTGCGCTACAAAGTTACAAAAAAAATTACATATATGCAAATTTTATGACTTTTTTTTGCAAATATAAAAAAAATATAGTAACTTTGCACCCGAAAATCCCAAAAACGGAAACAACATTTGTAATTCGTAATTTTTAATTTTTAATTTTTATACGTCATCATGTCTCGCACCCCCATATCGCAATTAGGCGAGTTCGGATTAATCCGCCATCTCACGCAAGGGCTCAAACCCGGTCAATCGTCCACCGTCTATTCTATAGGCGATGATGCTGCCGTCCTTGACCACAAAGGCAAACGCACACTGGTTACTACCGATTTGTTGCTCGAGGGTATTCATTTCAATCTGGAATATGTTCCCTTACGCCATCTGGGTTACAAAGCCGTGGCGGTCAATGTCTCCGACATCTGCGCCATGAACGCTACACCTACTCAGATTACGGTAGGATTAGGCATTTCTGCACGTTTCGCAGTTGAGGATATCGAAGAATTTTACGCCGGAGTGCGCGCGGCATGCGAGCATTACAAGGTGGATTTGGTAGGTGGTGATACGTGCGCTTCCGTCAACGGACTGACAATTGCCGTTACCTGTCTCGGCCAAGCCGATGATAAAGATATCGTGTATCGCCACGGAGCCAAACCCAACGACTTGATTTGTGTTACCGGCAATTTGGGTTCTGCATATCTGGGACTGCAACTGCTCGAACGTGAACTGCAGGTTTTCCGATCCACGCAACACGACAATCTGGCCAAAGCAACGGAGCACGACGAGGCTATTCATGAGAAATTTGAGGGACGGGAATATCTGCTGGAGCGCCAACTGCGACCGGAGGCACGCGTAGATATAATTCAAGCTCTTCGCAAAGCCGGAATCAAGCCCACGGCTATGATGGATGTATCCGACGGATTGTCATCGGAATTGTTCCATATTTGTACACAATCCAAAGTCGGATGCGACATCTACGAAGACAAGCTTCCTATTGATTATCAAGCAGTAGCATTGGCCGAGGAGATGAACCTGAACATCGTAACTTGTGCACTCAACGGAGGAGAAGATTACGAACTTCTCTTCACTTGCGACATACGCGATTACGAAAAACTTGTGCCGCTGGATGATGTTTATATTATCGGACATGTCACACCGGCTGAATTTGAGTCGGATAAACCCGAGCAACCGGCCAACCTGCGGCTCATTCCGCGCAACGGAAACCCTATGCCTCTCACGGCACAGGGATGGAATGCTTTCTAACCAAAAATAGCGGCAACATCCTTATTTTTCCTGAAGTGTTGAATAGCGGCTGTTTTCGCCAACAATAACGCAAAACAAGCAACTGCAAAATCAAAAATTCAAAGAAAAATAACAATATTTTGCAAAAAGTGGTATATGCTCTTGCATATATCATTTTTTTTTTGTATCTTTGTTCGGTTTATTGTGAATATATGAAAATGCAAAAGTTAATATACGGTTTATGCTGCACGATAGTCGTGATGGGGTTGTTGGCATCGTGCAAGAAACATACATACGACTTCACATATTCTCCCAACGCACCGAAGGCCGGAGCGCGTGTGCTGTTTACCAACACCAGCGATGCAGGCGAGAACTGGGTGTGGAAGTTTGGCGACGGGTCACAATCCACGCTGAAGAGTCCTTCACACATCTATACTGCCGCAGGAACATATGTTGTGGAACTGATGGCGGACTCCAACAAAACCCGCACCATGAAACATGTTGTGGAAGTGTTGGATTCTATCCCGTCTATCTACGTTACTTCGGACACCGTGCAGCAATACTCATCCATCGTACTGAAAGCCGCTTTCTACAATCCGTCTAAAGCCTCTGTTACCTACGATTGGAACATCGACGAGCAATTGTTTACCATCACGCAAGGCAGCCTGACTTCGGATAGTATCGTGGGATATTTCTCCGATTATGGCAAATCAACCACGGTAAAACTGAACATTACCATCGGCAGCAAAACAACTGTTGCCGAACGCACTCTCGTGCTGACGGATAAAGAAGCACCGTCGCTATTGCTGCAAACGCAACAGGGGGAACTGTACCGACAAAGAATTTATAACAACATCTACGAAGCCGTCAAACCTTTTGACGGGGATGAAACACTCATCCTTGATGCCAATGACTCAACGGCCACACTCAACGGAGTGACATACGACATTCATAATATGCCGGTACTTACCGACAAACAAGTCAACGCCTTGCAGGTTGATCCGATTAACCGAAAACTGTACGTCATACTTGATGACGGACTGTATGTTGCCAATGCCAATGGAGATGCTTTGGCACAAATCGTGAACATTCCGGCTGCCACATTGCTTGTTGACAGCAAGCGGAACAGCCTGTACTGGAGCGATGCCTTTGGCGTGTGGGTGATGCCGTTAGTCACGCATCCGCAAAACATACTGAGCGAACAGACCCTTAATCGCATCCATAACGTGAACGAGGTGGGAGTCGTCAGCAGAATGATTATCCTTGAAAACTGATACAATACATGAAAAAATCAAACGAACCGGTTCAACCGGACTATATTTTCGAAACAAGTTGGGAGGTTTGCAACCATGTGGGGGGCATCTACACGGTGCTCAGCACACGTGCCGCCACAATGCAACAGGAGCATCCGGACAAAGTCATATTCTTCGGACCGGATTGGGGCGAGCACTCCGATATATATTTTACAGAGGACAAATCGCTGTTCCCTAACTGGCAACGTATCCACAATGCGCGTGTCGGCCGCTGGAAGATTCCCGGCAGCCCGATAGCCATCCTGCTGCGCTGGGAAGGTATAGCGCCGCAGAAAGATGCTATCTACGGCTGGGCTTGGGAGAAATTTCAGGTGCAGAGTCATGCCGCTTACGGCGATTACGACGAGAGCAGTCTGTTCGGCTATGCCGCCGGACAAGTCATGGAGAGCCTGTACCACCATCTGCATGCCGAGAACAGCCGCGTTGTGATGCATGCCAACGAGTGGCAGACTGCATTCAGCCTGTTCTACATCAAAGACCATTGCCCGCAAATCGGCACATTGTTCACAACACACGCCACGAGCATCGGCCGTTCGATAGCAGGCAATCATAAGCCGCTGTACGACCAGTTCAACTACTACAACGGCGATCAGATGGCGTACGAACTGAACATGGTCAGCAAGCACTCTGCCGAGAAACAGGCTGCCCATTACGCCGACTGCTTTACCACGGTGAGCAATCTGACAGCACGAGAGTGCAAACAACTGCTGGACAAACAGCCGGATATAGTTACACCGAATGGCTTTGAACCGGATTTTGTGCCGGTAGGTAAAGCCTACACCGCGCAACGCAAAGCATCGAAAGAGATTCTGCTACGCAGCCAGAACGCCGACGGCAAAGATGCCGTGGTAGCCGGTCAGCGGCCGTTCCTGCTATGCATAGCCGGACGTCATGAGTGGAAGAACAAAGGTCTGGACGTGTTCGTTGATTCGATGCGCATGCTTAGCGACAAAGTGAACAGCGACGTGTTTGCTCCGCGCGTGATTGCTTATGTGCTGGTTCCGTATCTGGAGCATTCTACTTTGCAGATGGGCAAGGTGACGGTCGTATTCGTACCATACTACCTCAACGGCTTTGATCCCGAACTGGGCGAGACATACTACAATCTGCTGTGCGGCATGGATCTGACAGTCTTCCCTTCGTACTACGAACCGTGGGGATACACTCCGCTGGAGAGCATAGCCTTCCATGTACCTACAATCACCACCAGTCTGTCAGGTTTCGGCGTATGGGCAACAGGCGAAGAAGCCAAGTGCACGCAAGGACTGGCCGAAGGTGTATATGTCATCCGTCGTTCGGATGCCAACTATGAGCAGGTCGTGCACAAAGTTGCCGACGCTGTGTACAGTTACATGCGCCTGAGTGGCAAGGAGCAGGATATAGTACGCAAGAAAGCATGGAAACTATCGGAAAAAGCCGAGTGGAAACATTTCTTTGCATACTACCGCGAAGCATACAACATTGCACTAACAAAAGTTAACAACAAATAAATACCAATTTATGCGTTATCACGTACCATAGAGGGGCTGAAAAAACCCTCGCTAAACAGATTAACGAAAAGAAATGACAAATGATTTTATCATCGAGGTAAACCACGTATCCAAGCAATTTGAGGACGGTAAGTTTGCCTTGAACGATGTGAGCCTTCAAGTCAAGAAAGGCGAGTTTGTAACCATCCTTGGTCCTTCAGGTTGCGGCAAGACAACATTGTTGCGCTGCATAGCAGGATTCCAAGTAGCCAGTTCGGGAGACATCCTGCTGAAAGGCGAAGATGTAACCAGTACACCTCCGTACAAGCGACCGGTGAACACCGTGTTCCAGAAGTACGCCCTATTCCCGCATCTGAACGTGTTCGACAATGTGGCGTTCGGTCTGAAGATGAAGAAGATGGAAGAGGAAACCATCGTGCGCAAGGTCAAAGCCGCGCTGAAGATGGCTAACCTGATGGGTTACGAAGACCGTGAGGTGGACACTCTCAGCGGCGGACAACAACAACGCGTAGCTATAGCACGCGCCATCGTCAACGAACCCGAAGTGCTTCTGCTCGACGAACCGCTGTCAGCACTCGACCTGAAAATGCGACACGACATGCAGATCGAACTCAAGGAACTGCACAAACAACTGGGTATAACATTTATCTACGTCACACACGATCAGGAGGAAGCACTGACGCTGTCCGACCGCGTAGTGGTGATGAGCGAGGGAAAGATTCAACAGATTGGTACACCTACCGATATCTACAACGAGCCACAAAATTGTTTCGTGGCGGATTTCATCGGCGAAAGTAACATCTTGAGCGGCAGAATGATCAAGGACCGCAAGGTCGAGTTCTGCGGCAAAGTATTCGATTGTATCGATGAAGGCTTCGGCGAAGATGTGCCGGTGGATGTAGTTATCCGCCCGGAGGACATCTATATCTGGGATAAGAAAGACGAAGGCCGCAAAGCCAAGAACGAAGACGATGTCGATTACGAAGACCGCGTTCCGAAAGGCAAGTTCACCAAGTGGTACAGCACAGTCCAAACCTGTATCTTCAAGGGTGTGCACTATGAGATGCGCGCACTGACTCCTGACGGATATGAGTTCCTCATCCAGGATTACCACGAGTATCTGCCCGGCACAGAGATAGGCATGCTCGTCAAGCCCGAGGATATACAGATCATGAAGAAGAGCCGCTACATCTACAACAGCTTCGAGGGCGAGGTGGAGAAGAACGGCAAAGTATATTTCCTGGGTGCCGAGTGGGATGCTACGGAAGAGCAACTTGCTCCGTTTGCCGTTGGCGACAAGGTAGAAGTATGCGTGCCGTTCCGCTTCGTTGAACTGCAGGACTATGAAGAGGAAGGCAAACTCAGCGGTGAGGTAGCATTCATCCTGTACAAGGGCAACCACTACCATCTGACCGTTCGTACCGACAACGGAGACAACATCGAGGTGAACACCAACGATGTGTGGGACGAGCATGACCGCGTAGGTATAACCATCGCACCTGAACATATACGTCTGCGTCCGACAGGACTGGAACCGCTAAATGAGCCCGAGTGATGAAGAAGTTTGCTGACATAGCGTCCGCTCGTCGGACGTGGGCTTGGCCATACGTACTGTTCCTTGTGCTGTTCGTTGTATTGCCATTGCTTCTAATCTTCTATTACGCGTTTACAACACCGGGCGGAGACTTTACAATACAGAACTTCGTAAAGTTCTTCCACACCTCGGAAGCGGTAAACACGCTGATTTACTCCATGGCGATAGCGTTCATCACAACGGTTATTTGTCTGCTATTGGGTTACCCGGCAGCATATATCATGGCGACAGCAGAGTTCAAAACACCGCAAGTGATGGCATTGCTATTCATCCTGCCTATGTGGATCAATTTCCTACTGCGAACCATCGCTACCGTAGAACTGTTCAACATGTTCGGTCTGCCGCTGGGCGAAGGAGCATTGCTGTTCGGTATGTGCTACGACTATCTGCCGTTCATGATTTATCCTATCTACAACACGCTGCAGAAGATGGATCGCTCGCTCATTGAGGCAGCGCAGGATCTGGGTGCCAACAAAGCCAATGTGTTCACCAAGGTTATCTTGCCGCTGAGCGTACCGGGCATATACTCGGGCATCGTGATGGTATTCATGCCTACTGTATCTACCTTCGCCATAGCCGAGCTGCTGACGCACAACAAGATTACCTTGTTCGGTTCGCTCATCCAGCGTTCGTTCGGCGAAGGAGGTATAGCCATGTGGAACTACGGTGCTGCACTGTCGCTGATTATGCTAATTATAATCGCTGCCACCTCGTTCTTTGATCAGGATAATAGCCACGATACTCAGAAAGGAGGTTTGCTATGACACAACAACAGCTATCTTCCGCACAACAGGAGGCGCGCAAACGTTCGCGTCAGTTGGCTGCCAAACGTGTGGCAGGTCATGCGTATCTATGGCTATTGCTTGTAGTGCTGTACGCACCTATACTGCTGATCTTCGTTTTCTCGTTCACTCAGAGCAAAGTGTTTGGCAACTGGACGGGATTCACGTTCCATCTGTATGAGAACCTGTTCACGGGTTATGACTCTACCGCACAAGTGCGCGTGGATCCGAACCTGTACCGCGCAATTTTCTTCACCGCTGTGATTGCCGTGTGTGCCGCTACAATAGCTACTCTACTCGGCACACTGGCCGCCATCGGACTGTTCAACATGAAGGCACGGCTTAGAAAAGGTATAACATTCCTGAACTCCATTCCGATGATTAACCCGGATATACTGACGGGTATATCGCTGTTCCTGTTATTCGTGTTCCTGAACATCAGCCGCGGATTTGCTACGGTGCTTATTGCACATGTGGTATTCTGTACGCCATATGTGGTGCTGAGCGTCATGCCGCGACTCATGCAGATGAATCCGAATATGTACGAGGCCGCCTTGGATCTGGGTGCCACACCGGCGCAAGCCTTGCGCAAGATCCTGCTGCCCGAACTCCGACCGGGAATGATCAGCGGATTCATCCTGGCGCTGACACTGAGTATAGATGACTTCGGGGTAACATTTTTCACCAAAGGCTCTAATGGGCTGGAGACACTGTCCACGTTCATCTATGCCGATGCGCGAAAAGGTGGGTTGACGCCTGAACTCCGACCGTTGTTCTCGCTCATCTTCCTGACAATACTTGTACTACTTGTCATTATGAACATTCATACAAACAAACAATTAAATAAACAAAAGAAATGAACAAACAACTTAGAACCTTGATCGTTCTTGTCATGGCAGCGCTGATGGCCTGCCCTGTATTCACCCAAGCCGCTGACCGTGCACACACCCTGAAGGTGTACAACTGGGCGGACTACATTGACATGGACAACGTCCTTAACAAGTTCCCCGCATGGTACAAAGAGCAGACCGGCGAGGATGTGGAAATTATCTATCAGACCTTCGATATTAACGAGTCGATGCTCACCGAGATTGAGATCGGTCACGAAGATTACGATGTAATCTGCCCGTCGGAATACATCATCGAGCGCATGCTTCGCCACGGCTTGCTGCTGCCTATCAACAAGGACTTCGGCTCGCTGCCCGATTATACAAAACTCGTAGCACCGTTTGCACAGCGGATGTTCCAGCAAATGGTCAGCGAAGAGGAGATGGACGACATGCTTGCCTCCGATTATACTGTAGGTTACATGTGGGGCACCACAGGACTCCTGTACAACCCGAAATTCGTGGACGAAGCAGATATCCGCTCGCTGGGTGGACTGCTCAACCCGAAATTCAAGGACCGCATATTTATGAAGGATGCTTTCCGCGATGTATATTCGGTAGTTGTATTGTATGTATATCGTGACGAGATTGCACGCGGTGAAGTTACTCGTGAGAATCTTGTTGCCAATATTACTGACGAGCGTATTGCACGCGTCGAAGAGTTCTTGACTCAAGCCAAGAATAATATCGCCGGCTGGGAAGTCGATTTTGGCAAGGAAGAGATGGCTAAGGGCAAAACCTGGCTGAATCTGAGTTGGTCGGGCGATGCACAATGGGCTATCGACGAAGCATCTGAAGTTGGTGTTGAACTGAAGTACATCGTACCCGAGGAAGGCTCCAACGTATGGTTCGACGGATGGTGTATTCCAAAGTACGCACAGAATGTCAAAGCTGCTTCGTACTTCATCAACTACCTGTGTATGCCTGAGAATGCTATCCTGAACATGGAGGAGATTGGTTACGTGAGTGTTATCGCATCACCGGAAATTCTGGAGTGGGCGAACGACACCGAGAATATCAAGGAGACTGCTGACCTCTCGTACTTCTTTGGCCCTGAGGCTACGGCTATCCACGCCAACCAGGTTCTCTATCCTGACAAGAGCGTGATTGACCGCTGTGCACTGATGCACGACTGCGACACCAAGACTGAAGCTATGCTTGATATGTGGAACCGCGTGAAAGGCGACAACCTGGGTGGCAGCAACCTGATGCTCATCGTTGGCATAGTAATTGTACTGTTGGTAGCGTTCTTCGTCATATTGGGCATTAACAAGAATAAACAAAAGAAACTGCGTAGCCGCAGACATTAATTCAAAAAAACTACTATGAGCAGGAAACTGATACTGATTCTTGCGCTGCTATGCAGCATAACTGTCCTCGCCAATGATATGGAGGACGGTTATGCTGCGGTAAAGAAGCAATACGAGCAGCGCGATAAGAATGCCGGCAGAGCACTACAGGATTATCTCAAGCGTTACCCCTACACCACCTATGCTGATGAGGTGTATATGATGCTGGGTATAACGCAAGTTGAATCAAAGCATTACAAGCAGGCGTTGAAGAACTTCGAAGAAGTGACACTGACACGTCTGGGACGTGATCAGCAACCCGAGTATCAGTTTTATCGTGGGTACGCCTATCTTATGATGGGTGAGTATCAGAAATCGTTGACATTCTTCAGCTCGCTCAAGCAGAAGGATACACCGTACACCTTGGCATCGCGCTATTACTACGCTTTTGCGCAGTATAAACTGGGTGACTATAGCAAGGCGTTACCCGAGTTTCTTGCTATTGAGCATACGGTACAATATAGTGATATCGTACCATATTACATTATCCAGATTTATTATTCACAAGGCAATTTGGAGGAGGTAGAGCAACGCGCCACATATATCATGGAGGCAAATCCCGGTAATCCGAACAACGGAGAAGTGGAGCGCATCTTAGGCGAACTGCAATATCAGCGCGGAGCATATGCACGCGCCATACCGCACCTGGAGGCTTATGAGAAAAGTTTCCGTGAGCAGAAAAAAGAGTTGGTGCGCAACGACTTGTACTTGCTCGGTATGTCGTATTTCCAGACTGAACAGTACAAGAAAGCCATCACTTATCTGAAAAAAGTTAAGCCGGAGAACGATACAATATCCGAGTCAACAGCCCTGCACCTTGGTCATGCTTACACACGTACCGGTAATATTGAACAGGGCAAGCTCAACTATGCCTCTGCCGTACGGTATGGATTTACTCCGAAGCTGACCGAGGAAGCGATGTACAATTACGCCTTGTGCACATATCAAAGTTCGACTGCATTAGGCGAGAGTGTCACTGCATTCACCGATTTCTTGCGCACCTACCCCAAATCCAAACATACTACAACCATTCGGTCACTGCTTTCCGATGCTTTTCTCCGCTCAAAAAACTATCAGGCTGCATACGAAGCATTGCAACTGATTGATGTCACAGACGCCAAGATGGAGCAAACCAAGCAGTACCTGCGTTATCAATTGGGAGCGGATGCTTTCCGACAGGGCAATATTCAGAAAGCGCAACAGTTCCTGCAGGAGATTCTCCGCCAACCCAAACAGTACGATATGTACAACGGTGAAGCTTGTTATCTGCTCGCTGAGTGTGCCTACCGCACCCGTAACTACAAGCAGGCGGAACAGTATATTACACAGGCTGAGCAGCAAAAGGGATGGAAGCAATCGCCTAACCGGATGCAGGCTATGTACTTGAAGGGATATGCATACTTCCAACAACGAATGTACGCGCAAGCTGAGGCTACGCTCAAGGATTTTGTCGGCCAGTCCGACTCATCTCTACCCACGTACGCCGATGCTTTGAACCGTATAGGTGACTGCCAATTCAATGCCCGCAAGTTCGATGACGCCATAAGCACCTATCAAAAAGTCATTGACCTTAATGCCACAGGAGCCGACTACGCTACGTTCCAGGCAGGCTACGCATATGGACTAAAGCACCAATA
>JAFXSS010000058.1 GCA_017525455.1 Paludibacteraceae bacterium
CTTGCGTTGCGGATTTATGTCGATGAATCCGCACTCCGGTCATGTCAAGGCGTATGTAGGCGGCCCGGACTTCCGTCAGTTTCAATACGATATGGTCACCTTAGGTCGACGCCAAGTCGGTTCTACTGTCAAGCCATACTTGTACACGCTGGCTATGGACGAAGGCATGTGGCCGTGTGACAAGACTGTGAATGACTCCGTTACTCTTATTGACGCCAATGGAGTACGTTGGACTCCGCGTGACGAACATACCAAGAACCAAGGTGATACAGTTACGCTGAACTGGGGATTACAACAGTCGTCGAACTGGATATCAGCCTACTTGATGTCGCTATACACACCTAACCAACTTGTTCGTTTGATGCGTTCGTTCGGCATTCAGGGGCAATTGGATCCCGTCGTATCTATCTGTCTTGGTCCGTGCGAAGTGAGTGTCAAGGAGATGGTGGATGCGTATACCACATTCCCGAACCATGGCATACGTGTTGACCCGCTATACGTCACACGTATCGAAGATAAACAAGGTAATGTGATTGCCACCTTCCGTCCGCAACAGCGTGAGATTATCTCCGAACTCACATCGTACAAGATGATTTACATGCTCCGTAATGTGATGGATCACGGCACGGGCGTACGTGCCCGTTTCAAGTACGGACTGAAGATGCCTGCGGCCGGTAAGACAGGTACAACACAAAACAACTCCGACGGTTGGTTTGTAGGCTTTACACCGTCACTTGTGAGTGGTTGCTGGATTGGCGGAGAGGATCGCGCCATCCATTTCGACCGAATGGCTGACGGGCAAGGTGCATCAATGGCACTACCTATTTGGGCATTGTACATGCAAAAGGTTCTGGCCGACGAGAGTCTGCCTTACGATGCGTCCGAGCAGTTTGACGTACCTGCTACATTCGATCCGGAAGCCGGGTGCAAGTAAATGTAAAAAGCGAATAGTAACAGGCGAAAAGTGAAAGTAGAATGGTTACATGGCAAGCTGCGCGGATGCCAAATCTGCAAAGCGATAAGGATACCGATGCTCAGGCTATCGGTTCTTGCCGTATGCATCTTTCAGTTTTCGCTATTGTCAGCCCAACTCAATACCGACCGTATAACCGCAATCGGGCGCAATGCCTTGTATTTTGAGGACTACGTACTCAGTATACAGTATTTCAATCAGGTCATCAAGCTCAAGCCTTACTTATCCGAGCCGTATCAGTTGCGTGCTATTGCTAAGATTCAGCTCAGCGACTACCAAGGTGCTTTGCGCGATTGTAATGCTGCCATTGAGCGTAACCCGTTTCAGCCCGGAGCATATTATACGCGCGGATATGTCTATAGGCAGCTGGGCGAGTTTGACAAGGCGGAAAAAGATTTTTCGGAAGCACTAATATTCTCCCCCGAGAACAAAACGTACATGCTTCTGCGTGCCGATACCCGTTCGCAACAGGGGCGATACGATGAAGCACGTGCAGATATCGATTACCTGTTACGTCGCGAACCGGAGTCAGCCTCTCTACATTTTGAGCGAGGTGTCATCTGTATGCAACAGCAGGATACGACCTGCGCTTTGGCGGAATTTGCATCAACCGTACAATACGATTCACAGAATGCGCAGAACTGGTCGGCATATGGCGTTGTAACAATGATGACCGGCGATGATGATGCCGCTTTTGCACATATTACAAAAGCCATCAATCTTGGTTCGAAGTACGCAGGTGACTATATCAACCGAGGTATCATATATTACCGCAAGCATAATTATCGTGCCGCGTTGACAGATTACGACAAAGCTATCGAATTGTCGCCTCGCGAGTCGCAATGTTACTTCAACCGTGGTGTGCTACGTCAGGAAGTAGGCGACTACAACCGCGCGTACGATGACTTGAGCAAGGCGCTTGAGTTGATTGCATTATCGCCATCGGCCACGTCATCATCCGATTTGCTTGGACCAATCCTTTACCAAAGGGGTATGGTATCGATGCAGTTGCAGCAATGGAAAGATGCAATTGTTGATTTCGATTCGCTCAGCAGACTCCACCCTACATTCCTGCCATCATATTATATTGCTTCGCGCGCACACACGGCACTCGGTCAGAAGAAGAAAGCACAAGCATGTCTGCAACGCGCATACAAGATCGAGCATGATCATAATTCCGGTCGTGACACGCTGAACACATCATCGCCCCTGAACACCAATGCCCAGATGGCTCGAACCGAACAAGGACGCCGCGATTATCGCAAACTGTTCTCACAACGTGCCGCACAAAACGGCGAGGCTGATACCCAGGAGCAGAAATACAGTTCCGCCTCACGCGGAAGAGTGCAGGATCGTTACCAGGACCTGATCAACGAACCGGGTATAACACTCACGTATTATGCACAGTCTGCCGGCAAATACAACTATTCGCTTGCCACTTTCAACCGACTCAATCTTCTGCCGGATGCATTACGCGCCACTACACATGAGTTGCCGCTATCTGCAGAAATGGTATCGCATCACTTTTCGCAAATCACCAATCTATCCGCTACGATTGATGCCTTGCCGCCTGACCTGCGTTCCGTACCTGAGCAAGAAGGATTACGCGTAGCCATGTTGTTGTTCTCGCGCGCCATTGAGTTTGCTATCGTTCAGGACTATGCCTCGGCTATTGAGGACTGTTCGCGTGCACTCACGCTATCGGGATTGGATAAAACGGTAGAGGCTATCATGTTCTTCTGTCAAGCCAACTGGCGCTACCGACTGCTGGAGTACCAGCGGGCTACAGGCGACGAATCGCTCACCAATGCCGAAACCGTTCAGCAACAACGCGGACTGTTTACCTTGATGCTGATGGATTACGACCAGGTTATCCGTCGTCTGCCGGACTTTGCTTTTGCGTACTACAACAAAGCCAATATCCTCTGCCGGCAAAAGGATTTTGAGGCTGCCATCCGCCATTACGACGATGCTATACGTGTCGACAGCGAGTTTGCGGAAGCATACTTCAACCGCGGCCTGACATACATCTATATAGGCAAGCAAAAGGAAGGCCTGCAAGACTTGTCGCGCGCAGGGGAACTGGGTATCTATCAGGCCTACAACATCATCACACGGTTACAATGAGACGCAAGGTTCTATTCATACTGCTATCTGTCACACTTGCCCTGCAAGCGCAAGTGTTGTACAAGGTGTCGGGCAATAGCGCCCAAGCGCCATCGTACATTTTTGCGACAAACAAGATTGTCGGTATCGAATTTCTGGACAGTGTACCAAGCCTGCTGACATGTTTCTCGCATTGTTCCGTTGTACTGACGGAGTTTGCTATACAGGACTATGAAGCCCTGGCTGCCCTGCGCGTGGCGGCCTTGCTCCCCGACTCTATCCGCTTGGACAGATATTTCACTACCGAGGAATATCAGAAGATTGACGAGACGATGCTGCTTACCTTGGGTATGGGGATGGACAAACTTTGCAGGATGAAACCATCATACCTGACAGCCATGTACCGCAACGAGTTGTTGCACAAGTGGCTGGATTACGACGACCAGCGGTCGATGGAAGCATTCTTTCAGGCTATTGCTTCGGATAAGAATATCCCCGTACGGGCTATCGACGATATAGGCGAAACAATGTTTATGCTTTTCGACCGCGAACCCTTTCATTGGCAATGCAAGGAACTGCTACAGATTATCGACTATCCCGAACGAGAAGTCCGTCAGGAACGTACGTTGGCGGAAATGTACCGTATGGGACGTCTGACGGATATGTCCTATCAGATACTCTCGCCGGATAACCAAAGCACGCAGTCGTACTCTGATTATCAGATATACGCTGCGCGCAATAAGGAATGGGTGAAACGTCTGCGTCCGTATCTTGTTAACGGAGGAGCGTTCATAACACTCGATGCTATCTATCTTGGCGGCGAGAAAGGCTTGCTGGAGCAACTCCGAGCTGCCGGTTACCGAGTCAAATCGGTTAACAGATAATCTGTCTCCCCCTTTTACTCTCCTACTTCAGCCGTTCTACTGCTGCGCGAATCCGCCGCATAGCCTCCGTTATCTGCTCTTCGGAGCACGCATAGGAGATACGCAAACATGTCGGCTCGCCAAAGGCTGCACCCGACACACAGGCTACATGACCATCGGTCAATAGGTACTCACACAACTCATCGGCTGTACGAATAACCTTGTCGCCGGCACGTTTGCCAAACAAAGCCGTAACGTCCGGGAACAGGTAGAATGCCCCCTTCGGACTGCGAACCTTGAAACCCGGAACATCCTGTGCCAGTTCTACAATCAGGTTTCGGCGACGTTCAAATGCTTTGGTCATCTCTGCCACACACCCCAGATCGCCTTCCAATGCTTTTTGTGCAGCATATTGGGCAACCATCGTGGCACAGGTTATCTGCTGACCTTGCAAGCGCGTGCAAGCCTTGATGAAGGTCTGGTCCTTGCAAGCGAGCCAACCTATACGATAACCCGTCATTGCAAACGCCTTACTAACGCCATTCACGATAATCAGTCTGTCCAACAATTCCGTTTGGGTAGCCCATGTAGCGCATGTTCCCGTATAACAAATCTGATTGTAAATCTCGTCGGCTATAATAGCAACATGCGGATAGCGCTTCAACACCTGTGCCAGCGCTTCGATATTTTCTGAACTATATACCGCTCCGGTCGGGTTGTTGGGAGTGCATAGCACAATCAGTTTGGTACGCGGCGTGATGGCAGCCTCCAAGGCTTCGGGGGTTAGGATAAAGTCATTATCCATCGTCGTACGTACCATTACTGGAACACCTTCCGCCAGTTTGACCATCTCCGTGTAACTTACCCAACAAGGTGTAGGCAGGATTACTTCATCACCTTTGCCTACCAACGTCTCGATGGCGTTGCATATACTCTGCTTGGCACCTACGGAAACAATTATATCTTCGGCTCGGAACAGATTCTCCTGTCCCGCAAAGCCGGACATATATTTGGCAGCGGCAGCCCTCAGTCCCGGCGTACCCGGCACAGGACCATAATGCGACATATCGGCATCTACCGCATCTTTTACGGCTTGCTTGACATGGGCAGGTGTCGGAAAATCCGGTTCGCCCAACGACATGGAGATGATATTCTCGCCGGCTGCTTTCATCGCAGCCGCCTTTGCTGCCATCGCCAAGGTAGGCGAGGCAGAAATGTTGGCTATTCTATCAGATATATTCATGATTTTAGATTGTTATCCAATAATCAAAGTGATTAACATC
>JAFXSS010000059.1 GCA_017525455.1 Paludibacteraceae bacterium
TCGAACCCTCGACCCACTGATTAAGAGTCAGTTGCTCTACCAACTGAGCTAGGGAGACATGCGCTGTTTCACGCAAAGCGGATGCAAAAGTACGGCAAATTTTTCAAAATTCCAAATTTTCAGCCTTTGCGCCCCTATTTTTGCGTATTATTCGGACTAATTGCCAAGTGCGCCTTGCAATCGTTCGGGCTTACCTCAGCCGTGGTCGGTCATTTGCCTTGCAATCGTTCGCAGTAGATACGTACAGCAGACTCAACCATTCTCAGGCACGGGCGCTGGCGATAATACTCTGCAGTCCGCTCGTCGGGCGTGGGAGGCGTAGGCGCATCCTTACGGAGTTGCAGCAATTCGCGGCACAGATACGAGCCGTTCTGCTCCTTAAACCGCTGGATGAGGCTTTGTACATTGCTGTAGTTAGCCTGTTTGCCTGCGCTATCCTCTGCCTTAGTGGCGCCGGATTGTAAACCTTCCAGTAGCGCCATAGCCGAACATGCTCCGCACATCTCCCGCAGGCGGCCTACTCCGCCGCCAAACGAGGCAGACAAACGTGCGGCTTGTTCGTCAGAAATACCATAGATGTCCGCGAGCGCGCCAAACACGGCCTGTGAGCAGTTGTATCCGCTCAGAAACAATTCGCGTGCACGCAAGACGCGCTGTTCGACATCAATGGTTGGCGACACATTCATCTCAGCCTGCTATCAGATTTTCGATGTGTCTGATCTGTTGTCCGAGAGCGATATCGTTCTGCAGGAGCGTGTCGAGCACCTCGAGCGAGTGTGCTACCGTGGCATGCGTGCGGTTGCCCAGGTAACGGCCGATATCCGACTTAGTCATAGCCGTATGGCGAGCGGCCAGGTACATCGACACATTACGTGCTACAACCACTTCACGCAGACGTGACTGTGAGAGTAATGCATCCATCGAGACCTTGAACTCGCTACAAACGGCCTGTGCTATCTCGGCAATAGTAGTCTCGCGCGGCTTGAGTTCGACTATGCGTCCTACGACCTGTTCGGCCAGTTGCATGTCAATCTCCTTGTCGGCGAGCGTGGAGTACGCCAACAACGCCGCCAGTACACCTTCCAGGTCACGCACGTTATCGCGCACGTTGGTGGCGATAAACTCCACAATCTCCATCGACAGTTTGACGCCATCGCGATGCATCTTGTTGAGCAGAATATCTCTGCGCAAGGCGAAATCTGGTTTGGTCATCTCGGCTGCCAGTCCCCACTTGAATCGGCTGAGCAGGCGGTCCTCCAGTCCGTCCAGGTCTTTTGGAGCCTTGTCGGAGGTGAGTACGATCTGCTTGCCGGATTGCTGCAGGTAGTTGAAGATGTGGAAGAACGTGTCCTGTGTCGCGCGCTTACCCGCGATATATTGTATATCATCCACGATGAGCACATCGATGGTCTGATAGAACAACAGGAAGTCGGGAATGTGGTTGTGTGCCGCGGCATCCTGATACTGCAGTTGGAACGTGTTAGCCGAAACGTAAAGCACACGTTTCTGCGGCAGCAGGCGTTTCACATCGTTACCGATAGCGTTAGCCAGGTGGGTTTTGCCCACTCCGCTACCGCCATAAACGAACAGCGGGTTGAAGCTGCCTCGTCCGGGTTGGGCTGCGATGGAGAGCGCCACGGTACGCGCAAGTTTGTTCGATTCGCCTTGTACGAACGACTCGAAGGTGTAGGACGGGTTGAGTTGGCTGTTGAAGTCCGGCTCGTCCTTCAGGTCGGGTTGTTGCAGCAATACCGGCGGAGCAACGGGAGCCTGCGATACGTCGGAAGGGATATTTACGCCCGCGTCCGTATGCGAATCAATCTGTACGCGATACTCGAGTTTGGTTTGTGGGCCAAACATGCGGAACAGCACCTTCGACAGCAAGGTCAGGTAATTCTCCTCGATATACTCCACGATGAACTGCGACTTAACCTGCAGAACAAGCACGTCGTTCTCGAAGCTGATCGCCCTGATTGGAGCAAACCAAGTCATATACACACTCGGCGTGAGGTTATCACGCAAAATGTGCTGACATTCGGTCCATATGACTTGTACGTTTCTCTCCATAATGGGTGAAAAATAAATCGGAGGGTATATTCTCCGAAAAAGCGATGCAAAGGTACAACAAAATTTTTAATTATGCAAATTTTAGCAAACGACAAATTTTGACATTTTGCTAATTGCCTAATAATTCAATGAGTTACAAAACACCAATTGAATTTCAGTCAGTTACAAAGGTGTAGGCTTTCAACTGCTTGATTTATAAGGGTGCGAAGGGCTGACAGTTTGGCAGATTTTCGCAGATTTTCATAGTAAATGCTCGAAAAATGGCTATTTTATGCTGTAAAACAATTTTTTGTTATTTATAATTTATGAGAATAAGCAAGTTTAAAGTATAGTTTGCAATACTAAAATATTTCCTTCGTTCACCCAATTTGGCAGACATGCAACTTGCTGAAATTCAGCAGATTGAAACAAACTGCAGGAATTTTTGTTATCTTCGCGAACCAGAGCATACAAAAGTCGGAAACAGATAACCGTGGCTGCATACGTCTTGATTTGCCTGAGAGCCTGTGCTGCCAGTCCGAGATGGCGGTACTTGGGGGCGATATATACGGCTACGGCAGCTTTGCGGTTGCGGATATCCACATCGTAGAGGTCGATACAACCTACGGGAATGCTCGTCTGTTCTGCCCCACTCTCAGCCTTGTCGGTTTCGGATTGCAGGCAGATGACCAGCCGCAATTGACCGTCCTGATAGATGTCGCCTGTTGTACGCAGTATATAATCGCGCAGGTCGGCTTTCGACAGGGGGTTATGCGTATCGCCATCCGCCCATGCCTCGGCATCGTTCTCCCATTGGTAGAGCCACGGCAGGTCGTCGGGTTCAAGTTTGCGGAGTGCTATGTGTTGCTGTCCGGTCATGAGAACAGACGCTCGAAGAATGAAGGTTTGCGTCGTTGTGCCTCGTCGTCAAAATGGCTATGCTCGGCGGGTTTAAGAGGTTTGCCGCTATGTATCATCTGGTAGATCACTCCCCAGTCGGGCAGTCCGCCCAGGTTGTGGTCGTCGATGAACACGTCGGCATCCAGTTTGCGTGACACGCGCATGTCGGGCGTCTCTTCGGGAAATGAAGCATTAACGGCATAGAACTCCAGTCCGCGCTCCTTGCAATAGTTCACGGCATCCTCGAGCAGTTGTCCTTCGCGGCAGGTGTACAGGATGATCTGGCACATATCCTCGCGTTGCAACTTCTTGAGCGTCTCGATGGCAAACGGTATGGGTTTGCCTATCTGCGGGTAAGCGTGGGTAACAATCGTACCGTCAAAATCTACAGCTATAGTCATATTATTTACTATTTGGGCATTTGTGATTTGGGCATTTGCGATTTGGGCATTTGCTATTGGGATCGACCAAGTATGGTCGATGCATTAGTACTGTGTGTTAGGGTCCTTTGGGGTCAGTTCGTCCTCCGTTTTGGCGGCAGAGGGTTTGGTGAACACGAGTGCCACGGCTCCCACGGCTGCCAGCCAGATCATGGGATTGTATGCCCCGAGCAGCATGTATGCTAACAGGCTCAGTGCTACCGACAGGGCTACCAGCGCCATACGCAGGGTTGCGTAGGTATAATAGGTGTCGTACTTGAGGTCGTCGTTGTCAATCTTGGCAATCTTCGCGCACGCGCGCTTGAATCCATATAACGCGCCCGGGATAGCCGCCAGGGTATAGATGATGGCTGCGTATTGCAGCACCATACCTATTGTTTCGTTCGGGTCAAACAGTTTGAACGGCTCACCGTTGGCGGCAAGCGAATCGTAGTTGAGGTACCAGATGGCACCAAAAAGCACAACGATTAGTGCGTACATCACATAATAACCGATCTTCAGGCTCGACAGCCATTCTGTCCTGGTCATGTGGTAATGAGGTTTGAGCATACAGGTTGTGATTTAGTTTGTTATACGTTAGATGGAATAACTGTCAGTATGATTTACAGAGCATTATCCGTTGAATATTGTTCGGTTGAGTATGGATCGTCCGAGTGTAATCTCGTCAGTATACTCCAGTTCGTTTCCAATGGCTATGCCTCGTGCTATGAGCGATACGGTCAGTTCTTCCGTCGGCCGTCCAGCTTGCTCCAGGGCGTTCATGATGCGTCGGTAGAGGTAGAAGTTGGTTGTATCGCCTTCCATCGTGGTGGGCAGGGCAAGTATGATCTCCTTGACTTCTCCCGTGAGCACACGTTCCACAAGTTTGTCCACCTCGATATCTTTGGGTCCTATGCCGTCGATGGGCGATATGACGCCTCCGAGCACATGATAGACTCCGTGGTACTGTCCGGTGTTCTCGATCGACATCACGTCCTGTATGTTCTCCACCACGCAGATTGTCTGATGGTCGCGTCTGGGATTGCTGCAGATGGGGCACATCTCGGTATCGGATATGTTTCTGCACTCGGCGCAATAGTGCACCTCGCGTTTGAGTCGTGTGAGCGAGTCGGCAAACCCCACCACATCGTTCTCGGGCTGTCGCAACAGGTGCAACACGAGTCGCAAGGCTGTTTTGCGCCCTACTCCCGGCAGCGAGGCAAACGAGTTAACCGCACTATCCAATAGCTGACTTTCCATTACTTATGGTTTTTACTGTCATCCGCATGGCTGGCTGCTTTGCCGGGAGCACCCGGCTTCCACCTTGCAGGTATTACTCTGTAGGGATAACGCTCGCGCATGTTCATCGCGTTGGGGCAGTCGCAATGGTGGATGCGTATGCCTTTGGTCACGCTTATGAATCCGAATATCGGGTCTCCGGGCTGCGGGTTGCAGCACTTGGACAGGGCATAATCGACGTTCTTGACATTGATATCCACCTCCAGGGCAAGTGCCGAACTTGATGTGTTAGGCACGAACTCGCGTTGCTGGCTGAGCGGTATATGTACGGTATCCAGATCGGCATAAATCTCTTTTACCCGCGCCACATCCTCCTTGCCTGAGGCGAGAGCCTGGTAGAAGTCCGAAATGGCTTTGTAGCCGAGTTTCAGGGCCAGTTTGGTTACCTGCTTCTCGTCGTAGTCAATCTTCCAGTTTTTGAGTCGTCGCTCGAGCAGTTCTCGTCCTTCGGCGGCCTGCTTGTATTCGATCTCCTTGAGTGCCTGGCGGATCTTGTTTTTAGCCTTCGACGAAGCCACATAGTTCAGCCAGTCGGCCGTCGGATGCTGGTTGGGCGAGGTGTTTATCTCCACCTGATCGCCGTTGTTGAGTTGCTGTCGTATGCTGACGTGCTGTCCACGAATACGCCCACCTACACAATGGCAGCCCACTTCGGAGTGAATGGAGAACGCAAAATCCAATACCGTAGCCCCGAAAGGCAGACGCCTGAGATCGCCGGTGGGAGTGAACACATACACGCACTGACGGTCGGTATTCAACCGGTTGCCGTCAACGCCTTTGTATGCCCAGTGTGCGGCAACGCCTTTTTCCGCAATCTCATCCATACGGCGGGTACGGATCTGCACCTCCACCCATTTGTTCTCAGGCCCGAGAACCGTTGTGTGCAGACTCTCGTAGCCGTTTTCTTTGGGTACGCTCAGCCAGTCGCGCAAGCGTTTGGGGTTAGGCTGGTACATATCCGTGATAATCGAATATACCTGCCAGCAGTCCTGTTTCTCGCGCTCGAGAGGCGAGTCGAGGATGATACGTATGGCGAACAGGTCGTATATGCCCGAAATGTCACAATGCTGCACTTGCATCTTGTGATATATCGAGTGTATGGATTTGGGGCGTCCCTTGATGGTGAATACGAACCCGGCGTCCTTGAGTTTCTTCTCCAGCGGAGCGATGAACGAGGCTATGTAGGCGTCGCGCTCGGTTTTTTTGGCGGCGAGTTCGTAGGCGATATATTTGTATTTGGTATAGTCGGTGAACTTCAGAGCCAGATCTTCCATTTCTGTCTTGATCTGATAGAGTCCGAGCCTGTGCGCCAACGGGGCATGCAGCGAGGCTGTCTCGCCGGCCACATGACGACGACGGTCGGAGTCGCCCTCTTTGTCCAATGCACGAAGCAACTCGAGTCGCTCGAGAAGAATGTCGTACAATACCTTGTTGCTGTCTTCCATATTTATGTAGTTTTTGCGAAGAATTATGCCCTAAAACGACCAGTTTAGCAATAATTCTGAAAATACCTGAGCAAATTCCATGCAAAAATAAAAAAAAATTTGCAAATATCAAAATATTTTTGTAAATTTGCGGTGTTTTAGTGTGAACAATATCGATTTTGATATATAATTAAACAAAACAATACAACATGAAAACTACTTTTCGTATTTTACTGGCTCTGGCTATATGCTTCTTAGCATATATCTGCGTGGACAGTGTGGTTACCCCGATTCAGTTTGAAGAGACCCGTGCTCAGCGCGAGGAGGCTGTGGTTAAGAACCTTATTCACATCCGTACGGCGGAGGTGGAGTTCAAGAACCAGCACGGCCGTTTCATGGCAGATGCCGACTCTCTGCTCATGTTCCTGAAGACCGCCCCGAAGAAAGAGGTGCTCAAGGAAGGTTCGCTTACCGACAAACAACTCGAGGCAGGCATGACCGAACCGAAGGCTGTCAAACTGATTGACAAGGCCAAAGCAAAAGCCATGAGCAAACTCAAGACGGATGACCAGGAGGCTATCTATGCGTACATCTGGGCTAACGACAAGGATATCAAGGATGCCGGCCTGCAAGGGTTCCGCCGCGATACCATCGAGCGCAACATGATTGAGACCCTGTACAAGGGCGAGTTCACGGCTGAGAATATCGACCAGATCGTACTGATCCCCTACTCCGACAATCTGCGTTTCGAGATCGAGGTCAACGACGAGTACAAGACCTCTCAGGGCATTCATGTTCCTCTGTTTGAGGCACGTGCTCCGTTCGAGACCTATCTGGCTGACCAGGACAAGCAGGAGCTTGTTAACCTGATCGACAAGGAGAAGAAACTCGAGCACTATCCCGGCCTGAAAGTAGGCTCTATCGAAGCGCCTAACAACAACGCCGGTAACTGGGAATAGCGCATCGGCAATGCGATCGCACCGGATGCCGCCCTGCGGCATAAAAGCGACGCATGCCTCTGCTTTTCCCCACCACAAACGCTACGCTGGTTTGCGTCGGGGACCCTATAAATGATGAAACAGCATGAGGATTATTAGCGGAAAATTTAGGGGGCGTCGGTTGATGCCCCCTAAAAATATAACAGCCCGTCCGACAACAGACTTTGCCAAGGAGAGTCTGTTCAACTTGCTGACTAACCGCATGGACCTGGAGGGAGCCGATGTGCTGGATCTGTTCGCCGGCACGGGAGGCATAGGACTGGAGTGCATATCGCGCGGCGCCAGAGAGGTGACGGCGGTCGAACTGGCGCATGTACAGCAGAACTTTATCATCTCCACCTGCCGCTCACTCGGCATCACTAACCTGCATGTCCTCAGGGGCGATGTGTTCAAGTTTCTGCGTAGCAATTATGCCGGTGGTCTGCCGGGGTCTTCCGCAGCCGAATGCACGTGGCGTGGCGCCAAGTATGACCTGATCTTTGCCGACCCGCCGTATGCGCTCGAGGAGTTGCCTACTCTGCCCTCGCTGATCGTACCGGCGCTGCTCAAACCGGAAGGTTTGTTTGTGCTCGAGCATGGCGACCAGTACGATTTTTCCGGGCATCCGCATTTCCTGGAGCTCCGCACATACGGCAGCGTGCATTTCTCGTTTTTCCAATAACCTGCGGCCAACAGCCGCTTTTTTTATGCCTACGTCGGATGCCTATAGACGCTTAGAGGCGTCGTAGGAGAACAGGTCTTCTCAGCTACAGCCTCTTCGAGGCGTCGTAGGAGAACAGGTCTTCTCAGCTACAGCCTCTTTGAGGCGTCGTAGGACTCGATGGTCTTCGATTGGATGAGGACCGTGGTGTCGCCGCGCTGGACGTAGGAGGAGCTGGTGGTGACGGTGCGGGTGACGTTGCAGCCCGTCAGGGCTACCATACCACCGCAGGCCAAGCCTGCGATGGCGAAGAAAAGTGACTTCTTCATGGTAGTGTCCTCCCGTTAGCCTTGGCTTGCGTCGTACTCGGCGGCACACTCGTGCCAGAGGTACTGGTACAGGGTCTTGTAACCCGTCTCTTTCTGTGCATTGAAGGCGGCAGTGTCGGCAGCGATGGTCGAGAGGTTCTTCCTGCGCACAGCCACTGCCCGGACGATAGCACCAA
>JAFXSS010000060.1 GCA_017525455.1 Paludibacteraceae bacterium
TCGACCTCGGTCTCGTTTGCAAGGACGAACCGTTCCGTAAACTCATCAACCAGGGTATGATCCAGGGGCGCTCTAACTTCGTCTATCGTTACATCGGCGAGGGCGCAACGGGTAACCTGTACGTCTCTTACAATCTCATCAACAATCCTGAGTATAAGGACAAAGTGCAGCCTATCCATGTGGATGTCAACATTGTTCACAACGACGTACTGGATATAACGGCTTTCCGCAACTGGATGCCCGAGTACCGGAACGCAACCTTCGTCTTTGCTGATGGTACCAGTACGGAGGTGGAGGATAACCCGTATTTGGGCGCAGCTATGCCTAAGCAGTACATATGCGGCTGGGCGGTGGAGAAAATGTCGAAGTCGATGTTCAACGTGGTCAACCCCGACGATGTGATTGCCAATTACGGTGCCGACACCTTGCGTCTGTACGAGATGTTTCTCGGCCCGTTGGAGATGTCCAAACCCTGGGATACCAACGGCATCGACGGCGTACACCGTTTCCTGAAGAAGGCGTGGAACATGTACGAGACCGTTACCGACGCCGAACCTACGTCTGAAGAGTTGCGCAGTCTGCACAAACTCATCAAAAAGGTCACCTGGGATATCGAGAACTTCTCGTTCAATACCTCCATCCCGGCATTCATGATTGCGCAGAACGAACTTTTTGCGCTCAAGTGCAACAAACGTGCCATCCTTGAGCCGTTTGCCGTTCTTCTTGCTCCTTACGCTCCGCACATCGCCGAGGAGATGTACCGTCGTTGTGGCTGCGAAGGCTTTGTGATCGATGCCCAATGGCCAGAACTGAACGAAGCCTATCTGGTCGAAGATACGCAGAAGTACCCCGTGCAGTTCAACGGCAAGGTGCGTTTCACCCTGGAGTGCCCGAAGGACACGCCGAAGGACGAAGTGGAGAAACTCGTTCTCGCTCACGAAGATACAGCACGTTACCTCGCCGGCAATACACCCAAGAAGGTTATTGTCGTTCCTGGCCGAATAGTTAACATTGTAATGTGAAATAGTTAAATCAATGGACCACGCGATATATTCAACCGTCCATTCGGATAGATTAGCGTTGCAGGAATACAAAAAAGAGCAGCGATTGCTCGCTGCTCTGTGAACCAGCTGGGGCTCGAACCCAGGACCCCATCCTTAAAAGGGATGTGCTCTACCTGCTGAGCTACTGATTCATATTCGGCAACATATTGAAGCCGAGCCCTTCTAATGAAAAGCGGGTGCAAAGGTACAACAATTTATCCGAAAGTGCAAAAATTGCCGAACTATTTATGCTAATTTAGACGATAATTTATGGATTTTGCAAACTACACACGCCGAAAAACGAGTACAACTCGTGTAGGTTCTGTACTTATAGGCGGCAGCCAGCCTATCCGTATCCAGACGATGGCCAACACCTCGACTAACGATATCGAGGGAAGTGTGGCGCAGGCGTTACGCTGCTATGCTGCAGGTGCCGAACTGCTGCGGTTCACCACGCAGGGCTTGCGTGAGGTGGAGAGCCTTGGGCAGATTCACCGTTTGTTGCAATCCCAGCTTGATGACCGTTTGCCATTGGTGGCGGATGTGCATTTCCAGGCCGGCGTAGCCGACGAAGCGGCGAAAGTGGTGGAGAAAGTTCGCATCAACCCCGGAAATTATATCGATCCCGCGCGTAAGTTCAAGCATATCGACTATACCGATGCGGAGTACGCCGCCGAGCTCCAGCGGTTACGCGAGCGATTTACGGCATTTCTGGCAATATGCCGCGAGCACCATACAGCAGTGCGTCTGGGCGTGAACCACGGCAGCCTGAGTGACCGGATCATGTCGCGCTACGGCGATACGCCGGCAGGTATGGTGGAGAGCGTCATGGAGTTTCTGCGCGTAGCACGCGATGAGCAATTTACCGATATTGTGATATCCATCAAGGCTTCGAACACCCGCGTGATGGTCGATACGGTGCGTCTGCTGGTGAAGCAGATGGATAAGGAGCAGATGGCGTTTCCGCTGCATCTGGGTGTGACGGAAGCCGGCGAAGGGGAAGACGGACGCGTGAAGTCCGCTGTAGGCATAGGTGCTCTGCTCGCAGAAGGAATAGGCGACACAATCCGCGTATCGCTATCCGAAGCACCCGAGGCTGAGATCCCCGTTGCCAAGGCTATACGCGACTATTTTACCGACCCGCAATCGGCGCGATACACTTGTGTAACGTGCGAGGTAAAGAGTGGAGTAGTGTGCTACACCTCCGAGGTTGATGACTGGAGTCTGTTCGCCCTGCATGCTGCGGCGGAGTGCGGACGGTTGCTCTGGCAGGCTGATGCCAAACAACTGCAACTGCAAAACCCGCATTTTACAGCCGAACAACTCGAGCGGCTGAGCAAAGATATCCTGCAGGCTGCAGGTGTGATGCGCTACAAGACGGAGTTTGTCTCCTGCCCGGGTTGCGGACGCACATTATTCGGGTTGGAAGATACGATAGCCGCTGTCAAGGCTGCTTTCCGTGAAGCGGAGAAAGACTATCCGCGCTTGCGTACGTTAAAAATAGGCGTGATGGGGTGCATAGTCAATGGTCCCGGGGAGATGGCCGATGCCGACTATGGTTACGTAGGTGCCGCACGCGGCAAGGTTAGCCTGTACAAAGGCAAAACATGCATCCGCATGAATATCCCTCAAGAGGAAGCAGTACGGACGCTGATAGAATATATAGTGTCGGAGCAAGGGTAGGTGACGATGAAACGGGATTTGCGATATGATGTGATGCGTGTGGTGGCAATCTTTTTGGTTGTGCTGCAGCACGCTTGGTCTATTCCTCATCTCGATACTCTGGAACACGGGCTTTTGTGCTACATGTACGGAGCGCTGGTCAGTTGTGGCGTGCCGTTGTTCATTATGGTTTCAGGCGCGCTTAATCTGCGTCCTTCAGTAACGGAAATCGGAGCGTTCTTCAGGAAGCGTTTACTGCGTGTATTTGTGCCGTTCGTTATATGGGCAACAATTATCTATGTACTCACCTACCTTTCAGGCGGTTATACTGATGTCCATAACTGGAAAGATGCGCTATGCTGCTACCTGCCTTATTTGGCTACGAACAGGATCAATGCTTCGCACTGGTTTATTCATCTGCTTATTATCCTGTATTTGCTGACGCCGGTTCTGCAGCGTGCTTTTGCCGCAGGCGAGGCGCGCAAGACTGCCGGATATATCCTTGTTGTCGTCTTTGCCTTGGCTTTGCTGGCAGCACTTTATCCCGAGATGTATCTGTTGCGATATACCTCGGATTTGCTTGTTTACATTGGCTTGTACGTGGCGGGGTATTACCTTTCACTGGTTGAATTGCCGCGGAAGGCCGGTGTCTTGGCCGGTAGCATAGGATTCCTTGTTCTCTATGCGGCGAATGTGGTCATGCACCGTCCGGCATATCTGCTGATTGCTTTGTCGTCGGCTGCGTTGTTTATCGCCTTGCTGGGCGTGGATTGTTCGCGTAAAGAGAGCAATCGCGAACCGCTTGTATTGACCATCAGCCGCTATAGTTATTGCATTTATTTGATGCACGTACCTTTGGTATGCGTGTTCTATATCCTTCAGGAGCGTTACATGCCGTATGAACAGGAATGGATAAACTGGTTGCTGCCGTTGGCTGTAGCGGCAATTACATTAGGTTTGAGCGCAGTTCTTGTCTGGTGTGCGGAAAAACTCCTCGGCCGCAACACACTGTATCTCGGTGTTGCTAATTAGGCGTTGATGCTCCCGATTGGGCGTCAACGCTTTCTTTTTGCTCTGTCTCTTCCGCCTCGCTGTCATCGATATGCACCTTGGCTACTTTGCCTATCTTGGCAAAGGCAGCTTGCAGATGAGGAATATCGGTTTTTTCGGGATCAAAAACAATGGTAACCGTCTTATCCTCCAGATTGCACTCCATGTCCTTCACGCCGCGTTCGAAAGCAATGTTCTTCTCAATCTTGGTGATACAGCCTTCGCAGTGGATATTGACGTCGAACACTACTGTTTGCCGTTGGCCTTTTGCCCATAATCCCATGGTTAGGAGCAAGGCGAAAATTATGGTTTCGATACGTTTCATTTCTGCCAAAATTTTGTCGTTTACAGGTGCAAAATTAGTGATTTTTTCTGATAAATGCAAATTTTTTTCAGAAAATGGTAAAATTTCTTGCAAATATAAAAAAAAATGTGTATCTTTGTGCAACAATTTACGACCTCGCTGCGTAATACCGAAAAACAATATAATACCTATGATTTTAATTGCAGATTCAGGGTCTACTAAGACCCAGTGGTGTTTACTTTCTGCTTCCGGACAGATGTCCGAGTTCAGGATGGATGGTATCAATCCGTTTTATCAGACAGCGGATGCCATCAAGAACAGCATTTCCAACCAACTCCTTCCTCAGATGGGACAATTGCTCTGGGCGGGCAAGATTACGAACGTGTACTTCTACGGTGCGGGGTGTACGCCCGAGAAGTGTCCGCTGGTGCAAATGGCCGTCAAGTCCGTGTTCAAGGACGCTGAAGTAGAGGTGTACTCCGACATGGTTGGTGCGGCGCGCGCACTGTTGCAGCATAGCGAAGGCGTAGCGTGTATCTTGGGTACGGGCTCCAACTCCTGTCTGTACGACGGAGAGAAGTTTACCAAGAACGTGCCTGCTCTCGGCTTCATCCTCGGCGATGAGGGCTCGGGTGCCGTGCTGGGCAAGCGACTGGTGGCTGACCTGTTGAAGGATCAGCTGAATGACGATCTGAAGCAGCAGTTCCTAAAGGAATACAATCTGACGCAGGCAGATATAATCGACAAGGTATATCGTCAGCCGTTCCCGAACAGATTCCTGGCATCGCTGAGCAAGTTCTGTGCCGATCATATCGACAATCCTATCATCTACGACCTGGTGTATGACCATTTCCAGACCTTTGTGACACGCATACTGAAGCAGTATCCGTCAGTGCCGGTAGGGTTTGTAGGCTCAATAGCCTATTACTACCGCGATGTGCTGGGGAAGGTGCTGGCTGACAATCATATAGAGATCGCCGATATCTTGCAGTCGCCTATGCCCGGACTGATTGAGTATCACAAGGCGGATGTCAAACCTACGATGTAAAGTAGCTTTGCTTTAAAAATCCCCCCTTGACCCGTCCTCGCCAGGACTGCATACCTACTAATACAAAAACGAAAAACATGTTTGTAAAGATTACCGAACAACCGTCGTTGCACGACGATTTGGATAAGAAAGAAGTGAGCGAACTGCTCACAGAGATGAACGAGGAAGACCAGAAGGTCGCATTAGCCGTGAAGGCCGCTATTCCTCAGATAACCAAGTTGGTGGAAGGCATTGTTCCGCGTATGAAACGCGGTGGACGCATCTTCTACATGGGTGCCGGCACTTCTGGACGCTTGGGCGTACTCGATGCCTCTGAGATCCCGCCAACTTTCGGCATGCCTAATACGTATGTGATAGGGTTGATAGCCGGTGGCGACACCGCCTTGCGTAACCCTGTTGAGAAAGCCGAGGATGATCCTGATCGCGCTTGGCAGGAGTTGCTGGAGCATAACATCACTCCGCTGGATACCGTGATAGGCGTAGCCGCCTCGGGAACGACACCGTATGTGATAGGTGCGCTGCGCGATGCCCGTAAGTTCGGATGCCTGACGGCATCTATCTGTTGTAATCCCGACTCGCCCGTGGCGGCCGAAGCGGAGATACCTATCGAGGCTATCGTGGGACCGGAGTTTGTGACGGGTAGCACACGACTGAAATCCGGCACGGCGCAGAAACTCATCTGTAACATGATTACCACCACCACGATGATCAAGATGGGACGCGTGAAGGGCAATAAGATGGTAAACATGCAACTCAGTAACAAGAAACTGGTGGATCGCGGCACGCGTATGCTGGTCGACGAACTCGGGTTGGAGTATGACAAGGCGCATCACTTGCTGTTGCTACACGGCTCGGTCAAGAAAGCAATGGACGCTTATAGAAGTCAGGAGTAAATTATCGAAAACTATTAAATCCAAGATATGAGAAGAATCTATTTCGTATTAGCATGCGTGATACTGCCTCTGCTACTGCAGGCCAAGGTCACGGTGCGAGGCGTGGTAACTTCCGCCACCGACGGAGAGCCGATCATCGGCGCATCAATCCTGGAGGCCGGAACAAGCAATGGTACGATAACCGATTATGAAGGTGCGTACGAGCTAAGCGTGGACGATGGCGCGGCGATAGTGGTAAGCTATGTGGGTATGAAGACGCAGATTATCCCCGTTAAGGACGCCTTGATCAATGTAGTGCTTGAGGACGACGCCATTCAGGTAGAAGAAGTGGTCGTAACCGCTATGGGTGTCGTTCAGGAAAAGAAACGTATGAACTTCGCCGTTCAGAACATCGGCGGTGAGTCGCTGACGGAGAACAAGAGTGCCAACTTTGTCAATGCTTTGCAAGGTAAGGTGGCAGGTCTGCAGGTTACTAGCGGTGGTGGCTCGCCTAACTCGGGAAGCCAGATAATCATCCGCGGTATATCATCGGTCAACACCAGCAAATCCAACGAGCCTTTGTTCGTGCTCGACGGTATGCCCATCAGCGGAGGTGCTACGGCAGCAGCGGATATCAACCCTGAAGATATAGCGGATGTAACCGTGCTTAAGGGTGCAGCCGCTTCGGCTTTGTATGGTCAGGATGCCGCTAACGGCGTAATCATGATCACCACCAAACAGGGCGAGGCAGGCAAGATTCAGGTGCATGCTTCCGGCAGTTGGCAGTGGGATCAACCTACACGCGTCCCTCAACTGCAAACCACTTACGGACCGGGTTCGCAAGGGTTCTACAAGGATCGCGCTGTTACCGGTGGATGGGGACCGATGCTTGATCCGGGAACGCAGATCTACGACAACCTGAACAACTTCCTGCGTACGGGATTCTATCACAAATACGATTTCTCGGTACAAGGCGGTACGGAAAAGTTCAATGCCTATGCTTCAGCCAACTGGTCGAAGGCTGACGGTATAATTCCCGAGGATTACAAGACGAAGTTCGGTGCACTCATCAAGGCCAGTTACTCACCGGCACCATGGGTGACCATCAATGCTTCGGCCAATATCTCGCAGACTAACAGCCGTTCTACCAGTGGCATGAGTAGCGCATATGGTTGGGCTATCACCGATGATATAACCGACTATCAACTGGCGAACGGTTTTCCTCGTTACTTGGCTTACAATGAGTCGAAGAAGTATAACTCTACCTACAGCCCGCTATACTCCATCTATAATGACGGCGGCATAGCCAAGGCTCTGCGTAACGTGCTGAACGCTTCGGTAGTGTTCAAACCCGTGAAAGGACTGAATATCACCGGTCGTGTGAGCTATGATGTCAAGAAATCCACAAGCGAGAGTTACACTGTTCCTCGCTGGGATGATTCGTATGTCGTACAGTCAATCAAGGATCCTGGTGAAGACGGCTCGGATGCTGACAAAGCCGCTTATCAGTCGTATATGAATTATCTGGCAGGCGACTACCTGAACAATGCTATTCTGACCAGCGATGATATCGAGAATATGGATAAATCCAAACTCGGTGCGTATTCTGCCAATACGGGTAGCAGCCAACTGTTCACGGCCGGTTTCACAGCCAGTTACAAAGCCGAGTTACCTATGGACTTCTCGCTGGAGACGATGGTCGGTGGCGACTTGAAGATGACTGACGGATTCTCGACCTATGTACATGGCGTGGACTTCATTATACCGGGCACATACAGTCTGCAGAACTGTAACTCGCAGGAGGTTTATCAGGCCGATCGTACAGCTTCGCACAGCGGCAAGCGAATGTTCGGTTATTACTACGAACTGCGTGCCGATTACAAAGGCTTGGCTTCACTGTCCGTGACCGGACGCTGGGACTGGAGTTCAACTATCAAGAAGAACCCGTATTTCTATCCTTCGGTTACCGCTGGTATAACGCTGTCGGAACTCATCCCGGGCTTAAACCAGACGACTAACAACTGGCTCAGTTACTGGAAGCTCCGCGGCAACTACGCCGTAGTGGGTTCCGATGCTCCGGCTTATCTCTACGACCGCCGCTTCAAGCAGTTCGGTACATATCCCGATGGCGGTTATGGTATCGACCCGACGATGTCATCAGCCTCGCTTGACTTGGCACCGGAGATGTCCTATTCGTGGGAGATTGGTATGGATCTTCGTTTGTTCAATAATATGACACGCCTGGATATAGCATACTACAACACGAAAGTGGATAACCAGATTGTTACAGTCCGCGTATCACCTGCGTCGGGATATATACTGCAGACGCGCAACGAGGGTGCTGTGCGCAACCATGGTGTGGAATTTACCCTTGAGCAAGACATACTCAAGCGTAGGAACTTCCAGTGGACCCTGGGTCTGAACTTCGGTTTGAACCGCGGTACGGTGACCTACCTGCCGGAGGGCGTGAGCGAGATCACGAACGTACAGTACGGCGATGTGTTCACCTCGGCGTACATGGGCGGCTCGACCACCGCATTGACGGGTAAAGACTACAAGCGTAACAGCGAAGGCCAGGTAATCGTGGACGAGAACGGCTATCCGCAAATCGATCCGAATAAGAATATTCTGATTGGTAACCGCGAACCGGTGTTCCAGGCAGGCTTGACCAGCCAGATGAACATCTACGGCGTGAACTTCTCCTTCCTGTTCGACGGCCGTTACGGTGGCGATGTGCTGAATGTGACAGGACGTAACCTGATCAGCAACGGTAACTCCAAACTGCTGGAAACCTACCGCGGCCGTCAGGTTGTCTTCAACGGTGTGACGGAGCATAAGGATGAGGCCGGCAACGTATATTACGAGCAAAACACTACACCTATTACGCTCGATTACACCACGATCATCAATTACTTCTACAACGTCAGCACGAACTTCATCGAGGATGGTTCTTACCTGCGCCTCAGTTATGTGACTTTGGGATACGACTTCTGCAGTCTGCATGCCATGAAGAAGAATCAGAAGTTCTTCAAGAGTCTCAAACTCGGATTCACGTGCAACAACGTGTTCCTGCTTACCAAATATACTGGCACTGACCCGATGTGTAACGCTTCGACCAGTGCTAATGGTACAGGTTCGGCAGGTATCGACGATACGCCGATTCCTTCTACTCGTTCGTATAATATTTCGCTCAGTGCATCGTTCTAAAAACAATCTACGATTATGAAGAAGTCAATCTATATAATTTGCTTGTTGGGAGCCACGCTCCTGACGGGTTGTGAAGACTTTTTGGACGTGAACACCAGCAAGGATTCGCCTATCACCATCACGGTGGATCAGGCTATCCCTACGGCTTGCTTCTATGCCGCGCAACTCTGCTATGACCACGCGGAGTATGGCGTTTATCTCTCGCAGGCACTCACTACCGGCGGTAAGAGCCAGACAGGTTCGTATCCGTACAGTCAGGGCTGGGAGTTCCTTGGTGTGAACCGTCATCCCATGTGGCGTCGTCATTTCTACGACCTGGGTGCTAACATCAATAAGATGAATCAGATCGCCACTGACAAGGGCAACCTGAACGCCGTGCTCATCGGCCGTACGATTATGTTAGGCTCGACTCTTTTCACCACCGATGCCTTCGGCGATATGCCGCGCTCGGAGTCGTATCAGAAGAGCTCGCCTGCTTATGATATGCAGGAGGATATATACAACTGGATGTTCCAGGAGGCTGACGAACTGGCAGCGTTGTACAACGACCCCGCTTGGACAGAGTGCGAGACGAACATGCCTATCTCGCAGAAGATGGATCGCATCTATGCCGGTGACCTCAAGAAGTGGGGCTTGTATGCCAAAGCGCTGCGTTGCCGCCTATGGCTACGCAAACTGCCGAACTGGGACAACACGCCGGCCGTATGCAACAAGATTGTCCAAATGGTGGATGAGGTGCTCAACGACCCGAATTGGCAGGAGCCCCTGTATCATTACGACGGCGGTAAGACCGAGCAGAACTGCCCGTGGGGACCGTATGCACCGGTTATCAACTCCTGGGAGAGCCGTGGCAACCGTCTGGCATCGTCGCTGCCGACAACATTCTTCGCCAAGGCTATCTTGGGTGCTTATGCTATCAAGAATAGCGACCGTAGGTCGGCTCTTGACCCCCGTGCGGACAGAATGATGACCGTACGCGCGATGGGTACGACCAGTAACAGCGATGTGCTGCGTTACCTGGAGAGTAACATAGGTATGGACAACTCCATGAAGGTTACGTATTACCCCGACCTGTATGCGGCCGATGCTGCCACCAATCCGTTTACGCTCAACAATGGTTACATTGCACTTATCACTACCGAAGAACTGCTGTTCATCAAGGCTGAGGCGCAGTATTGGGCAGGCGACAAAGCCGGTGCCTACAATACCACCTGCGAAGCCGTGCACACATCCTTCGCACGCTACGGAGTAGTGGAGAGTGGCTTGTCAGGCAATGCCGCTAAACGTATTGAGAGGTTCTGGGAAGTCAAACTGCCCGGTGCTGCTACTTTCACCATCGGTGACCTGATGCAGCAGAAGTATGCGGCTATGTATCTGCAACCCGAACAATGGACGGATATGCGCCGTTACAACTACTCCAGCAAGACCAATGGCATACAATACGACAACTGCTTCGTTTATACCGTAGGTACCTGCCACAACGGATCGTCGAAGAAGTGGAGTGCCGATAGCTTTACGATTGAATACTCACTTCGCCGTCCGTATAATTTGTACGAACCGTATTGGAATACTCCGGATGATTACGGCATCAATGCCGAGTTGTCACCCAACGCGTGGGTAAACCGTCTGAACGCTGATACGGAGACTGAAACCAAGTACAACAAGGGCGAATTGGATCGCATAGGTTACTATACCACCAATGCAGCAGGTGAGAAAGTGCTGGATTATCGCGTACTCAAGCGTCGACTCATCTGGGCAAAGAATACCTGTGGCAAGGCTGTATGCAGTGACCCGACGCCTTGGCAATAATTTTGGCTTTTTAATACAGAAATCATGGAATACAACAATATGAAAACGAAAACGATTATCATGGCGATAGCGGCGATGACGTTGGCAGTAACGTCATGTGCCAAGCATGACTTTTTCGACGAGGACACCATTACCGGCAAGGTAGGTCCGGAGGCGTACTGGGAGGTAGGTAGTGCAGTCGTGTCTGCTGGCACCAGTATGGATTTCTCGGCGCAGTATTACTCCTCCGCCAGCGAAATCGATCACTCGGAAGTATGGTATGATATCGAGGAGACTCTGGATAAGTCGGTAACTTGCCCGTGGACGGCTACTTTCACGTACACATTGTCCAGCAATGTCACGCAGCAGAAACGCGTGTCGCAACTGATTAAGGAATACGCGCACGCGCAAGACTTGTGGAGCGACAGCCTGCACGCCTTCCTTCTGGAGGATGCTTTCCCGGTCAGTGGAACTCTCGCGCCGTTTGAGTGGAAGCAGCCCGTGCAGTTCGACTCGGCTAAGATGGTGCAGTACTTCGGCGATGCATATATGCAGGAGTTTAAGGATGCTGTACATCAGAAGATGAAGTATGCCGACTATCGCAAGATGTACGTAGGTATGGGCAAACTCGACGACTTCCGCCAGTACACCGACTCAACTGAGGATAAGAACCAGGGCGAGGACGTGTATGTATATCATTTCCCGAAGAACGCCGAGGGCGAGGAGGTCGTACCTTATGCTATCGATTCGATATGGGAGACCATAGGTTTTGCCGAACTCATCGAGAATAGCGCCAACGGTTATTACGATGTAGAGTACAAACGCTCGTATTCACTCAATGCTATTATGCGTGTGTATGACATAAGAGGCGTGTACGGTCGTACGGTCAGTAAACATATAGATATCAACTAATGGGAGGATGCAACATGAAAAAGATTTTTAGATTATCTGTGTTGGCAATAGTGGCAGTTTGCTTTGCTGCCTGTGTTGACAATGTACCTGTGGAGGAAGAATTGCCGCAGGACGCTGTGTCCTTCAACTACCTGATCAACGGCGATTATTCCCTTGACTATTATGTAGGCTCGGTCATCACGTTCAATAATACATCGCCTACTCAGGGCACACCCAAATGGGAGTTTGGCGACGGCACCACAGCCGAAGGCGACAAGGTGGAGCATTTCTACACTGTAGCAGGCACATATAAGGTCAAACTGACTATTGGTGATTATAGCAAGTCGCAAGTCATAATGATTTCTGATATCAAACCGCTGATGTCAATCAATCCTATCGAGGGTGGATTATGCGAGGTGAACACCACCAAGATCACTTTCTCTCTCGAGGTGCCTAACCCGCAGAACTTGCCGCTGGAGTATGAGTGGATTCTGCCGGCCGGAACAAAGAACGCTGATGGCGATGTTATCACCACCTCTACTGAGCGTCTGCCGGGTGAATTGATGTTCAGTAATGTAGGTTCGCAAACGGTACGTCTGCGCGTGAAGATGGATGGCCGCGAACTGGAAGAAGGAACGGCCAACGTGCAGGTGGGCTACAACCAGCCTGTGCCTACATTGTATTATGCAGTTCAGGGTGGTCACGTCATGGCTCTCAAGCTGATCAGCGACGCCCCCGAAGGTATGCAGATATCTCCGTTTGATATGGGTGTGGCTTCCGGTCAACATCCGTTCAACCTGCTGTTCAAAGATTCGTCGTTGTATATCCTCGACTGCGGTAAGCAGTTCTACTATGTCAACGATGAGGATGGCGTGCTGGGTGATGGTAAGATTACAGTCATGTCAAAGGATGGCGCCAAGGTCGAGACGATGATGACTAATGCCGGTCAGGCTGCGTTTGACGACCCCTTCTATGGTTGCATCGAGGGGGACTTCCTGTATTTCGCTAATCGTAACACGGGAATCATGCGTATCGCTCTGAGCGAGCGCAATGCCGTGTTCTCGCATACGACATATCCGTATTATGTACAGCATACCACACTCGGTTATTACAACAACGGATGGGGTTACGGCTCTATAGGCGGATGTTTTGGTAAGGTTGAAGGCGTATGGTATTGGCTGAAGTTCTACAACGGAACAGGTATCTTCCGCTTCAAAGATAGCGATATTCTGCCTGCAGTGATCGCTCAGGGCGATGATAGTAACGTGCCGCAGGACGGCATCGCTCTGGGAGGTATGTGCCCCAAGTCGTTTGCCTATGATAAGAATACCGGCAAGTTCTACTTCTCGCTGTGGGATGCCGGTTATGGCGGCTTCTATGCTTGTACGCTCGATGAACTGAACCAGATTGGCACATCCAAGAGCAAACTTGCACCTTACAAGAAGCAGACGGCAACCGGTCTTGGTTTTGAGCCGAACATATCCGGCTCGCCGGCATCTATCGAGGGCACATCATCTGAACCTGTGGCTATATGCCAGATGGCACTGGATGAGGCTACCGGATGTGTATACTTCGGTTTCCGCAACACCCAGAACGATGCCACTTGTGCTCCTACCGGTTTGTACCGCTACAACCCTGCCACCGATAAGATTGAAACAGTGCTCGAGGGTACATCCGTCTATGGCTTGGTGATAAATAGTAATCCTACTAAGTTATTCTGATGAAACGTTATTTGATTATAGTACTTCTATCGCTTTTGGTTCTGCCGCTGATGGCTCAACCCAAGCGTGAGTTCCGTGCCTCATGGCTTACTACGGTGTGGGCTATCGACTGGCCTGCCTCTTGGGGACAAACGTCTGCCTCCGGTCAACAGAAGCAGCAGGACGAACTCAAGGCTTTGGTGGACTCGCTTAGCGTAGCGAACATGAATGCTGTGTTCTTTCAGGTCCGCGGCTTCTGCGATGCAATGTACAATTCAAAGTATGAACCGTGGAGCAAGTACCTGACCGGTACGCGCGGCGGCGAACCGATGTATGACCCGCTTGGCCTGTTGGTATCGTATGCCCATAGCAAGGGTATCGAGGTGCATGCCTGGATGAATCCCTATCGCTATTCGACATCCGATGACACGTACGGCAAACTTGCCACTGATTATTCTAACACGCACCCGGAGTGGCTTGTCAACTGCGGCGGATATTATATTCTCAATCCCTGTATGCCGGAAGTTAAGGAACGCATAGCTGCCGTGGTGGCTGACCTGGTGCAACACTACGATGTGGATGGAATCATTTTCGATGATTACTTCTATCAGACAGGTTATCAGAATAGTTACGAGGATTCTTATTACGCTGCTACAGGTGGCGGTATGAGCCGTGCCGACTGGCGACGCGAGCAGGTCAACGATATGGTGCGTATGGTGCGCGATACGATTCATGCTACCAAACCGTGGGTGTCCTTCGGTATAGGTCCGGCAGGCATAGCAGGCAAGGGCAACACCTCAGCTCCGGTGTATGGCGTTGAACCTTGTCCGGTGGGATCCGATTGGCAGTACAATGGTATATATTCCGACCCGCTTGCCTGGTACGATCGCGGACTCATCGACTACATGGCTCCTCAATGTTACTGGCCTCGAGGTGCAGGAAATGATTATACGCAGCTCAGTAACTGGTGGTCGTATATTGCAGGACACTTCAATCGTCACGTGTATATATCTCAGGACTTGAGCGGCTTGGTTGCTCCTACGGCTACGCCCACCAGCGGTAAGTACCACGCCGACGAGATTGCTGCACAGATGCAACTCGATCGCGACTACGATCTTCTGGGCGCTCCCGGCTCATGCTGGTACTCGCTCAAATCAGGAATTAACACCAAGGATTTTATCCGTCATATCCGTGCTTATGCTAACCCGCGTCCTGCTGTCGTGCCGATGAAGAGCTGGCGTCGAACAGATGATATGTTATTTGTGAGTGATATAATCGACAAAAACGCTCAACTCACCTGGACGCCGCCTGCCGACAACCTGCGTTACGCAGTCTATGCTATTCCTGCCGATAGCGTTGGTTACCCGGGTATAGTCGGTTCGTCGCGATACTTGCTTGGTACCACATATTCACCGTTCTGGCCTTATAAGGCATCAGCCGACAAAACGTATGCTGTAGCTGTGCTTGACCGTTATGGCAACGAGTTCCCGGCGCGTACTAAGGGCAACACTACTTTGGGTGAGTCCGCTGCCGTGCAAACGATGTATCCCGCTACGGGAGCAAGTGTGCTTATGCCGTGCTGGTTCAGTTGGCAGCCGGTGGATAAGGCCGACAGTTACTTCTTCCAACTCTCGAAGCATGCTGATTTCTCCACCGTGGATTATGAGTGCGAAACCATCGAACCGACATTCTTTGCCGGACGCATCGAATGGTTGCAACACGATATGACCTATTATTGGCGCGTACGCACACGTAGCATCAACCGAACGGATACCTACTCGGCAGTGCAGAGTTTCAGCGTGTCGTATTTCCATCTGGCTTATCCTGTTGATGGACAAAAGGATTGTCCGGTGCAGATGACTTTTATTGCCGACAGTGTGCGTTCGCAGAGTGCTACGTATCATTTTGAGGTGGGTACATCCGATTTGTTCACTGCCTCTACACTCGTATGGCAGGCGGATGCATCAGTCCCGCGTGTAACAATGCCGGAGTCTGTTTTGCTGTATAGTTCGTATTACTACGTACGTTGCATTGTGTCGTATGAGGGCTTGACGGCTATCTCTCCGGCTGTGCGTTTCCGTACCGAGGCACAGGAAGTACCGGTTCCGGTTATAACCTCACCCAAGGAGGGCGAAACGATTGTAGGTACGGATATTGAGGTTTGCTGGCAGCAACAACCTTCGTCGGGTTTCCGGCTTGAATTGTCAACGGCCGAAAACTTCGCTTCACGCAAGACGAAGATTGCCACTCAGTCGCACGATGCATTTTGCTATACGTACACCGATAGAGAACCGGGTGTATATTACATTCGCGTATTTGCAATTGCCGATGCCGGTTGGACAGAACCGAGCCAGCCTGTCAGTTTCACGTTGGAAGCACCTTCGGCCGTCGGGCAGACTACTGTAACTGACTTGCCTGTCAAGGTCATCCGTAACGGACAACTGCTCATCCGAGTCAATGATACCTGGTTTGATATCTTTGGTTGTCAAATCAGCATGTAAAATGTCCAACTTCATCGAGGGTAAATCGAGAGTAAGTCGAAACTAAGTCGAGAGTAAGTCGGAACAATCCTAGACAATACTCGATGTTTTATCGAGACTAACCCGAGACAAAAAAGATAAAAAACCAAAACAATTATATTTTCTTAACTGTACTGAGTCGGAGTGGACGTGATCCTCACCGGGGAGGTGCAAATCTATTAACAAAAAACACAAACATTATGAAGAAATTATTTTCTTTATGTATGACAACATTACTCTTCTTGAGTATGTTCATTGTCAATGCTTCTGCTGCAACCAAGAAAGTTGCAACAGTTGAAAAACTGTGGTCAGGCAAGGCTGCAGCTCTCGGCTGGTCAACTGCCGAGTCGCGCCAGTGGACCGGTTATGGTGAGTATGTCTATTGGGCAGACAAGAAAGTTCACGCCATTGTCGGCACAAAGGACGGAGCAAAAGCCGATACCGTTATTGTCAATGACAAAATCGACGGTACAGCTTTCTGCGTGGACGGTGCTGGCAACTGGGTAGTTGAAGGTGTATTCCCCAACAAACCTTCGCACATCTTCCTTGTAAACCACAAGGACACATCGTTCGTGGATGTCGAAATTACAGGTCTTGGCCGTACGGATATCGCAGGCGCTAGTGGTGACGTGTTCTCCGCAGAGGGCGGTGTAGTATTCCTGTATGGTAACTCGGTGAACCTGTTGGCTGTTGCTATCAAGAACGCCGGCGCTGAAGGCCAGGAAGTTATTGTTAAGGAAATCGCCATTGCCGGTAGCAGCGTACAGAACTTCGTAGTTGCAGGTGACACAATCAACCAGTATGTTCAACGTCGTTCAACTAATCAAACAGGCTTTGACTTCTATGAGAATGGCGTGAACAAAGGCCCGATTGAAGGTCTAACGGGTTACAAGCATACTACCCTTGGTGGTGCTATGGTAACCTTGGCTGAGATGAACTTCGCTGTATATCCTGCAGGTACAACCAATTACTCTTCTGAGTTCTCTGTTGCTAACCTGACCGACGGTGTATTGGTTGCTGACAAGGCTGATCCGAATACAACTCTCTTCTTTGCTAACACAGCTACAGCTGCCAACTCGACTGACGTAGGTATTTTCGCCAATGCTACAAAGATTGACGACAACAATGCTTACATCCAGATTGGTAACGGTGGTGACGGCGCTGCTCTGTTCAAACTCAATGTAACGGAGGCTGCCGAAGTAACTGTTACTTGCAATGAGGAGCAAGGTTCTGTTACAGGTGGCGGTGATGTGGCTGTAGGTGCCAACGCTACAGTTGTAGCTACCCCGAAACCCGGCTATGAGTTCGTGGCTTGGAAGAAAGGCGATGATATCGTTTCAAATGACGCATCGTTTACCTTTGCAGTTACCGAGAGTGTAGCACTTACCGCTATATTCGAGGCTAAGGAGAATGTAACCGTTACGCTCGCCATTAACGATGCAGAGCTTGGCGCTATCACGATGCCCGAGGGCATTCAACTGGGTGCGAACTCCGTAGTTTATGGTACTCCGCTGACGCTGACAGCTGTTCCTGCTGATGGCTCTACATTCAAGGGTTGGTTCAGGGGCGAAGAACTGTATTCGGCTGAATACACTATCACTCTGAACGGCAAAGAGAGCATATCGCTCGTCGCCAATTTCGTAAATGTACTGATGCTCTCCTACGAACTGAACGGCGGTGTAGCCAATGACTACGGCTGGCAGACCAAGGGTGAGATTCTGATTGACTTCCAGAAGGATATCAACGAGGCTATGGGCAAGAGCTTCACTTGGGCTAAGGAAGAGAATGGCATCGTATATTATAACATGAACGGTACGTGGAAGAAGGAGACTGAAGTTGCCGGCGAGGTTTGCACCATTACCGGATTCCTCCAGAACACCACTTATAACACCAGCGATTGGCTGAAGACCTTCATCAACACAACCAAACCGGAAAAGTACGCTTGGCTCAAGGATGTAATGATCTCTGCTCGTAAGAAAGCAGGTCTGGGTGTAACCGATGATGATCTGGTAGAGAATGTATATCGTAAGGAGATTTCCGCATTCTTCCTGAACTCTCCTGCTGACGGCTCATGGCCTGCATCCGCTTCGTTTGAGGCTGCCGGTACAGTTGAGTCCTTCATGCCGATCTGGAAGCACGGTTTCGTTAACCCAACCGAGGTTACTCGTGAGTTCA
>JAFXSS010000061.1 GCA_017525455.1 Paludibacteraceae bacterium
ACAACAAAATTTGCATATTTGCAAGAATAATCGACAAAAAATGTTGCATTTTTCAGAAAAAACGTACATTTCCTATCTATTCTTGCTTTTGCATTTGTAAAACCGAAAAAATAATTGTATCTTTGTAGTGAAAAACACACATCTGCTATGTGCACGCACCTACATACACTCTTCCGCGCAACATCCGCCATGTTCTGTATCGCAATGTTGCTGTGTCTGTCAGCCGCTCACGCCCAAAGCGGGCACGGCACTGTTCCAGTCCAGACGAATCAGGACAGCACCGCTATCCTAATCTACCAGATCGATACACTCGAGTCCTACCCCGTTGGGCCCGGCGTGGTATATACGCGTTTCATTGTCACGAACGGCAGCAGCACGCGCAACTGCTACATCTACGATGTCGATCTCAGCAATCCCTATATCCGTGTCGAGGAGACCCATGCCGCCACTATCGGCAAGACGGAGGCTATGGTCACCACCCATCAGCGCCTGGATGCATACGGACATCGCAGCATAGGCTCGGTCAACTGCAATTTCTGGGAGACCACTAACAACGAAGGCCTGCTCGGCGTGGCATGCACAGGTCAGGTCAGCAACGGCAAGATCGGCGCCAGTATCACCAACTGGGGCTTGGGCGTTGCGGCATCGCTCGGTCTGCCGGACGAAGACCGCAAGCAGGAACTAGGCTTTCTGATGATCGACCGTCAAGGCAAAGCATGGGTTGACCAGTACGGCTGGAACAGCGGCATACGCATTGGGCAGGATACCTATCCCCTGCGTGAGGCGAACCGCAACCGCACCAACCCGCAGGCCGACGAGATTGTACTGTTCAACTCCGACCTGGGCACCAATGCCACACGCAGCGTCAGCGATATGTATGAGGTGCTGCTCGAACTCACCGACGACTCCAACTGGGCTATCAACACCGAGCTGCACGGGCGCGTCATCTCCGCCAACACCACCGGCGGCACGCTGATAGGCGAACGCCAGGCAGTGCTGCAGGGACGTGGCACTGGCAAGACGTTCCTGCAGAAGGCGGCTGTGGGCGATACCGTGGCGTTGGCCATCGGTATCTATTCGGCGCTCACTGAGGAGTATCCGCAGATTGAACAACTCAGTGCAGGCAACTGCTATGTCATGAAGAACTACCGCCTGCTGTTCCGCAACTGGGCAGAGCAATATAACAACCAGAACTACCCCCGTACAGGCTTCGGCGTCAGCGAAGATCACCGGCGATTATGGATGATGGTCATGGAGAAACCCGGCATGTTCACCCACGAGATGTGCTCTATCCTGCGGCATTTCGGAGCATGCTATGCTATGGGCGCCGATGGCGGTGGCAGTGCACAGTTCAATCTCGGCGGCAAGATCATCAACCCTACCACCGAGGGTTCACCGCGTGCCGTCAGCAACGCTATATTCCTCTTCTCCACCGCGCCGGACGACGATACGCCGGCATCGCTCCTCTTTGCCGACGATGCGACTGGCACGCTCAACCTGCCATCCTATGCAGCCTACACGCCGCATATGCGCGCTTACAACCAATATGGGGTGCTTACCAGCGACCGGTTTACCGACTATACACTCTCCTGCCAGCCTGCATCATTAGGCACCGTCAGCCCTGACGGCAAAACGTTCACCGCCTCGCCTGCCGGCGGCGACGGAGTGCTTATCGTTTCGGCAGGTATGGCTGTTACCCAACGGCAGGTACATATCGAGCCCGGCGAACTCAGCCTGGCGCTGGACAGTATTATCTGCGACCTCGAGCCATACACGCTCGAACTCTACTCCACCTCGCCGTCCGGACGGCTGCCTGTTGATCCCGCTATGGCTGAGTGGCAGGTGGCTGACCCGATGGTGGCCGCTGTGGAGGCCGGCGTGCTGCTGGGCTTAACCAACGGTAGCACGATGGTGTATGGCACGCTCGGCGGCAAGACCGACAGCCTGCTTGTGCGTGTGCAGATTGCCGCCGCGCAGTGGATGAAGGAGGCAGTTTCCCCGTTCGATACTGTTCTCAACTACACCACCACACGTGGCGCGTATGTCGAGGTGCCGCTCAACTGCACGCTCTACGGCCGCCCGTCAGCGGTTGTCATCACCGTCACCTCCGAGCCGGAGATCAAATCCGCTACCGTCACCGTCTCCTGCGCCAATACCGCACGCCACACGTCCGCTGTCGATGTGCAGGAACTCAGCTCTACAATGCTCGAGCAGCAAGAGGGCTCACATTCCATTCATATCTCGCCCGACATCTTCACCGGCAATATCGGTGCCGGAGCCTATCCTTTCTTTATCGAGAAGTTCAAATGTATGTTCACCGGCATCACCAAGAACACTCCCTATCGCTTCGCCGTCACCGATGTCGTCTGCTACTACGACTCATGGCAGCAGATTGAGGATGCCCTGCCCTATCTTCCTGCCGGCCATGCGCCGGGCAAGGTCATCATCGGCGGGCAATTGTATATTTTGCACAACAATCTAATTTACGATATTCATGGCAAACAAATCCGTTAACCCTTGGTTTTGGGTTCCGACATTGTATTTTGCGGAAGGTGTTCCGTACTTTCTGGTCAATCAGATATCCGTGGCTATATTCACCACACTGGGTGTGGCTAACGATTCCATGGCGTTCTTCACCTCACTCATCTACCTGCCTTGGGTCATCAAGCCGTTCTGGGCACCGTTTGTAGATATTATCCGCACCAAGCGCTGGTGGATTATTGCCATGGAGGCTATCATGGCACTAACGATGGTTCTTACCGTGCTGTCTATCCCTCACCCCTCGGCCGAGATGATGGCGGCTATGGCTACGCCCGTCAAACTGTTCTACATCACGCTCGTCTGGTTCATCATCATGGCGTTTGCCTCAGCTACCCACGACATTGCGGCCGACGGCTTCTATATGCTGGCGCTCGTGCCCGGACAGCAGGCTGAGATGATCGGCTGGCGCTCGGTATTCTACCGCTTGAGCAACG
>JAFXSS010000062.1 GCA_017525455.1 Paludibacteraceae bacterium
AACAGGTCTCGCAGCCATGGACGGAACTCCTGCCAACTGTCATTGGTCATTGCTATACCCGGTTCGCCGGTGGTGAGCCACGTGAGTGAATCGCCATAGCAGGTTGCTATATAGAAATACGCACGGGCAAAATCGCCTTTGTACTGGTCTTCCGGACAGAATACCCGTGACAATCCGTAAGCAGCACCGCTACCAGTAACGAACGAGCCGTTGTTGAATGTACTGTCTGCAGGTATGCCGGGGGCATGGTTGGACTTGCTACGATTGGCAGAATAGTCACCGGGAACAAGGTGATACAAGTCGCAATATGCGGGATTGACATCGCCGCCCCACCAGGATTTTGGCAACATATGCTCTATATCGAAATCAGCTACGCTGGCAGTAGGCTTGTCAGGATTGAAATAGCGAACATTGTGCGAGTACATATCCAGAACCTGATTGGTCGCCTCATCGCGGTCGGTATAGAAGAATGCATCCCATGTCCGCTTGCTACCACTACCATATCGATACCGTTTGCCGCATTGGATGATGTATCCCAGATGATTCTTGAGCGTAGAGTCGGCTGTTCCCTGAGCATACATGTAGTAGTTACCGGGCATGGCACCTATGCTCATGCGCGTTGTATCCAGATTAAATGTCCCGGCGCCACCGGATGATGGCGGCACAACAGTCAACTCGATTTGTAACTCGCGCGAACGCTCTATACCATCCATACCAGTTCCCTTGGCTACAACCACATCGCTGAACGGTATAGCCTTGGTGACCGACGGCAGGGTTATGCTGTAGAATATATCCACCTCGCCGCCTTCAGCCGGTAGTGTAAGTTGGGAAAGGGTGAACGGCTGACCGCTCTTGAGGTTTAATGCTATATTTCCGTCAATATGTTTGCCTATAATATTGAAACTGAGCACATCCTCTAAGGGTTCATCCTCGCTCTCCCATTTGATGCCACCAAAGTCCATCTTCGGGTATTGCATCTCAAGTATAGCTTGTTCGGGGTGGGGATCCTCGGCTTCAAACTCAATCTTCTGCACATAGAATCGGTTGCTGCTGGCTACCTTTGCTGCAACAGAAATAGAGTTCATCGATTGATTGAGCGTGATAGTGTAAGGACGTATCTCCGCACGGTGATTGGCTTCCCAACCAATCTCCTTGCCACAAACGATAATTGCTTTGTTAGCGGCAGTATCTGCGCCATTGGCAGGCACATATGCAGCTGCATAGATAGTAAGTGTGGATATGGTATATGTATCGTCCAGTCCCAGAACCAGTTCGCCTTTTGCACTACCTGTTCCGCCTTTGATGCCATAGCCGTCCTTGGCGCGGTAAATCTTGTTGGCAGTAATAATCTTGTCCACACAATTGTTGGTGGCACGTAAGACAATACTGCTCAACTCGGTTGCCGGACTGGATGAATCGGCATTGCCACTATTGAACACAATGGTAAAGGTCTCCGCCAGCATGGTGACGGTAAACGATGCGGCAAGCAACAAGGTGATCAGGCGTTTCATAACTTTGAATCGTTAGAGTTATTTATCAGGAAAGAGATTGGCAATAATATACCACAGGATGATACCTGTACCGCTGAATATGGCGTAGTGCCAATTGCCCTTGGCTACGGCATATACTGTGCACAATGCAATCACCAGCACACAACCGATGAGGAATATATACCTAAGTTTGTTATCCTGCCAACTCATATTCTTGAACTTAAGTGAAAAGAATGGCAGTTCGCATATCAGCAGCCAGCAACTGACTGCCGCTACTGCAAGCATTGCCCAAGGCAACCACTCGCCCCATGAGGCCATATCCGGGAATGCTGCTACGAGTGAGGCCCAGAAGATGGCGTTGGCCGGAGTTGCAAGACCGATGAACGAAGAGGTCTGACGCTCATCGATATTGAACTTAGCCAAACGTAGTGCGGAGAAGGCAGCCATGACAAGTGCCACAGATGACCACCAGCCCCAGGCGTAGTTGCTGTTCTCGGTAGCCAGACGGATAGCCTGCATGAGCATTACAGATGGAGCAAGTCCGAAGGTAATGACGTCAGCCAGCGAGTCAATCTCCTTGCCGATAGGGTTGTTGACCTTGAGCGCACGGGCACTCATGCCATCGAAGAAATCGAAGACAGCACCGAGCAGGATCATCCCGAAAGCACAATGAAACAATCCTTCAGCAGCCAGCATTACTGCCAGTGCTCCGGAGAGGAGATTGCAGCAGGTGATGATATTAGGAACAAGTTTTTTCATTTGCGTAATTGCTTTAACTGATTCTCAATAGCTTCGATACGTGCGAGGGCGTCGTGCTCCTTCTTACGTTCAAGTTCAACAATCTCGGGTTTGGCATTTTGTACGAACCGTTCGTTGCTGAGTTTTGCCTGAACACCACGCAGGAAACCTTGCTGGTGCTGCAAGTCAGCCTCCAGTTTATTGATTTCCTCATCTACATTGATGAAGGCATCCATAGGAATAGCATATTCGGTTGTGCCGACAATGAACTTGGCTGCATTACCGGTGGAGTCGCCCTTCGTGGTAACATCCACATTGGCGAGTTTGGCAACCAGCGGGTTGAGTTCGGTGGGACTGATGAGGGTGAGACGCTCCTTTTGCGGGATATTCTTCGAGGCGCGGATGTTACGAACTCCTGCAATAATCTCCTTTAAGGTCTCAGTATTGTCTAGGATACTCTCGGTATTGGCTCGATATTCCTCCGACAAACCCTCGATTATCCTGCACGTTTTTGAGTCGTTGAGCGGTGCCACCATGATTGACTCGCCTGGTTTGCGCTCGTAGAGGTTCTGCCATAGCTCTTCGGTGATAAACGGCATGAACGGGTGGAGTAGGACAAGCAGGCGGTCGAAGAACGCCATTGTCGCCTCGTAGGTTGCACGGTCAATAGGTTGCTGGTACCCCGGTTTGATCATCTCCAAGTACCAGCCGCTGAACTCATCGCAGTAGAGCTTGTAAATCTCCATCAGCGCCTCGCTCAAGCGATACTTGCTGAACAGGTCGGCAATATTGGCGGATGTTTCGCCAAGCTTGGCATCAAACCATTGGATGGCGTATTTCGATGTCTCGGGCTGTGGGATATCAGCCACCTCCAGGCCTTTCATCATGCGGAAGCAGTTCCATATCTTGTTGCAGAAGTTACGTCCCTGTTCGCATAGGCTGTCATCGTACAGAATATCGTTGCCGGCCGGTGCGGAAAGCAGAATACCCATACGTACGCCATCGGCACCGTAGCGCTCAATCAGGTCGAGCGGGTCAGGACTGTTGCCGAGCGACTTGGACATCTTTCTGCCAAGTTTGTCGCGGACGATACCTGTGAAATATACGTGTTTGAACGGCATTTTGCCCTGATACTCGTAGCCCGCCATGATCATACGTGCCACCCGGAAGAAGATGATATCC
>JAFXSS010000063.1 GCA_017525455.1 Paludibacteraceae bacterium
CACTGCTGACCGGCGGCATTGGCACTGCGTTCTTTGCCTGACAGTTGTGTGAATGTTGTCAGCGCTATGTTGATGGCATAGCCCACGCCGCCTGCTTCAATCACTGCCAAGGTCGGACTCAGTTCCGACAGTTCGCCATAGATATATTCAATCATAATCGTTGTTTTGCATTGTTCATCCGGTGCTTTGCGCGCATCGTATATATGCGTACTGATACGTGCGTACGCACACAAAGCCGACAAAGGTACAAAAAAAATCCCACAAATGCAAATTTTGCGGGACTTTTTTCGCAAATCGCTCAATTGTGCGAAATGGATACTACAAATCACAGCCGTTTGCCAGCCGCATATTTGTAATAGTTCGTCATGGCTTTATAGGTCTCTAATCTCTCGACAACGACCCTACTTTCGCCCTACTGTGGTGGTACGTTGGTTGTGCTTCACGTGCTCACCGTGTTATTCTTAGCAGCGATTCTAGAACCTTCAAACGGACAGAAAAGGACCCTTACCGAGAGTATCCTAGACCTTATAAAGATGATTGCGCTTGTAAATGCAATAATATCAAATACTTAACCCCCATTTCGCGGCACTTAAAATTTCAAGGGATTTGCACGAAATGAGCTCTATACCTTATACACCCTGATTGATGCAATTCTTGACGGCGTTGAGTATAGGCGTGACGGACGGTGCCGCACCGACAGCCTCAATCATCCACTGCTTGGGCGTAAGTCGTCCGAGACGGTAAATGCGCGCGTACTCATTGGCAAACTCGGTCTGCGAACTGCAACCGGCCAGGTGCTCCTCGAGCTGGTATTGTACTATATGTCCGAGCGGGTAATTCGGCAGGTACATCGGTGCGTTGACCATGTGACTGTAAACAGCCAGCAGCACGCAGTCATGTTCGCCAAGCACGGGCTCGTAATACTCGTTCCATATATCCTTGGCAATCTGCTGCGTGGCTTCGCAGAGTTGCTTGGGCGTGGCATCAGGGTGAGCATATATCCACTGCCACATAGCCATATCAACCAGACTGACACCCATAATCTCGTACATCGACCAGAACTGATCCAGTATTGCTTCGCGGCTGATGGCTGATGACTGATGGCCTATTGCCGATTGTGGCAACAGTTGCAGGTCGCGGTGTTGCCACAGAAACGCTGACGCTTCGGTATAAGCTGTGTTCGGCACGCCGGAGAGCATGTAGTAATCGATGTAGTACATATCCAGCACCTGCTCAACGCAATGACCAAACTCGTGAACGGCGATATTGTAACCCTTGTAATCCATGCCTGATGCAGGGATACGTGTGCGCAAACGGGCATCTTCCTTCCGACCAAGACAAGGCCAGGCGTGACCCGAACCGCGGGCAGGCTCTACAACTATATGGTGCGCTATGTTTCGAGCATCCTCGCTGTAGAAACCCATCTGCGTGAGCAGCCGCCACATGTCGGCTGCAAATGCGTTGGCATCGGGATAGAGTTTGCGGGTCTGTGCAGTCAGTGCATCCTCGTTGAGCGATGCGCGGGCTTTGAAACCGTCGTACCATATATCATAGGGGCGGAGTTCGCGTCCCAGCCGATCGCGGATGATAGACGCTACGGCTTTGACCTCGGGCGAACCGACCAGCGCGCGGAACAGACTGTCAAGCTCGGCGGCGGGAATCTCCACGCCTTCCTCAAAGTTCCGCTCGATGCCCGTAGGTGCAGCAGGACAGTATTTGTCTTCCTCAAACAACGCGTGGGCTATAGCCAGAATGTGCTCGTAGCGGGTGTAAGGCTCGGCGGCATCCTGACTGCTGTATGGCTGCCAGACGAAGTCGGGGTTGTTGATCGCCTGCTGCGGTATATCCTGACGGATTATACGTTGCATGACTTGGTAGATCATCTCCTGCTTCTGTTGACCGGACTCTTTGTCACTGTACAAAGCCTTGAGCTCGTCGCGCAGGTTCCAGTGACTGAGCAGAATCTTATCCTCCGGCCACAACTGCCGACCATCGTCGGTGCGCAGATTGCCCATGTAAATGTTGTAATCGGCTATGTAGTTCTCGGCATCGGCATTAGCCTGCGCCAATGCTGCATTGACAGCCGCAGGTACGCGTGTGGTAAACACGTCGCCCATGCGAGCCATTGCCCACTCCTGGCGAGTCCACGACTTACCCAGTGTGTTCTTCTCCTCCAGGGAGAAGTGCGGGAAGTTCAGTATGCAGACAAAAGCCAGACGGTTGGCAAACATATCGTCGGAGAAATGTGCCAGCGGACTATATCCCGACATAATCCAATCCGGTGTCTGCGGCTCGGAAGCATTGGTCAGTTGCGTGGGCTTGAGCAGGTCAACTGTCAGTAGGTCAGCCGACTGGTAGATGTTCTCCAATATGCGGCTTAGCGATTCAAAGAGTGCCAGACGTTGACTGTCGGTATCGCAATAGTTCTCGCGAACAAATGTGCAGAACTCCTGTTCCGATCCATCTTCGGCAGTCCACAACGCTGCAGCCTGACTCACACCGCACTCGATGAGCACGGTTTGTGCGGCATCTGCCGAACAGCGCTCAGTCAGTTCGCTTTGCAGCGAGGCTACTGTGGCGGGAGAAATGACTGATGAGTTGTGTGTGCATGAGGTAATCATAATCAGGCAAAGCGCAAGGCTTGGCAAAAATCGGAATGTTTGCATAGTCATGTATGTTTATTCTACCGGCTGACCGGTGATAGTGAACGTCTGCCCGTCACGCTGGATGAGCAGTTGTCCGTCAACGAGACGGATAGCAGCAGGAGCAGGCTCGGAGAGAACGGTTGGTACATCATCTGTGATAGGCGTACTATCGCCTTCACCCCATTGCGAGTACAGCCAGTCAACACGCCAGTTCAGCCGGTTGAGAAATTCCTTCTTTCTGCCGGACATATCGCCGTTGGTGCGCACATTGCTGTTCTGCCAGCGCTCGGCGTCGCGCTTGGCGGCGGAAGTTATTGCCGATACAAATGCATCAATATCTGCCAACACCTTCTTATGACCGCTTTGGCGGTACTGGTACCAAAGTTGTTGTACGCGTTCATAGAACAGATCGCTCCGGCAGAGTTGCTCCGCCCAAATCTGTGCGAACGTAGGACTGTCGTATATGAATCGCTCCTGATGGCGGTCGTACGCATTGCCAAAGTCCCACACCGGTCCGAAATGCCATTTGGGCACAACTTGACGGCCGCGCGTATCGGTTGAGTCGCGGTCCTTGTACAGATAGCAACTGCCGTGGTACGATTCGCAATCCTCCATAATCTCCTGTACAAGATAGAACCGTGCGGCGTCTGTCAGGTCAAGAATGTCTGCCAACGGCGTGCTGCCCTGACCGTAAATAGCATCGTTGAGTGCATTGAGTTGGCTTGTAATATACGTGCGCTGTGCAGACGATAGTTCTTCCGGTGATTGCGGAGTAACCATCACCTGTTCGCCGTTATGTTCACTGAAAGTGATGTTGCCTTCAGAAGGATAGTTGTCAATCTCCACCAGCCACCCGCCGGTAATCAGTTCGGCTTTGGTTTCGCCGTCCTGCTGCTCGTGGATATTTACACGGTCGTTGTCGATGCGTACGGTTTCTGTTACAAAGTACAGACCTTTGTAATCACCGTTTAGCACCAGTTCCACAGGCACTTGATGGGGCGTGTAGGGTAGGCCGATTCGCTCTGACAGGGCGTAACCGACAGTGTTCTTCAGAAATCCCAGATAATCGTCTGCCCCCGCCAGCAATGCCCAATGTTTACTCTTGTGCATACCCAGAAGTTTCTGTCCTTGCCCCTGTGCAAAAACAATCTTGTAGGGTTTCTTGTCAAACGCTGTCCACGTCCAGTTGCCGCGGCCTTTGATAGTTAGCGGAATCTGATTGCTAGCATTGCCCAAAGCGGAATAGTTGCCTTGGGCTGTTACATACAGTGTGGCGTCAATAGCCTTGTCGCGACTGACGTCTTGTTTGTTCTTGGTGGTGATGTACATCACAGGCAGCGTTCCCGAGGGAGAAACGGCAAACAGACCTGCCGTGCAGGCCAGTAACAACAGCGATGTGAGAATACGGTGCATAAGAGTGGTGTTAAGGTGGATAAAACTTACTCGTCGCCCAAAAGATCGGGTCTCCGCTCGCGCGTATGTTGCAGCGATTGCTCATAGAGCCAGTCGTCAATCTTCGCCTGATGTCCGGACAGCAGAATATCCGGTACACGCCAGCCTTTGTATTCGGCAGGACGCGTATAAACCCCTGCTTCCAGCAAACCGTCCTGAAACGAGTCGGAGAGCGCCGAAGTCTCATCACCCAGCGCACCGGGCAACAGGCGAATGATAGCGTCGGTCATGATGGCTGCAGGCATTTCACCGCCTGTGAGAACGAAATCACCAATCGTATATTCCTTCGTAATCAGATGGTCGCGTACACGTTGGTCAACGCCTTTGTAATGACCGCACAATATAATCAGGTTCTGCTTGAGCGACAATTGATTAGCCACCTGCTGGTTGAACCGCTCGCCGTCCGGTGTGGTGAAGATAATCTCGTCATACTGCCGCTCGGAGGTCAGTTTGGTAATAATCCTGTCGATAGGTTCGATCTGCAAAACCATTCCCGCACCAAAACCGAACGCGTAATCATCGACCTTGCGATGTTTGTCGAGCGTGTAGTCACGAAGGTTGTGGACATAGATCTCGCACAATCCCTTGTCTTTGGCACGCTGAACGATGGAGTGGTTGAGCGGTGACTCTAAAAGTTCTGGACAGCAAGTTATTATATCGATTCTCATATTACTATAACTAAATATCTATTTTTCGGAATTTGATTCGTGAATACCGAAAATCCTCAAGGAACGGGGTCGTAACCCGACCCTCCCCAGGGATTGCAACGTAAGATGCGCTTGATACCGAGCCATCCGCCACGGAAAATGCCGTACTTCATCACGGCTTCCACCATGTATTGGCTGCAGGTGGGTGTGTAGCGGCACGACGGCGGAGTGAACGGCGAGATACATGTCTTGTAAAAATACACCGGCAACAGAAATATGTGGCGGATAATCATTCGCATGGCTTCTGCTCCTCGATGGCTTGGTTACTCGTATTATCTTTGACAATCTTGCCGATCAGTTTGCTCATCGCGCGCTCAATCTGCATATAATCAGGCATCTCTTTGTCCATATTGTAGATTGCAATATGTAGTGCCCGTCCTTGTGCTTCCAGTTGCTTGAGCGGTTCGCATTGCAGTCGGTACGCCTCACGCATCAGTCGGCGCAGTCGGTTGCGGTCTACAGCGTGCTTGTGTAGCGATTTGGGTGCCCAAACCATCACTTGCGTCTTTCCCTCTGCCTTCATTACATGCGCGCGAAGCGGCCATACGATATATCGCTTGCCCTGTGAACGTGTGGCTGCTATACGGATATCGCCGCACAAACGCATTGCTTTGGGAAATTTGTTAGCCATGGACAATCCGGTCAGTTATCCGTTTTGGGAGAGATATTGTTCGATAGCCGACAGAATCGACGGGCATCCGGGTGCGGGCGCGATGCCGTTTACCGTGTAGCCGGCATCTGTCAGGGCTTGGGCTGCGTTGGCACCGTAGCAGAAGAACGCCTTGTTCTCGTCCTGCTCAAACTTGGGGAAGTTCTGCATAAAGGCGCGAACACCGGAAGCGGTAAAGAAGGCGATAATATCGTAGTCAAACGGCTTGTCTTTCGGCCAACTGTAAGCCACTTGCCTGAACATAACTGCAGGGGTGACAATCACTTTGTGCTCGGCAAACATCTTGATGAGTTCGTCGGTGTAATTCTCGCCCACAATCATCAGGTACTTCTCTTGCGGACGCCTGTTCATGGCAGGAATGATATCATCAAACGAGTTGTGCTCGCCGAAGAATATACGCCGCTTGCGGAACTCGATATACTTTTGCAGATAGTTGCCTACTGCCTCGCTGATGCAATAGTAGTGCATCGTTTCCGGAACGGTAATGTGCAGTTCGTTGCAGATACGGAAGTAGTGATCCACACTGATCTTTGAGTTGAGTATGACAGCCGTGTAATCCAGCGGATTGATGTGCTGTGCACGAAACTCTTTGCCCGTCAATCCGACCATCTGCACCATGGGTTGAAAATCCACACGTACTTCGTGGTGGTGCTCCAGCAAGTCGTAAGGGTTGTGCTCACCCGCAGGGCGTACCTGCGTAATTAGAATCTTTTTTGTCATAAAAATCCGTAACCGTAATACTTAAGCCGGTTGTAAAAAATATAGTTGTTTGCCTGCTTCAAACAGCAGTGCTGTAGGTAATAATTCCACGGTCAGCAAGTAGATGAGCAGACTCATCACATCCAGTACGGATGAGCAGAACAGTCTAGCCCACTGCAGCCCCAGGATAATCAGATATACAATGGTCAGCAGCCCCAGCACGATGAGCCATGGCAATTGCGGGGTGGTGTACATCAGCAGTAATACAAGCGCAAACTCCGCGTACGTAAACAACGACCTGAGCGAGAAGTAACGCATGTAGGCGAGGCTAGTCTGCTTGCCAAAACGAAACGTGTAGTGGAGCAGAAGCACTGTTATCGTGCGAAATACATCCGTCAGCAGCGATAGCAGCAGAATCATTCCGAATAGTTCGGTGCCGTGCATCGCTTCTTGTACTGCCAAAGTATAGATACATATAGCCGGCACGGTGCAATTGAACAGCCATTGTGCTATTTGTGAACCGATACTCGGTGCCTGTTCGGCTGCATTGACGGTGAATGAGCCGAAACTGTTGCTGAGCAAGCCACGCAAATAGCGCGGTTGCATGATGCAACTGAGCCAGAGCAATATAACCATTGCCAGACATACCCATGGCATCCACACCGTGGATAGACCCGAATAAATATGCAAGCCTGCTTCAGCCATATTACACAATTTACACCGTACGAGCCTGATCACGCATGTTCTCGCCCCACGTCCGTGCAGCAGCGATAGCCGACAGAACCTGCTCGGGTTCACTGACTACAGTAAACATTTCATTGCGGTGAACGGGCTGCATGAACCGCTCGGAAGCCATCTTGTCCAAGGCTGCGAGTATAGGGTTGAAGAACCCGTCGGTGTTAACTATCACAATCGGCTTGCCGTGCAAACCGAGTTGTTTCCACGTCAGGCACTCGAATAGTTCCTCCATCGTACCCACGCCTCCCGGCAGTGCTACCATAGCGTCAACCATCCGAGTGATAGCGGCTTTGCGCTCATGCATCGACGCTGTGACAATGGTCTGCGTACTGCGGGGATTGTTCCAGCCTTGCTCTACCATAAACTGCGGTATAACGCCGGTCACTTTGCCACCTGCGCTCAGCGCACCTTCGGCAAGCCACTTCATTAGCCCTATGCCTCCATCGCCATATACAACCTCGATGCCCGCTTCCGCCAACAATCGTCCCAAGCGATATGCTGCATCGTTGTATGGCTGCGGCACACCGTCAGAAGCGGAACAATATACGGCTACTCGTTGAATCATAAGGCGGGAATAACCATCTTGCCGTACTGCTGGCGACGGTTCATTTTTGGGGCGGATGTGGCGTTGTTCATCAGTTTGACTACATATTGTTTGCCTCGCTCAAACAAACCGAGTGGCAACCGGCATTCGTCTGTGCCGACAACGGGCGTGGCTGTGGTCACCAGATGTCCGTCCAAATCGTAGAAATATAGTATCGCTCCCGGTACGAACAGCGAACTGAGATAGATGCTCATGTCATTGTCGCGGACAATAATTGTCATCTTGCCGCTCGTTTCGCTCTCGCCGGCGGAGGTGGTAACAAATTGTGGCGGAGTCAGTGGCGTGGAGTGCAGTTCGCAACCCTTATTCTCTACGCAACGCAGTTGATAAGAATACATGGTGCTCGGACGCAGACCGCTTATCAATACGGAGTCAGCAGGGGCAAAAATCGGATATTCTTCGTCACGATAGACATACTCAAACGTACGTTCTGTACGTGCCTTGAAACCATCCAGCAGTATGCCGCCTGTGCCTGCCGAACTGACGCAATAGAAACGGAACTGAACGTATCCTTCATCCTCGGAGAAATACTCAGTTTTGACAGTTGCTGCGGATACAGAAGATAGCTTGTAATCCGCTATAGTCTGCCAATGTTCACTGTCGGCTGTGGCCTCCAGGCGCAACAATCCGCCACTGTTGTGCTCGCTGGCTAGGTAAGATTGCGACAGCCAGAACGACACTTCGGTAACGGGCGATAGATAGCGCTCGGATATAACCTCATCGCCTGCAGTCGTCATCAGCAACGCTGTACGACCGTCGTAGCAGGTTGTGGATGTGCGTAGGAAGTTGCATTGCCAACCTGTGGTGGCCATCTTCTGATAGGTGGTGAACAACTCAAAATCTTGCGTCATCTCGTTCGGCTCGTTGTACCATTTGCATAGGGTCAGAAAATACTTCTCGGCATCTGTTTGCTCCTTCCAACGAATGACAAACGAGTAAGGCGAACCGCTTGTGGGCTCGCAGAACTCGATATCTGTAATCAGTGTCGGACGTTCGGCATAACCGATGAGTGACACTTGATGGCTATAGGTGTGTGCAGAGGTTCCAAGGTGCAGATTTGCCACCTGCTGGCGGCAGAGGCGCGTACCTTCGTACCGCAAGTACAATGTTGCCTCAAAAGGCTCAGAGGTGGCAGAGAACCATAATGTATCTTTATGCCACTCTTTTCCATCCTGACTGATGGAGAACATACTGTTGCCTAGTGCAACATCATGTGGAAACGGTGGGCAAGGCCGACAGCACCGTCAACAAACCAGTCACCGCCCTTGATGAGC
>JAFXSS010000064.1 GCA_017525455.1 Paludibacteraceae bacterium
GATAATAGGTGTAGAAATCGGCTTGCACATCAGGATCTTGTGAGGCAATGCGCGCATAAGTGGTTGTCATGTAGTGGTAGCGGCGGTCTCCTCTCGTCACATTGGTGATGTTCCAGATGGCGTTGGCACCGGGCCCGTCTTGCAGCGGACCACGCGAACAGGCGTATGTGAATCGTTTGGGATGGTTCGTGTTACCGTAAAGTCCTGTCGGTGCCCAGTCGTTACCTGCCCACATGGCTGGATTCAGCCGCACGCCAGCATTGTATTCGCGCTGATATTGGGCTTTCAGGGAATCATCCGGGATGGCGTCCAACAGTCCGGTGCCGTAGATGCCTATAGTGGACTCCAAGCGTACAATCTCACTTCCGTAAGGGATTTGCGTGCCGTTAGACTCCAGAGGCACATAGTACGCGGATGCTGGAATATGTACTTCGGGATAAATCAGACTGTAGGTCTCGCCATCGGGGAAACGATTGCCCCATTCATCCGTGTAGTCCAACCAGCTGATTTGGATTTGGGATTCGTCAATGGGGGCTTTGAATGGTCTGACGGCCTTCGTTTGCGGCATACCCGTCAGAGAGGATATGTAGTTGTCGTTCTGGTCGGTGACTACAAGCAGGTACCCGTTTCCCCAATCGGAAGCGGAATAGCGTTCCATGCGCTTGCCATGACCATAACCAGGATGGCATGCGATACAGGAACTCCGGATATAGAGAGGTCCGAGACCATTGAACGGCGGAGTGTTCCAGGTGAAGTCACGCTCGAACAGGTATTCGCCGTATTTGAATGCGGCAATGTCGTTCACGGCAGGAGCCGGGTCCTCGTAGGCGGAGGATGAACTGTTGAATGTGGTGCCGAGTTTGCCGCCAGCGTAGGTTTCTTCCTCAAGCCACGACAAATCTGTTTCTATCTCCCGGTGGCATCCGTCAAGGATAATGGCGGCTGTCAAAAAACAGGAGACCAGCATGATGGTTGAAAATAGTTTTTTCATAGCAATTGTTATAGAAGTTTGTGAATTATTTCTCGTTTTGACGAAGTTCGGTGTTCACTTCGGAAAGAATATCATCCAAAGCTTGGCAGGCCAGAATGGCTTCTTCGTTTGCCGGGTTGCTGTAGTTTTTCACGAAAGGTCTGGGCATGGCATTGATTTTGGCCTTGGCGTTGTTGATGGCTTCAATGACACGGGCGTCCAAATCGGCGTTGATTTTCTTCATGTATCCGTGCAAGGAAAGGTCTTCGCTTTGGGAACCTTCAATGCCGCCGTAGTAGGCGTGTTCAATGCTTGTAATATTGTCAAAGAAATCCTCAATGGACTTTTGACTGTATGGGGATTCTATGTAGTGGACATCCTCGCCATAATACGGTTTCCCGATTTTGGAAGTGCCCACCTCGTCGGCTATGGTCTTGCAACCGTCCACAATGGCCATGAGTCCCTGAACAGTGCTGATGTAGGTGCTGCCAGCGGTGCCGGCTTTCTTCAAATTCTGGCCATAACTGAAGTTTCCGCCATTGACAGTGGAGTTCAGTTCCAGTTCTTCAACCTTTCTGCGATGGGAGGCGGCCGCATCGTCGCCAATCCAACTCACCTCCAGTTGGAAGCAACGGTTGCGCAGGTCTCCAGCCACAGCGACGGCATAGGTGATCTGCATATCTGTGATTTCGGAGGCGCTTCTCACTTGTCCGTTACGGAAGAGGATGTATTCTATGCCGTGGAATCCCAACAGGGAATTGCCCAGTTGCTCTCCGGCAACCACATCACCGTCTTCCCCGCCAAGGGCGGCAATCATGTTCGGACTGTTCATCAGATTGTTGAAGGCATCCTCGTCAAGGGGCCATGAGTCAATGTGCGGGTCAATGCCGAAATCGGAGGCGGCACCGAACAGAAAGGCCTCGCTTTGTTCCCAGTGTTTGCGCATGAGGCGCCACGATGTTCCGGCTTCGGCCATCAGTTGGCTGTAGTCCTCTTGCGCTTCCACTTTCGCCAGAATTTGCTGTGTCTGCTCCAATAGGGTCAAACCGGCATCGGCCATGGCGCTGTAGGTCGCAATCACGGTGTTGTTTACATACGGCGCTACCACTTGTTGTAAGGCCGCTTCTTTGTCGGTAGTAACACTGTCGTTACTGCTTTTCTCGCATGAACTCAGGCTGATAGCGAGCAACGCTATGCCGAGCATACATAATGCACTCTTGGGTGCTGTTCGTGAAATCTTCGTCATTTTTTCGTGTATTTATCGTTCTATTATTAGGTTATTATTGGGTGATTATTGGGTTATTATTAGGTTATTAAGCCAACGAAAAGCAGAGGAAAGCATTACAAGTTGTAGAAGCCTGCATATACGATACCTATTGCCAGCTGCGGCTCGTCATTATATATCTTTCCGCGTGTGCCGTCCGCGCGTGTGCCGGGTTTGAGAATGCCGTAGGAGAACTCTGCTTTGATGCCGATTTGAGGAATCGGAAAGTAGTTCACGCCCACTGCCGCACGGTGTCGGCCGCACCATGCGTACATATCGGTCGGCTTGTTGTCATAGCGGAACATCGAATCGTAGTAATCGTAGCGCCCGAACACATAGAACTGTTGTCCTTTCGCCACCAGTTTCTTGTTGATCGAAAAGAAATCATAGCCGGCTTCTATCCCTGCCGCCAACGCATCCGACGCCACCCATTGCTTGCTGCTTACGCTTCCCTTCCGCATCGCAATGTTGTATTTGGTGATAGCGGCGGCATCGCTCAGGTGACCATAAGTAAAGCTGCCGCGAAGAATAACGCCGTAGTCCTTGTATGCAAAGTCAAACGAACCGATGCTCACCGTTCCTTTCACGTTCTTATAGGTACTCTCATCCAATTCCGTATTGCTTTTGCTTAGGGTATTTCGGAATGAGTTGCCGCAATAGCCGCTCAAACTCAGGCGCAGGCCTTGAACACCCGTGTAATCCACGCGCGCAGCACCGGCAAACACGTTTGCTATCTTGAATTCATACGGACTGCCTGCACCGGGCTTCACCCAGTTTTTGCGGTTGAATCGGTCGCTGTCCAAGCCGGGAAGAAACATGGCTTGGTAGTGCCAACCGTTCTTGGTGCTTCCCATAAAAGTCAGTGCCACTTCGTGCCACGTACTCGGTATAATGGTGAACTCGCCTTCATTGCGATACACACCGAAATACTCGGTGGATTCATGGTGGGCGTTCAGTGCCCCGACGGGAATAACTTGCATACCCGCACGAAGAATGGCATAGCGGTTAAACTCTTTCTGTAGCCAGAATTGCTCTAACGCCACTTCTCCGCCACGCTCTATCTCGCTTTCATATTCTCCGCCTTCCTCTTCTTCTATCTCTATGGCTGACTCTGTGCCACCGTGCTCGAACTCAATCTCTGTCCCTACGCTCCAGCCTTTGCCGAAATCGTAACCCATATAAATGACCACGTGCGGCAGGTCGAACTCGCC
>JAFXSS010000065.1 GCA_017525455.1 Paludibacteraceae bacterium
AACAGGCTACGGCGCATGTTACTTTGCTGAGGCTATGTTGCGAACACGCGATGAGTCGTTCGAAGGCAAACGCGTGTGCATCTCCGGTGCAGGTAACGTGGCGCAGTTTGCCGCGCAGAAAGCCATGAGACTCGGAGCCAAGGTGCTAACGCTCAGCGACTCTGACGGCTTTATCTATGACCCGGAGGGACTCAACGAAGAGAAGATGAACTATGTGTTCGAACTCAAGAATATCCGTCGCGGACGAATCAAGGAGTATGCGCAGCAGTATCCGCAGGCACAGTATTTCCCCGGCGAACGCCCGTGGCGTATCCCCTGCGACATTGCTATGCCTTGCGCTACGCAGAACGAGATTGAGAAAACCGATGCCGAGAATCTGATTAAGAATGGATGCTTCTGCGTGACGGAAGGTGCAAACATGCCCTCAACGCCTGAGGCTATCGCTATCTTCCAGGGCGCGAAGATCCTCTATAGCCCGGGCAAAGCATCGAACGCCGGTGGTGTAGCAACCAGCGGCTTGGAGATGACGCAGAACTCCATGCGACTGAAGTGGACAGCCGAAGAAGTTGACCAGCGTCTCCGCACCATCATGGCGGATATTCACGCCGCTTGCCTCAAGTACGGCACAGAAGAAGACGGCTACATCAACTACGTGAAAGGCGCTAACATCGCCGGCTTCATGAAGGTCGCCAATGCGATGGTCGAGCAGGGTTTAGTATAAACTGCGAGAAGGTCATTTGGCCTTTGAGCAGGGTTTAGTATAAACTGCGAGAAGGTCATTTGGCCTTTGAGCAGGGTTTAGTATAAACCGCGAGAAGGTCATTTGGCCTTTGAACAAGGGTTTGTATAAATAAATTGATATATATGCGATATAGAATCTTTATAGTATTGCTGGCTTTTGCCTCAACGATGTACTCTCAGGAGTTCATGCGGGTGTTTTCATTGTGTAACAGTCCCGAGGCAGTTGTGCAGAATAAAGTCCGATATAATGTCGATACGAAGTCCAAGGAGCGAATATACATCAACACCGACCATTGCGCCTACATGGTTGTACGCAAAGGTGCGCGCTACTACAATGCTTTTCCCGGAGAGAATCTGGTGGAGAGCCGACCGGTGCAGTCGCAAGCTGCCGAAGGGAATTTTTCCAAGACAGAGTATCGCTACTACAGAGGAATTTTCCCCAAGAATGAACCTGCTGACGGGTATTACGCGTTGCCTCTGGCGGTAGGAGACAGTATTCTCATCGAACCGCACACGATACATGCCCGCAATAGCGAAAGGACAGAGAACTATCTCTCCTTCAGCATTCAGAATAACGATACGGTGTATGCTATGCGTGGCGGCGTGGCCTGTCTGGTGGGCGATAAGAAAGGTGTGATTATCAATCATATTGACGAGACCTTTGCGGTATATTACCACATGCGTCGCGCCTTGGTTCAGCCCGGCGATGCAGTGGAGGTGGGACAACCTGTCGGCTTGGCTGCCGGAGGTAAGGTGTATGTCGGATTTGTATATCTGGATGAGAAGTATTTCAAACAGAAAGAACTGGCTGTAGAGTATCCCTACACGCATTTTGTGCCCCAACTATGGAACGGTTCGCAATTCATTCAGCCCGGCGAAATGGCAAAATCCATAGTTGTCCCGACACTAACGACCGATCTCATCACCCAGGACATGACCAAAGCCCAAAAGAAGCGTTATTTGAAGGCAAAAAGCAAATAAAAGTAAAAAATTAGCATCCTTTTACCTGCTTCACTCGACAATAACACGTAAACGACACGTAAACGACACGATAACGAGACGTAAACGACACGTAAACGGGTGCTGGTTTAATGCTAAGAATACCCTCATAAGAATATGGCAAAAGCAGAGCTAGACATATTGTTAGACAAGCTGAGTGGTCGCCTCACCGGTGACAGCGAGTTTTATGCAACGCATCGTTATGGTCGCACGGTCATCAGTAACTACCCGAAGCACAAAGACCCCAAGTCAATCACTCCGAGTCAGCGTGCCAACAGTTCCGGTTTTGGTCAGCGCTCCACGCAAGCCAAACAGGAACTCGACAATCCCGTCCGCCATGCTTATTGGCAGAATCTATACGACCAATACAAGCGCCTCGCCAACAAAGACATCAAGAAAGCTAACACCCAGTTCTTTGGCCCCAACTCCCCTGCCGTCATTAAGGACAAATACTACGAAACCCTCCGTGGCTTCGTCATCGCACAATTAAGCAAACAACAATAAAAACGCTACTCGATAGTTTGACATACGTTATGAATTTATAAAACCGAGAAAATATGATATTATCATTTATTAGTATTCTTGTACTCATCCTCTTCGTATATTTAGCCATCGTTTGGATTATTCGTATAAGGAGGGATTCCGAGGGGAATAAGTTTGTGCAATTACTGCCTTACTGGATTATTGCGTACGGAGTGTCACTTGCCATGATTTGTCCCGTTTCCGCATTTAGTCTTTGGGAGCATAATTTGGATATGATTCTAACAATGACAGCGTTGGGATTAGCACTCATCTTCGCTCTGCTTATTATAGCAACCCTTGTTGTCGCCATAATACAAAAGCAATATCGCAATGCCGGAAGGATAGTGGGAATAGGTGTGTTGCTTATTATTTATTCATTTGTTTGTGGGTTATTTGCAGGTATGGGAGAAGGAGCTTTCGACCATTTCGGGCATCGTCATCCTATACCGCAAGGCATGGTGTATTATGAACCCTATATCTGCAGGAGTAGTAGTGATGAAGCCCAACAAGACAGTGTTACAATCAGTCGAGGCATTCTTTTGACAGGAGAATGGGGGATGTATAGTTACAGAGCGTTAGTCCCTGCTATTCCGGAAAAAGGAGAGATATACTTAAAATTGTATGAGGCTACATCCGATTTCCCTCTTTCAGAAGCAAATGTTAAATTCAATAGTACTATTTCTGTCGAACCATCCGATACTGCCGTTATTTATCAAATGGAAGGGGGACCAATATCTGTCAATAACAATAACAAAAAATATTATTTTACGATTAAGGAAGGTTCTTGGGGTGATTATTATGCGGCAAGAGTTGAATTGTGGTATCAGCCGGTTTCTGCCGACGAGCCGCAACTGCTCAATACAGCAATATACAAAATTGAAGGCTGGTCAAGGTAAAGAAAAACCATGCAGGGCAACTATCCGAAAATTTAGGATAGTTCAAAAAACGAAAATAATTGAGGAACATAATGGAGAACAGTAACTACACATCGTTGATGGCGAAGCGCGTGAAGCGGATTCTGCTGGTGTGCAATAACTACGACAGTTATGCGCTGGAAGAGGATGGGCGCATCGATGTGCAGATTGCGCAGGAGTATGCCGAACTGAATCTGAGTAACCCACCATCGCTGACTCGTGCCGAGACCACCCGTGAGGCGCTGACACTCATTGAGCAAGGCGAGCGTTACGACTTGATCATCACGATGTACAGCGTGGGCGAATTGGATGTGTTCGAGTTTGCCAAGGCAGCCAAACAGTTGTTGCCTGAGTGTCCCGTAGTGCTGTTGTCAGCGTTCAGCAAGGAGGTTTTCAACCGTATCGACAAGCACGACCGTAGCGATATCGACTTGTACTTCAACTGGAACAACTCCACCGACCTGATCATAGCTATCAACAAACTGATAGAGGATCGTATGAACGCGCCGCACGACATCCTGGAGGAAGGAGTGCGTGCCATACTGCTGGTGGAAGATAGCGTGCGGTATTATTCGACCTATCTGCCGTTGCTGTACAAACTCGTTCTACAGCAGAACAGCATAGCCATTCGCGACGCCCTGAATGAGAAACAGCAATTGCTGCGCAAACGCTCGCGACCGAAAGTGCTGATGGCTACCTGCTACGACGAGGCTGTCGAACTGTACAACCGTTATAGCAGTAATATAATCGGCGTGATATCTGACGTAGGATTCGTGATTCACAAAGGCGATCCTTCGTCGTCGGAGAAGTTGGATGCCGGTGTCGAATTGTGCAAACTCATCCGTAAGGACAATCCTACAATGCCGTTCCTGATGCAAAGTTCGCAGGAGTCGATGCGGCAGATAGCCAACAAACTGAAGGTAGGTTTCGTAATCAAGCAGTCGAAGACCCTGACCCAAGAGGTGAGCGAGTATATCGAGCGGGAGTTTGGATTCGGCGATTTCATTGCCCGCGATCCGAGAACGGGTAGGGAAATTGACCGCGCGAGCGATCTGGAGGGATTTGAGCGAATCATATCCACTATCTCTCCCGCAGCGTTCCGCAGGCTGAGTGACAATAACTACCTAAGCAAATGGCTGTTCGCCCGCGGATTGTTCAGCATCGGTCGTCCGGTCAGCGCGCTGAAGATTCAGGATGACACAGACATTGAACATATACGTCAGACGAATATCCGGCTGATACACGACTACCGCATCAATCAAGCGCTGGGCGTCGTGGCTAAATACTCCGATGAGACCTACAACGACACTATCTGGTTTGCGCGCTGCGGCGACGGTGCGATGGGCGGTAAAGGACGCGGATTGGCGTTCCTGAACCATGTGTTGCAGAAGTACGACTTGTACGACCGCTGGCCTGAGGTGCGCGTGCTTGTGCCGCGAACGATGGTGATAACTACAGATTATTTCGACCAGTTCATCCACGACAACGGTTTGCAATACGTTATCAACGCCGACTTGACGGACGAAGAGATCCTGTCGGAGTTCCTGGCAGCCATGTTGCCGCTCGAACTGCGCGGTGCACTCCGAAACTTCATTCGCGTGACACATCGGCCGCTGGCTATACGTTCTTCCAGCAAACTGGAAGACTCATACTATCAGCCTTTTGCCGGTGTGTATAGCACGTATATGATACCTAATACCGAGAATGCCGACCAGCAACTCCGAATGCTCAGCAAGGCAATCAAATCAGTATATGCAAGTGTTTATTTTGCAGCCTCGCGCGGATACATCGTATCCACAGGCAATGTGCCTGGCGAGGAGAAGATGGCTATCGTATTGCAGGAGGTGTGCGGCGAGCAAGAGGGGAACTATTATTTCCCCGTCATTTCCGGTGTGGCACGTAGCATCAACTTCTACCCCGTAGGTAAGGAAAAACCCGAGGATGGCATCGTGAAGATTGCCTACGGTCTGGGCAAAGCCGTTGTAGATGGCGAGCAAGTGCTTCGGTTCTCGCCTAAGTACCCGAAGAACGTGCTACAGACATCGACCGTTGACCTTGCCATGCGCGAGACGCAGCAGTCGATGTTAGCCCTGTCGCTCAGTCCTGAACGGTTCAAGACATCCGTCAACGATGCTGTAAACCTGGAGCGCATAGCGATACACGATTGCTCGCAGTTCGAGTCGCTCAAACTCATTGCCTCTACCTACGACCGCGAGAATATGCGACTCGTTGATTCCTGTTACCCTGACGGCCCGCGTATCGTGACGTTTGCACCGCAACTGAAGTTCAATACCTTCCCGCTGACTGCTATCATACGCGAACTGCTTACCATTGCCGAGCAGGAGATAAAGACGCCCGTGGAAATCGAGTTTGCCGCCAATCTGGAACATGAACCACAGATATTCAATGTCCTACAGATTCGTCCTATTTCCGCCGACAGCCTGACTGCCAAGGTTGATTGGACGCAGGTTGACGAATCGGGCGCATTGCTGCGTTCGGGCAGCGCGCTGGGAGTAGGGAAAATTGACGACATAACCGATATTATCTACCTGCGCCGTGATACGTTCGATGTACTGCGTACGCGTGAAATGGCGGCTACTATCCGCGACTGGAACAACCGAATGCGTCAACAAGGCAGACAGTATCTGCTTATCGGTTACGGTCGCTGGGGGTCGCAGATTCCTACACTGGGTGTACCCGTGCAGTGGAGTGATATAAGCGAAGCCAAAGCAATAGCCGAGTGCGGCCTGGAGAACTTCCGCATCGAACCCAGTCAAGGCAGCCATTTCTTCCAGAACCTCACATCGTTCAATGTCGGATATATGAATATAGACCCGTGGGCGCGTCCGGATGACTGCTACGATAGCGAGGCTCTGGATCGCTTGCCCGCAATAGAAGAGACTGACTTAGTGCGCCATGTACGTCTGCCAGAAAGCCTGACGATGTATATCGACGGCTTCAACAACAAAGCATGTGTGATGATATAGACTGCAGCAATCTTGCTGACAGTAAAGAAATGGGCTGCCTTAGAACAGGTAGCCCATTTTTACGTAGAAATTTGCCCATTTTGCATTGTCCTGCTTGTTGATTGGCATGCCCCAGTCGGCACTCAGTACGAAGTTCTCGTTCATGCCGATCTTCAGTCCCAAGCCGGCAGTCATGTGCGGTATGTATATGTCTTTCGTGGAGGTGGTGAAGAACTTGCTGTAGTCGTCGCCGGTGGCAGCCACGCTTGCCTGCAGAGTCGGATAAAAGCCGCCTGTATGCATGTTGACGAGTTCGTCAAGGTCGTATGGCTGGGTAATCATACCCAGGTCGAAGAACGGGTTGAGTCCGATGAAGAAATGCTGGCGACCGATGTCGAAGTTCACTACACGGAAGCGGAACTCGACATTCGCGTACAGAAAGCCGTTGGCCAGTATGCGGTTGGCGAGCATACCGCGCACACTGTTGCCGCCACCTAATCCCTCGTAATACACACGCTGGATAAAGAGCGTATTCAGGTAGTTGTTCATGTAGAACGGACTCTTGCCGGCTATGTTGTTTTGGATTCCCACGCGGTAGGCGAAGGTTATGCGGTTGATGCCGTTCTTGTCCTTGTAGCACGGTACGTAATGACGGAACGTGGCGTTGAACTGCAGGTGGTTGTATCCGGCCGTAGCCTGCCGTCCATAGGCGGCATTGAACGCTGCAGAGTAGGTTAAGAACGCATCGGCGTATATACCGCTGTTCGGCCCCTGGCGTTTGTCGCGTGTGTCGTAGGTTATACCTCCGCGCAGATACGGATGCCAGCCTCCGTTGGCCTCGTCAGCATCAATCAGTCCCCATTGCTTGTATTTCTCGTATAATCCGTCCACATTCGGGTCAAGCGGTTTCTGCGCATAATGCGGAACCGACGGGTCATACGTGTTCTTGCCGTTGAGCATATTGATGTCACAATCATCGATGATATAACCGAGCACACCTATACCGGCGTTCCACTTCAGATCGTTGTAAATAGTGCCTTCTATATCTCCCGCCACGCGAATAAGGTCACGTTTGTACTTATAATATACGCGCGAGAGATATTCCGTCGTGTCGGTCATCTTCATCGGGTTCTTGTTCCAGTGGTTCCAGCCATGCTGATACACAGCCTGATAGCCGTTGAACCCGTAGAAGTCGCACATCGCGTCCGGCAGGTATGTGGCATCCAGTGTCAGACGGTGATTCGGGATGAGGTACTTGGAGTCGTAGTTGAATCGGAATATACCGTGGTGCTTGGTGGTATAGGCTGCCTCAAAGTACAGCGAGTGGATATACTCGGGGTACTGCCTGCCGTCGCCGTAGTCATAGATGTTGGTCAGCACACCGCCCTGAAATCCGTAGTCGGCATCATACGCCACCGATGGCAGGATGCCGAAGTTCCAACCCGTCTTTATCTTGTTGCCGAGGCTGTCCACCTCTACCTTCTTCTCCTTCTTGGCAGATGCGCTGCCGGCCAGTATAATTAGGGCTCCTAAAATACAATATACTCGTTTCATAATATGCTCAGCAGATACATGATCATAACACCTAAATACGTTCCTAGTGCATAGCCTACCAGACCGATAGCGATACCGGAAATCAGCACTTTCTTGTTACCCATCGCTCCCACTACAGGCGGCACGAACGGAGGCGAGCAGAGTAGGGCTATCTGGCTCACGCAGAACAGGTCGCCGCTGACATGCGCAACCCTGCATAGCAGCAGATGCAGTCCGGCAGACATAACCATTACCCACAGCACGAACAGACCAATCATCAGCGATCCGCCGTTGACGCTGTGGATATCGAACAGTGAGGCCACTATGACCGAGAAGATGAGAATGAAGAACATTCCCAGTTCAAATGTCTTGGGCAGTTCACGCACGGGCTTGAAGAACGAGGCGATGATGGATAGTGTGGTGATTGTCAGGATTACCACAAGTTCATTCAGCGTGCCCGTCAGCAGATATGCCAGACCGGCACCGAAAACCAGAATAATCACGCTTAGTCCAAGACCGGCAAGCATGCCTCCTATGTTTTTCTTGTCAAACATGCCGTGGTAGTCTTCCACGTCTTTGGTTGCAACCTCACTGTCCCTGTTTCCGCGCCAGGTTACGTCCTGATAGGGCAACATTTTGCGGAACACCTTGTATCCGCCGCCGATGATGAAGAAGATATACGGCGTGGTGAGCACCATTTCAAACGCCAGCACAATCGCCATCGTTGTTTTGTCCACGCCAAGCGATGCGGCCAATGCGTTGAAGTTCATTGTTCCGCCGGTGTAGATGCCGGTCATCATCGCACAGACTTTCTCAAACTCGGGGATCCCGCGTCCTCTGAAAACGAAGTAACCGGATATAACTGCAGTCAGCACGGCTCCCAAGCCGCATACTAGCGACCATGTGGTCTTCGGTAGGGCTTTTGTCCATAGTTTGAAGTCGCAGTTGAACAGCATCAGCGGGATAGCCAGCGGCACAGTTACGGACATCAGTGTTGACTGCAGTTTGCTGAACGTGACCTGGGCCGCTGTCCCCGCGTCGAAATGTACGAATCCGGTCAGTGCAAACAGGATGCCGATGGCATAAGCCATGACCACTGTTCCGGTCCTCTTTGCCCAGCGCCATCGCTTGAAGCATTCGATGATTACAACGGGCAGTAGCACATAAAGTGCTATGATTAAATATACTCGAAACATTGTTTATGATAATTTGAATTGCCTTAATTGGTACATCCACTCTTCCACCGCCATCCACGGCAGCAAGGCCAGGAACAGGCTGAGCGGTATGAGCAGGAATTGCAGCACGTATTGTATGGAGTTGTGGAATGCCGGATCCTTCACATGCTTGCGCACATAGAGCATCGTGCCCCACAGCGGGATGGTCAGCAGGGCGCATACGGCAAACAGCGGTGCGGTAAGCACCAGACCTGTCAGACGCAGCCAACGAGATACGTGGCGTTTCTTCATCTGATCAAATGGTGCAGGCGGATTGGCACTGAGTGCTGCCCAGTTCTGCTCGTAGTTCTCATCGTCGGGCACCCATAGGAACGTGCGTTTCATCCGTTCCGTCAGTTCCGGGATAAGGGCGTTAATCAGTTGCGCCTGATCCATCTCCGGATGTTCCTTAGCAAATGCAGTCACGTTCAGTGGATCACCAATGGTAATCATCAGTGTGTCCCATAGGTGGAAATAGTCGCCGTATTCCAAACCTACCGGCACGATATACACGGGTTTCTGCTGCCCGAAATCCTCGTTGGCACGCAGCGCAATCCGGAAGATGCCTTTCTTCAGCGGCAGTAGCGAATGCTTGGGCCGGTGTGTTCCTTCAGGCAGGATGCAGAACTTGACGCCGTTGCGCAAGGTCTCTACCGCCATACGTTCTGTTCCGTCGTTATGCAGCACGGCCGATGCTCCGTCACGCATCCGACGGATAGGCATGATTTTCAGCCATGCAAGCAATTTGCGTACAATCGATTTGCGGAAAATATCAGCGCGTGCTACGAATACTTTGCGCTCCGGTCCTATGCTGAGCACTGCCAACGCATCGTTCAACGCGTTGCAATGGTTGGGGGCAAATATCACTGCACCATCCGTAGGGATCTTATCCAGTCCTACTTGAACAAACCGTCTGTATGATCGGCGGAAAAGCCAGTCCTGCATCGGACGGAGGAATTCGTATAGCCCGTCAGATTCGTAAATCTTTGACATTATCTATATCGTTATACTTCGCAGTATAATTACAGCAGTAATTAAAATATGTTTTTCAGTAACTCGCAAATGTACAAAATTTTAGTTGAATATCCAAACATTTTGTAAAAAAAACTATTCTTTGCAAGAAAATACTATTAAATGTTCACTTTCTCTTGCAAAATTGCAAAATTTTTTGTATCTTTGTAGGAACTTTGCAAAGTGTGCACTGCAAGAGAAAACGAGAATATGGAAGTCCTCTATGAAGATAATCATATTATAGCTGTCAACAAGGCTCCCGGTGAGATTGTGCAGGGCGACAAGACAGGGGACAAACCGTTGTCAGATATGCTCAAGGAGTACATCAAAGTCAAGTACAATAAACCCGGAGAAGTGTTCCTTGGTGTACCGCACCGTCTTGACCGTCCTACAAGCGGAGTAGTGCTCTTTGCCCGCACAAGCAAGGCGCTCACACGCCTGTCCGAGATGTTCAAGGAAAAATCCTTGACTCCCAATCCATCAATCCACCAATCCATCAATCCATCAATAAATAAAATATATTGGGCTATTGTGCAAGGTGCGCCCAAGCAGCCCGAAGGACATTTGGAGAACTGGCTCGTCCGCAACGAGGCGCAGAACAAATCCTACATAGCCAAGCCTGGCGCGAAAGATGCCAAACTCGCCATTCTCAACTACCGCACATTGGCAACCGGAGACCACTACACACTTCTTGAGATTGAACTCCTCACCGGTCGTCATCATCAGATCCGTTGCCAACTGGCGGCAATAGGCTGCCCAATCAAAGGCGACCTGAAGTATGGCGCTCGTCGCTCAAATCCCGACGGCAGCATCTGCCTGCACGCTCGGCAGATCACCTTCGTCCATCCGGTCAAAAAGGAGACGGTGACTATCACTGCTCCCGTGCCGAAAGATAGCCTGTTTGAAGCATTCTCTCCGCAGTCCGACTACCATTCTACTACATCCAAACACGACAACGACACGTAAACGACACGATAACGACACGATAACGACACGACAACGACACGACATCGGGTAGGTCCATTCAGCATCCCTAGCACTACTCTTACCCTAACCATTGACCACTCTTGCGAGATATAGAAAGAACGCATCGACCAGGCACAACAGATGGCCGTCCCAACATCCCAGCCGACAAATATTATCAAACTCTCCGCGGCTTCATCATAGCACAATTATCTCTTGCAATGCATCAGCCATAGTTGGTTGATATAAAAATGATACATTATGAAACAATTACCCGAAGTGGCACCAAGCCGACTAAAAGAATACAGAGCTATTCGCGCAAAGGTAGATGCAAAAGCTAAACGTCGTACACGTAAAGAATTAGGTATGCCGGATGGCGAATGGGGGTATGGCGCGTGCCATTGGTTTTGGAAACATAAGAAACGCATCTTGCGTGAAGAGTATCACATGATCTGGCGCAGCCCGCAAGATCTGGAGCCGGAGATGTGCTTTGATTGATATGATAAGACCAAAAGAACGAGGAAGATATGACCTCGACATCTCATAATCTCGAGACTTGAGATACAGTAAATAACAAATAACTAAATCACAATATATCATGAAACACATTCTTTTAGGAGACGAGGCTATTGCTCAGGCGGCCATCGATTCCGGACTGAGCGGCGTGTATGCTTACCCGGGTACCCCCTCGACAGAAATCACGGAGTACATTCAGCTCCATGAGAGCAAGACACCTGCCGGCATCTTCTGCCAATGGGCGACCAACGAGAAGACTGCCATGGAGGCAGCACTTGGTTTGACATACGCCGGCAAACGTGCCCTCGTTCGTATGAAACACGTAGGTATGAACGTATGTGCCGATGCGTTTGTCAACTCAGCTATCACGGGTGTGAACGGCGGATTGGTAGTAGTGGCGGCTGACGATCCGTCGATGCACAGTTCGCAGAACGAGCAGGACTCGCGTTTCTATGCCAAGTTTGCACTTATCCCCTGCTTCGAGCCCTCGAACCAGCAAGAGGCTTACGACATGACCCGTCAGGCATTCGACCTGTCGGAACAACTGCGTGTGCCGGTGCTGATGCGTGTCACTACCCGTATGGCGCATAGCCGTGCTATGGTGAATACCACCGATGCACCTCGTCCGCAGAACAACCGCAGCCTGCCGGAGAATACGCAGCACTTCATCTTGCTGCCGGCGTTTGCCAAACGCAACTATGCCGACCTGCTCGCCCAACAACCGGAGTTCATCCGTCTGAGCGAGGAGTGCGGCAACAATACGTATACCCGCGGCACGAATCCCAAACGTGCTATCGTAACCTGCGGCATTGCTCACAACTACATGCAGGAGGCAGGTATAGCCCAAGGCGCATCAATCCTGAAGATTACCCAATATCCGTTGCCTGTGGCACTTATCAACCAGATGGTAGCCGATGGCGCGGAGGAGATTCTGGTGGCTGAAGAAGGACAACCCGTGGTGGAAGAACTGCTGCGCGGACTTGTGCCGTCCACCGTCAAGCTCAAAGGACGCCTGACAGGTGACCTACCGCGTATGGGCGAACTCTCGCCGGATTGCTTCGCTCAATCAGAAATTAGAAATCAGAAATTAGAAATCAACACAGTTGTGCTACCCGGCAGACCACCTTCGATGTGTCAGGGCTGCGGACACCGCGATATGTACACTGCACTCAACGAAGTTGCACGCGAGTACAACGAGGCGCGCATATTCGGCGACATAGGCTGTTACACCCTGGGCGCGCTCTCACCTTTCCATGCCATACATGCTTGCGTAGAGATGGGCGCATCAATCACTATGGCTAAGGGGGCTGCCGATGCAGGACAATATCCGTCTATCGCCGTGATCGGTGACTCGACCTTCACGCACTCGGGCATGACAGGACTGCTTGATTGCGCTAACTGCAACGCCGATGTAGTAGTGCTCATCTCCGATAACCTCACCACTGGCATGACAGGCGGTCAGGACTCTGCCGGCACAGGCAAACTCGAACGGATATGTATGGCTATGGGTATTCCCGAGGAGCACGTACGCGTCGTTGTGCCGCTTGCCAAGAACATGGAGGAGATGAAAGCCGTTATCCGCGAGGAGATCAACTACCATGGAACATCGGTGGTCATCGCCCGCCGTGAGTGCATTCAGACCCTCAAACGTAAAGCAAGAAAATAGTATCAGCCATATGGCTGATTAACCATAAATCATCGCAACAATGAAAAAAGACATTATATTAGCCGGCGTGGGCGGGCAAGGAATCCTGTCTATTGCCACAGTTATAGGTCAGGCGGCTTTGGCTGAAGGTTGGTATCTCAAGCAAGCCGAGGTGCACGGCATGAGTCAGCGCGGTGGCGAAGTACAAAGCCACCTGCGTATCTCTACCGAACCAATTTGGTCGGATCTTATCCCGCAAGGCAAGGCGGATATTATCCTCTCGCTCGAACCGCTTGAGGCTTTGCGTTACGTGCCTTGGCTCGCTCCCGAAGGATGTGTAGTAACCTCATCCGTTCCGTTCCGTAATATCGACAATTATCCGGATATAGATCAGGTGTATGCCGCCGTCAAGGCGTGCCCAAAGCACATCCTGATTGACACCGATGCGCTCGTCAAAGAGATCAATGCACCTGTGCAGGCTGCGAACATGGTCTTGCTTGGTGCTGCTATCCCCATGCTTGGTATAGAGCCGGAGATTATGAAGACTGCACTGCAGAAGGTGTTTGCCCGCAAGAGTGAGGCTATCGTTGAGACGAATATCCGCGCCCTGATGGCGGGTTATGAATATGCTTGTAAGAACCTCTGATATACGCGAGCCAAGTTTGGCTTGCATGATTGCCCTGGTGTGTGTGCTCCTGTTAGGAGCATGCACGCCCAAGGTGCAACGTACCCACACGCCGCGACCGGGTAATAAATACGCCACAGGATTTCAGATCACCGACACGCTCGGCGGGAAGTGTGTGCGCGTGTTTGCACCGTGGAAGCAGGATAGTGTCATGGCTACGTATTACGTATCCGAGCCGCTGGAGCGACTCGGTGCCAGTTCAGCTACGCACATAGGGATGTTAGCCGAACTAGGATTGCTCGACAAACTTGCAGGTATGTGCAACCCCGAAGTCAGTTATCATGAACTTCCTGCTGCTTGTCAGCACTTGGGTGACGCTATGCAGCCTGATTGCGAACGGATCATTGCCAACGGCGTGCAAGCAATGCTGTACTCCACCTATTCGCCCAGCGATCAATCAGCGGAACGAATGGAGAGTGTGGGTATACCCGTGCTGTATAACAACGAGTGGCGTGAATCGACACCTCTGGCGCGTGCCGAGTGGATACGGTTTGTGGCTGTGTTTTTTGATAAGTTGGATCTTGCTGACAGCATCTTTTCCGATGTCGAGCGCAAGTATAACGCATTGAAAGATCAGCAGTCGGCACTCAGCGCCCAGCAATCCGTCTCCATTGTATCTGGCTTGGATTTCCGCGGTACGTGGTACGTGCCCGCCGGAGGAACGTATATGGGTGCGTTGTTCAAGGATGCCGGTGCCAACTACGCCTATGCCGATGACCCGCGTGAGACGTCTATCCCGCTTACCTTCGAGCAGGCACTGCTAACCTTTGCTGATGCTGACGTGTGGTTAGGATGTAATGTGCCGAGCAGAGAAGCGCTTATCGAGATGAACAGCCAGCACGCCTTGTTTCGCGCTTATCAAAACGGACGGCTGTACAACTTTCGCAAACGCTGTTTGCCATCCGGTGCCAACGATTTTTGGGAGAGTGGGGTAGTGCACCCCGAACGCATATTGCAGGATATCATTGCCACTCTGAAGGGTGACACAGCATTCTACTATATCAATCCTGTGAAATAGAGTTTTGCTCGATCTTGCTTAGCAGGTTGATTGCTCCTGCTATGGTTTTTACTTCCTGTATAGTGATGTATCGCTTGTGTGGTACTGTCTTGAGTTCTTCTGCTGTCAATCCCTTGGTACGTACAGGTTCATCATGGAACATACACCGCTTAGGACGGCTAACGGCGTACTGAATCAGACTGGCGAACGCTGCACTTTGGTAGTATGCGTCATTGTTCTGCGGCAGATACAGAGCAACTCGTTCTCCCTTGAGCATGATCTTGTCGATGCCCAGACGGCAGCAAATCCAACGCAGCCGGACAACATTGAGCAGTTCTTGTGCTTGCTCGGGCAACGGCCCAAATCGGTCGATCAGACGTTTCTCGTACGCCAACAGTTCCTGCTCGTCACGCAGTGAATCGAGTTCGCGATATAAGGTAATACGCTCGCTTATGTTTTCTATATACTCGGGTGGGAAACTTACCTGCAGGTCACATTCGAATTGTGCATCGGCTACCCAGCGGTGAGTGGCTTCGCCATAGCCGTCGCGGGATGGTGACTGTTCTTCACTCTCAGCATTGTTTGTCGTTAGTCCTTCTTCCTGCTTCAGTTCTTCTACAGCCTCGTTCAGGATGCGTTGGTATGTTTCATAGCCGAGGTCAGCGATGAAGCCTGACTGCTCGGCGCCGAGCATGTTTCCCGCTCCGCGAATATCCAAGTCCTGCATGGCAAGATGAAATCCCGAACCAAGTTCTGCAAAGGTGGTTATAGCGTCCAAACGCCTGCGTGCTTCGGGCGTGAGCAGTTCACGCTCTGGCGTAATCAAGTAGCAATATGCCTTGCGGTTGCTACGTCCCACACGACCGCGAAGCTGGTGCAGGTCGGCTAAGCCGTAGTGTTGTGCCGAGAATATGAACATTGTGTTCACATTGGGTATATCTATGCCTGATTCGATGATTGTGGTGGAAATCAATATGTCGTAATCATAATTGATGAAATCCTCCAACCGTTGTGCCACTTCCTCTGCAGGCATCTGTCCGTGGGCAATCACTATACGTGCTTCAGGGCACAGGCGATGAATGCGATGTTCGATGCGCTCGAGCATGTCAATGCGGTTGTTGACCACGAACACCTGCCCGTTGCGTGACATCTCGATGTCAATAGCCTCCTTGATGATATCCTCGTCGTCAAGGGTTATGTTTTCTGTGATTACAGGATAGCGGTTAGGCGGCGGAGTGGTCATCACACTCAGGTCGCGCGCACCGAGCAATGAGAACTGCAACGTACGCGGTATAGGTGTAGCGGTTAAGGTGAGCACGTCGATATTCGTGCGCAAACTCTTGAGTTTCTCTTTGACAGCAACGCCGAATTTTTGTTCCTCATCGATGATCAGCAATCCCAGGTCGTGCCACTTGACTGTTTTGCCGATGAGTTTGTGTGTGCCGATGAGTATATCAATCTTGCCTTCGGACAGTTGCTCCAGTATCTGCTTGACTTCCTTCGGCGACTTGGCACGGCTTAGGTATTCCACTCTAACAGGGAAGTTCTGAAAGCGTTCCTTGAATGTCGTATAGTGTTGCAGTGCCAGTACGGTGGTCGGTACGAGTACAGCCACTTGCTTGCCGTCGGTAGCCACCTTGAAGGCTGCACGCATGGCAATTTCTGTCTTACCGAAGCCTACGTCACCGCATATGAGTCTATCCATGGGCATAGGGCTTTCAAGATCGTGCTTGACGTCCAGTGTAGCCTTAGCCTGATCGGGTGTATCCTCGTAGATGAACGATGCTTCCAACTCATGCTGCATATATCCGTCGGGTGTGTAGGCAAATCCCTGCTGTTGCTTGCGCGTGGCATACAGGCGTATAAGGTCGCGGGCAATTTCTTTGACCTTGTCTTTTGTTCGCTCCTTCAGTCGCTCCCATGCGCCCGAACCAACACGCGACACGGTCGGCGCTGTGCCCTCCTTGCCCTTGTACTTGCTGATGCGGTGGAGGTTATGAATGCTGACGAATATAGTATCTCCGTCGCGGTAGATCAGTTTGATCATCTCTTGCGGCTTGCCGTTGACGCCGGTGGTTACCAGCCCGCCGAACTTGCCTATTCCGTGGTCGGAGTGCACAACGTAGTCGCCAACCTGCAACTGGTTGAGTTCCTTGAGGGTGATAAGTGCTTTGCCTCGACGTGCATTGTCCGATGTGAGCGTCACGCGGTGGTAGCGCTCGAATATCTGATGGTCAGTGTAGCAGGCAATCTTGTGCGCATGATCAATCCATCCGCCATGCAATGTGCGGTCAACAGGCGTAAACAGCGTGCCTCTAACCTCTGATGGCTGAGTGCTGTCAGATTGCTCCTGATCGCTGATAGCGTCCATGATTGCTGTCAGACGGTCGGTTTGCTTCTTGTAGTCAGACAGGATATAAATTGTGTAGCCCAATTGCAACTTTTCCGTTATATCCTGCATGAGCAGTTCAAACTGCTTGTGGAACAGTGGTTGCGGCAGCGTATCAAAGGCTATTCGCGAGTTGGTGTCATACGAACTCTTGGCACCAATCTCTATAGTGAACTCCCATGGTGTATTGATATCCAGTGTTGCGTGGAGTGGAGTGAGGTGAATATTATTGCCTATATACACGGTTTGCTGTGGCAGATATGCTGCCAAGGTAACCATGTCTTCTGTTTCCTGCAAACGCACAACGGCTATCTCATCTACGCGTTTGTCGGACAGTTGTGTCTCGATATCAAAGGTACGGATGGAGTCGATTTCGTCACCGAAAAAGTCCAATCGGAACGGATCGTCGGAAGCGTAACTGTATATATCCACTATGCCTCCACGCACGGCGAACTGACCGGGTTCGTACACAAAGTCCACCCGTGTAAAGCCTAAATTCAGCAGCCGCTCGGTCAGTGAATGTATACTCGTCTCATCACCCGTGTGTAGAGCAAGACTGCCTTTTTTGAGCACGTCAGGTGCCGATGACAGTTCGCTCAATGCTTCGGGGTAGGTGATTACAGTGAGATGTTTGCCCGATTGCGCCAGTGCACTTAGCGTTTGTGTGCGCTGGATGGCCATCGACTCGTCAATGGTCGTTTGTCGGCGGCGATGGGAGTGTGGGAAAAACAGCAGGTTGCCCTCTGTTTGCTCGCCATCCAGTGTACGCATGTCGGCATACAGGTATTGTGCTTCGTCGGCATTCTCGCAAACTATCAGGTGCACAGGGTGCTTCTGATCCTGCTCACGCAATGCCGATAGCACAACAGAGCGCATACTCGCATGCAAACCTGTGAGCAGCAGATGTTCGTTGTTGCGTTGCTGTAGCAGTCCGGCTATAGCATCAATCTCCTTGTTGCCGTCAATCAGTGTATGACGTAGATCGTTGATTGTCATGATTATTCGGGAATCTCAATCTTCTTGGACTGTCGGCCTTTGTTGTTCTCAAATATTACCCAATACACACCTTTAGGCATTTGGAAAGATTGTGTGCCGGTCAGTAGTTGATCGATGAACCATGACCCGTCGGATGTGATCACTCGCATGGTAGTCGGTTGGGCTATATGATGCATTACGAGTTCGTGCGGTGCGATGTGTATGCCCAGTTTCAGGTCAACTATACTTACGTCATAGTCGCCTTCGGGGTCGTTAGTCGGGTTCCACCCGTCGGTACCGCGAGTGTACATATATGGAGTAATTATACCGTCGCTGAACTCAGGATCATCGGGCATGAAAGATATAGCCTTGTCGTAGGCCATGGATTCGAGTGCCAGGTCAAACTGCGGGTCAACGAATACGATTTCGCCGTAGTGGTCTTTGGGCTTAACCAGATTACATCCTTCGGCATACTGCTCGTCGATCATTTCCTGCACAGGTTCGGCGGAACGAATGAAGCATTGGTAGAACAGGAAACCTCGCAAACCGACTTGTGTTCGGGCGGCAAGCAAGTACGATGACCGTTTGTTAGGAAATACCTCGATGGACGAGCGGTAACATACCAGCGTCAAACCTCCGCTGATTATCTCCTCGGACCCCATGATATGGCAGTTCTGCATGAACAGTCGACAGCCGGCATCGCCGTACAGCGTGTTTTGCACTCCTATCAACCGGCAACTTTTCAGTTGCACGCGATCACCCATTCCTGCAATGGCCAGTGCTGCTGCCGGGCGATGATACTTGGGCTTTTGCACTTCCATCGACTGATGTTGTGTCGGTCTGCGCGGTGTAGCATCGTATTGCGGCACGATTCTGTCGTGTGCTTCCAGACGGGTGACGTAGCGGTTGAAACTATTCTCGATGATCAGATTCTCCAGGGTTACGTCCTCCGCTGCTATGACTACCGAAGCGTTGTAGTACACTTCGCGACCACCGGTGTTCTTGACCGCCAGTTCTTTGTTCTCCATATTAACGCGTAGCGCGCGCGCTGACTGCGTGTATTGCTCGGTCATTGAGAAGTAGTTGTACTCGCCGCCGTAGTAACCTGTTATACGTACCGCTTTCGGATCGATATCCAAACCTCCGTTGCTGATGGTGGTTGAGGGAATAGGGGTGTTGTTGATCAGCGATATGTTTGGCTCGGTGATACGTAACATCTCGTCGTACTGCCCAGGGTCGATGGCTATAGTCACATGTTGGTCAACTGTGCGGTGCATGCGGTCGATGGCGCGCAAGGCTTGACGAATAGTAGTGTACGCACGCTTGGCGCCTACGTACAGTGTGTCGGTGTACTGCAGTGAGTCGCTGGCTGTGAGTTGTCTGCGAAAATCCAAACGTTTCTTTACTGCTTCGCGGCGTACGTTCAGCAGCGAGGTGCGCTGCAACTTGAAACTGTCCAATCCCAGCACGGCAATGGAGTAGGTGCCTGAACGCAGTTCTATACCTTCGGTGCCGGTGAACGTATATACGTATCCGGGTTCCTTGGTGTTGGTGAATTGCAGCGTAGCACTGCTCAAGTCTACCTGCGACTGAATCTGTATCGGGTATGTGGGACGTTTGGTGAACACCAGTTGGCTCAGATCGGTAATGGCGGCAATGGTATCCATCACATAGTCATTTACGCCTACCGGGCGCACTTTGTATTGGTTGTTAGGCTCGGTGTAGATGGTGTAACGGTTGCCCTTCAGCACGTAGAAGGCGTGGAAGGTCGTCGGGTACTTGGCTGTTAGCGTAAGCGACAGTTTGCCCAGTTCGCTCTCAGGCAGTCCTATCACTTTGCCGCGGAACTCGTTCAACTCGATGTTTCGTGTCTTGACGGGAATCGACTGCCCGTCGTACTGGAAACTGACTGAGTCGGCTGTTACCAGCATCTTGGTCGGATCGCCCAGCAGAGCTATGTCGTACGTATAACCTAAGGGCAGACTGATGTGTGACTGCCCGTAGTCCAACTTATGGAAGGCTTTGTTCTCGCGGTTGGTGATACCCAGCGAGCACTGTTTGGGCAGATTGCCCGTGAAGTACAGGTCTCCCCACTCTGCAGGATAACGGATGATACGTGCCAGCGTGAGTTTGTCGTCGATACAGGCCAAGCGGTAGTATCCGCGGCGGGGAATAGAGAACCATATCACTTCCGCTCCCTGACCGCTGACCGAGCGCGTCTGCTTGAATTGCCCGTCGTCTGAACTTATTTGGTAAGTTGCCGGAACACCTGATGAGCCTACAGCATACTCAATGATATCTCCTTCGAAGAACTGTTGCTCGATATACACATCCTCATCGGCTTGCATGTTCGATACCAGGAATCCGGTGAACGTGGCGTCATGCTCCTTGTCGTACAACGTCGATTCGTCAAAGCGTGTCAGTTTGGTGTTCGTTGTGCGCAGACGGTGCGTCTTGCCTCCGTGACCGTTGAACGACAGGTTCACGCTCTTCGAACCCAGGAAATCGGATATATACGCGTTGGCCGAACCGGGAATAGCAGCCGGCATCCAACCGTTGATTTCGCCGGTGGTAAGCATGTTTTCGTATTTCGTCCTGTCGAAGCTCACCGCTCCGAAGTCCCAGATCTGCGGTCGTTGCTTCTGTTGGTCGTTCGCGGCAAGCAAGGTGCTCGCGAGCAGTACAAAGGTGAGTAGTATATATATGGTTTTACGCATAATGGGTATGAGTGTAGTCGGTAGTTATCTATTCTTGTTTGTTTGATGCACAGTCATCTCGCATTGCTTGCAGTTGAACCGCAGTTCGAGCACTGTCCCGTTCAGCAGCCGCAAGTATCGAGGTTCGCGGTCTGGTGGCAGAGGCGATGATTGCTTGCGGCAGTGCCCTGATTCGTGCAATATGCAGTAGCGGCAGGTCATCAACGGTGCATCGGCATCATTGTAGTCGGGTATATCGGCAGCATCGGCATGAGCGGTTGTTACAGGCTTGAGGGTATGTGCTGCGTCCTGCGCCTCAGCAGCAGCCGTCACCAGTTCCCTACGCCAGGCATTCAGCGTGCTTATCGGGATGAAGTATCCCTCTGTCGGTACTTGCACATCGATGGCTATATACTCGCTGTCGCCTAACTTCGCCAGTTGGGTGCGCTGCGTCTGCTTGGCTTGCTCGGCTTGTGTTGCCAGAGTGTGAGTGTAGGCAAATGTGCGTGACGCGCTCCATGTGTCGGGCGCTTCTGTCTGACTGTGCATCGCTAACATGAATCCCTCATCCGTAGCCGTCAGCGCTATTGTTACGGGTATACGTCGTTCGGCGTGCAGTTGCTTGAGAAACGCCGTGTCGGTGTTTCTGTACAGCATTGTGCCGGCTGGTACGCTGACCGCGCGGAACGTGTTGATGGCTACTGCACCGTTCACCATAGGCGTGACGCTGTTGACCTGAAAGCCCTGATCGCCGAAGCACAGACCGTCACCGTTATGCAGTGTTACTCCGGGCAGAAGTTGCACATGTATTGTCCTGTCACGCGACGATGTAACGATACCTATATGCTCGCCGGTGGATTTCGGACTATCCCAGTTAGCCATGTCTGCCGTTCGGCCGTGCAGGAAGTACGGCGAACTGCCGCGATGGAAGGTCTTGGCGGGATCGGGAGTGAAGTTGTGCACCAGGTCGCGTCGTGTACCGCGTTGTGCCAATATATCCAGTTTCTGCCTGTAGTATGCTACGATGTTAGTCACATAGTCGGCATCCTTCAGGCGCCCTTCAATCTTCAGTGTGCTTACTCCGGCCTGCTGCAGTTCGCTTAGGTACGCCGAGCGATCCATGTCTTTCAGCGAAAGTACATAGCGCTGGTGCATGGTTTTGCCTTGTTCGTCGCGCAACTCGTGCATCGAACTGTCCAGTACGTCGTACGCCATCCGGCACATCTGTGCGCAGGCACCGCGGTTGGCGCTTCTGCCCGTCAGACGCTCGGATATATAGCAACGTCCTGAGTAACATACGCACACTGCGCCGTGCACGAACACCTCCAGTTCTATCGGCTCGTTAGGGTTGTCGGCCATTGTAGCCGCGCGGATGACACGAATCTCATCTATCGTCAGTTCGCGTGCCAACACTGCCCGCTTGAAGCCCATACGTTGCAGGGCTACTACTTGCTCTGCGGTGCGGTTGTCGCATTGTGTCGAGGCATGCAGACGTATCGGCGGCATGTTCTCGCGCAGCAGACGCAGGTCTTGTACTATCAGAGCATCTACACCTGCTTCGTACAGTTGCCAGGCCATGGCGGCAGCCTCACGACGCTCACTATCATCCATCAGTGTGTTCAGCGTTACCAACACGTTCACACCGAAGCGATGGGCGTAGGTCGTCAGCCGCGATATGTCCTCTATACTGTTACCTGCAGCCTGACGCGCACCGAATCGCGGTGCACCGATATATATAGCATCTGCTCCTGCCATGATGGCAGCGCGGGCTACATCAATATTTTTAGCGGGAGCAAGTAGTTCCATATCAGAGGTCAGTAATCAGCAATCAGCGGTCAGCAGTCAGCATTCAGTTTGTTGCCGCAAGGCTTGTGCCCAGGCGTACATCACTATGCCTGCCGTTACGCTTACGTTCAGCGAATGTTTGGTGCCGTACTGCGGCAGTTCGATGCATCCGTCACACATGGCGAGCACATCGTCGTCCACACCGAACACCTCATGTCCGAGCACCAGCGCAACGGGTTGTCCTGCCGAGTGTGTGCCGATAGCACTCTCCAGCGTAACCGCGTCGTGTGCCAGTTCGATGGCATACACCTTGTACCCTTGCTCATGCAGTGCGCTTATTGCCTCGGTAGTGTGCGGGTAGTATGTATAATCCACCGTCTGTTCTGCACCCAGTGCCGTCTTGTGCAGTTCGGCATTAGGCGGGCAGCAGGTTATGCCGCACAGACACAACCCTTGCAGGCAGAACGCATCGGCCGTACGGAATACGGCGCCTACATTGTGCTGACTGCGTACGTTGTCCAGCACAACCACCAGCGGCACTTTCTTCGCCTCGTGATAAGCCTCGGGCGACAAACGGTGCATGTCTTGTATCGATTTTTTCAGTACGGTCATAGCAGTCCTTCCGGCAGGTCAACACGTATCACATGCGTTTGCGCATCAATGCCGGTAATAAAATCTTCGTGCAGCGGAATCAGTACGCCGTTGTCCAGTTGTACAAGCGTGTTCATCGTCGAGGTGTCGATAGCCGTTATCCTGCCTATCTCACCGCGGCGGTTATCGGTTATGGTGTAGCCGTTGAGCGCGGCTATGTCCGGTTGGTCGGCTATCTCCTCCGGCAGGTCGCTGCGCAGCATGTACGCCTCACAGCCTGTGAACCGTGCGGCACGCTGCTCGGTGCTCACGTCATGCATGGTGAGCAGCACATCGTCGCTACCTTTGGTGCGCCAGTCGGTCACGCGGAAAGGTACGTATATGCCGTCCACGTTCAGGATGATGAATGTGGCATCGTTATCCTCCCACAAGGTGTTGAGCATGCGACATTGCAGTTCGCCACCCGTGCCGTGCGTGCGTTGTATGCGGCCTATATGTATCAGTTCGTGCTCGTTCAGCATGGTGTAGGTTTGTTTATCGTCTTGGCCCCACAAACAGTTTGCCTGTAGCGGCATTGTAGGTGGTCATATATTGCTTGAGCGGTTCGGTGGCTATGCCGTGGGTTGGCACGCCGTTACCCGAGTAGATATCATACTCTTCGTGACACGTCGGGCAAACGGCAAACATCGTTTCTATCGTGCAGGGTTGGTTGCGCAGCAGGCAGTGCGGGCAGCACAGGTCATAGGCTGCATAGGGGTGAAAACCGTCGATGTACACTACTGTTCCGGCATAGCCGTAGGCTTCCTGCACGGTCAGCGGCTGAGTTATACCGTTCAGGTGTATGCCGCTCTCGTTGGCGATGAGGTAGGCTGTTACATGTTCGGGCACAAAACCTACGTACATGCCTACATTCGTGTTTATCTCCAGATGTATAGGCGCGTCCGGCACGGCGCTCTTGTACGTCGTGTGACCTCCGCAGGCCGACAGTAGTACGGATGCTATGAGGAGATAGATATACTTACGTATTTGTATCATATATTATTGCATTCCTTTCAGGTGTACCTCATATATCAACGTAGAGTACGGCGGTATGAATCCGTAGTATCCCTCCGAGCCTGTACCTTCTGCTCCGTAGCCCAACTGATAGGGGATGTACAGCGCAAAGTCGTCGTGTACACGCATCATATGCAAGCCTTCGGAAAAACCCTTGACCACGTTCGACATACTGAACGCCGCATCTTTTCCCTCTTGCAGCAGGCGGGTGGAGTTGTACGTATAGTTGTGGTCGTCGTAACTGCAGATTAGGTACAACTTATAGTCCACAAACACCGTGCTGTTGTAGTTCGGTCGCGCTTCGGTGGGGTTAGGACTCGGGTTGAGTTGCTTGTACTGCAGTCCTGACGATGTGGTGACCACACCGGGTTGGGTCTTGTTGTGCTCCAGCCATGCTTCGTTCAAGGCTTTCCAGTCAAGATAGTTATCCTGCTTGCAGCCCGTCAGAACGATGAGCAGGAATAGTATGTATCCTATTTTTTTCATATAACTATTGTTTCTGTTTGTAGGTTTCTTCTGAGCAGATTTGTGCTTTTGGCTGAGGAAAACCAAAATCACTGTGCCAGCCACAATTCGGGGTTCTGCAGTTCCCGATCTTGCCAAACCTGGAATTGCAGTTCGGTCTTGTTGTCGTCGTCGGGGTTCGATGCTATACGTCCTATCGTTTGCTTGGCTTGTACTTTGTCGCCGGGTTTGACGCTCGGCGATTGTATGCCCGTATATACCGTTCGGTAGTTACCGTGCTGTATGATGATGGCATAGGTTGAGCCCATCACCATACATGTCGTCACCTCGCCCTCATACACTGCACGTGCATCGCTTCCTGCCGGCGTCTGTATGTACACGCCTTTGTTGTTGATTGTCACGTTCTCATACACAGGGTGCTGGTGCTTGCCGTAGTGCCCGCTGATGAAGCCTTTGGCTACCGGCCATGGCAATCGGCCTTTGTTCGCCGCAAAACCGCCGGCTATCAGTTCCTGCTCTTTGGTCAGTTGCTGCTTGCGGTCAACTTGTTTGGCTATGGCGCGCTCAATCTGTTTGTTCAGTTCGTCAATCTTTTTCTGTTGTTAGCGTTGTTTGGCTATCAACGCTTACTCTTTGGCTTTCAGGTTCTTGAGCATTGTTTTCTGCTTCTTTTCGTTGGCAGCCAGTTGGTC
>JAFXSS010000066.1 GCA_017525455.1 Paludibacteraceae bacterium
CCCGCACCGTGACCTCAACGGCTACCTACACCGAGGTAACCGACTCAAGCAAGGTCACAACCACCATCTCCACCAAGACCGTCGAGGACTATCAAGGCGTGAAAAAGAATTGAGGCAACTGCCGCCTTTCTAAAAGGCAGTATCTTGTGAGTGGGAAATTGTTTGCGAATGGATAGCAGCCGCGTTGAGAAACGCGACTGCTATTATTTGTGCTCGATTATTTCGCGTCGCGAGCCTACCCTGTACGTCTCGCCTGACGCAGCGGCAAAGCCGCGCGGGATGCCGCGTCCCGCAATTCTATGTGCCGCGCTTTGTCCTCAATGTGGGGACATTTCGGGCGCGACACTCGCAGTGCCATCCGAGGCACTGCTTCACCTCGTTCAGCGCATTGTTTGCCAAATCCTGATCCTGACCTTGCTGATCAACCAGCGATTGGATAGCATCGCCATACTGCGACAGACCCTCTTCGCTCTTCAGACTGTTTCCTTTGAAGCCCTCTTTCAATTGCGCAAGATCAATGCCGTAGGCGAGGTTGCCGCCTTCCGTCCAATCAGCACTGAACGATTCACTGTAGTCCTGACTCGTGCCACCGCTGACGGAGTAGGTGCCTATTTTCTTGCCGGATTGTTTAGCCATAACTTTTTCCCGTTCGTTGGCAGCCAGGATAGCCACCCATCGGAGGATGACGGCATTAAGTGCGCCTACTTTATCTACTTCGTTGTAGTCGGAAACGCTGGTCGGGATAATCTGTTTGTACTTGCCTTTTGTACCTTTTTCCGCCTCGGTGGTTGCCAGGTTCCAATAGATAGCTTTACCTTGTTTGTCAGCCAGTTTTTGTGCGGTGACGGAGTCAGGGGCATCAATCAGCAGTGCGTTACGTTCGCGGATGAGTTTGGGGATCAAGGTAGTGGATATATGCTTTTGCGTATAGGCGAACTGTGTCCCCATGCCCGAGCCCAGCACGGTCTCCTTGGCAATCACGAAGTGATACGTCTTGCCGTCAGTGCCTACTGCAGAGGCTATCTGCTTGATATATCCCTCATCGATAGCAGGCTTGCGGAGCAGGTATGTACTGTCGTCAATCACGCGTATGGCGCGGACTGTGCCGTACAACACCTCGTTGGCGTGGCCGATGAACACGTCGCCCGTAGCACCGACATAGGATGGCGAGGAATTAGTGGAAATCTTCTCCGATGTAGTGTATGTGTAACTGTGGCTGCGGTTGTATTTGCCGGAGAAAACTATCGGTATGTTAAACGAGTACGTTTTGCCGGCCGATGTGCTTACGCCGGAGTAGGTTGCTACAGATATGATACCTACCGACTGGTCATAAGCCGAACCGATCTTGAAGTTGATGTTTATACCCGCTTTCAGTGAAACATTAAATGTGGAACTTGACTTGTACGTAGCCCCCTTCTCCAGGTAGCAACTACTGCCGCTGCCTGCCGGGTCGCGCAGGATATCCAGTATCTTGATATCCGTATCTGCAGCACGTATATCGCCGTTCTCCACCACGTTACCCGTCACGTAGCCTCGTACGGCGCAATAATCGGTATGACTGCCTTCGCGCTCGATAGCAAGGTCGATGGTGCGCAGCGCTTCGTCGCCTGTAGCCTGCAGGTTGAGATTGTCAACCTCTGCACTGATCAGTGCTTCACCGTTGTCGTCTAGCGCATACGTGGTGGATACGGTGTTGTCGCCGGTCTTGAAGCCGTTGTATACCTTCAGTGTCCCTCCGCTCAGCCGCACGCGGTCGGGACGGGATTGCTTGTCGTTGTTGTAGTAGTAATCCTCATATACGCCTACGCGGAACTGATACGAGTGGTCTTTCAGGAAGATCGGGTGACCGAACAGATAGTTGACAGTACCCGTTGAGTCTTTCTGATAGAGGTTGACTGTGTTGCTCTGGTCGTACATACTCGATACTACCAGTTTCTGCTCACCCAGTCCGTCCTGCTTCATTCCGTAGATGAACTGCTGAACACCTACTTGTATCGGGTTGCGGTATATGCGGTCAAAACGCGCGTTGTAGGTCGCGTGGCGGTCTTGATAGTCGGATTGGTAACCGGTGAGCGGTGCATCAGTCAGGTCGAAGGTCGGCATGCCTGCCTGTACATCCAGCAGCGAGGCATAACCCGTGGCGGTGGCCTGCGTTACTTTGTACTTCACGGGGAACAGGTCGACTGCATATTCGCCGGTCTCCGTGTCCGGACGTATGATGATGCGCTTCTGCTCGTAGATGACAGCCGTATGTCCGCTGTATCCGTCGGTTGCCCGATGCAGCGTGTCGCGTGTCAGGTCATCGGGATCGTGCACGATGTGTGCGGTGTTGTCGCCCTCCAGTTGCAGTACGATCTGCAGGTCATCGCCCAGGTTGTTCTTACCTAATCCCAAGGCGGGCGGAAGTGCTTGTTGATTCAGGCCGCCGGCTATACGTCCTACCAGACGTACCTTCGTACGGTCGTAGAATCGTACGCCGTCCAGCGCTTTGACGAGCGAGAACGTGCTATCCGTGCCGGTTACGAACAGCCAGCCGTCGTTGGCGAACGTGTGACCGGCTTTAGACACTTGCAGACGACAGGGCATCGATTTGGGGATAGTCAGTTCGAAATTGCCGTCAATGCCGCTGGTATAGACTGTTGCTCCGCGCTTGACGGTGTCGCCGTTGAGCAGGAAACATACACCGCTGACGGGTATCGTACTCATGGCATACAACACGCGCCCGCTCAGCCGTACGCAACTTGTATTGATGAACTCTATGCCTTGTTGCACACAGTTGTCTGCCGCCAAGGTGATGGCTGCCGAACCGGATTGAGTGCCGTTGTAACTGAACTCTCCGTACTGCGAGGTTACTGATACTACATATTGCGTACCTGCACCGTACTCCAGGCTGTCGAACAGGTATGCGCCTGCGGCGTCTGTGGTGAGTGTGCGCAAGGTTTGATTGCCGGCCGACAGGCTCACCTGTACGCCTGCCATGCCGCTGTTGTCGGTCTGACGAACGTTGCCGCCGATCTCGCCGTAAGGCGTACGCCAACCTTCGGCTGTGGCAGAGTTGTCGGTGTGCTTGCCTTGGCACTCATAGTGCGATACAACCGTATATTCGTAATGCACGCCGGGTGCGGCCGAGGTGTCAAACCAGTTGTTCTCCTTGCCGCGATAGATGGTATCCGGTGCGTTGGTGCTGCCTGTCGGCACACGCATCAGTACATATTCGTCAACGGCCGCTGACGACGGTATCCATTGCAGCAGCACGCCGTTCTTCCGCTCGCGTGCGGCATCGCCCTGTGTGGCGGTGAACGATGTGATGGCAGCCGCCTCGTTGAAGTACAGCGAAGCACCGTGGATGGCTATAGGCTGCTCTGATTCCTTGCTCTGGAAGCGCAGGTCGGCATTACTAGGGTCGATACGTACAGAGTACGAGTAGTTCGTGCACGCCATGTTGGCTACATCCGTCACGTGGGCAGTCCACGAACCGTCGGCATTGCGGCGTATGCTATCCTGCGGTACGATCATCTCGATGGTTGTGCCCGTCTCCTGCATGGTACGCATCAGTATGAGTTGTGCACCTCTGTCCCACATGCAGCGGCCGAAGGCTGCGGAAGAATTGCTGCTGTGAATCAGACTGTCATATAGTACCTGCTTCACTTCGTCTTTGACTTGTTCCCAGCGCTGTTGTGCGGCTGTCATGCCGTATGTAGCCTCGCCGTTGCCGTACATCACGGCGCGCGCCTCACAATCCCACATCCCGTTGTAGATGTGCCCCTGGCGAGTCATACGGATCTCTACAACCTTGCCGTCCAAGATGTTGGCATACGCCCTATCCATTGTGTAGGTGGCAAGTGCAAAGTCCTGCTCATAGCCGTTGAACTCCGCTGTATTGTTGGTTATCTCCACCCATATCTGCAGTGTGCCTTCGTCTTTCACCGGTACAGTGATGACGTTCTTACCGGGTTCCAGTGTCCGTTCGAACCCTGCCGCGCTGTATCGCAGCAGAACACGTTCCGTGGTGTAATACACGCGCTCGTCGAGGTCAACGGTCAGTATCACCGAATCCAGTTTGCCTCTGCTCGCGGTGAAGTAACGCTCCAGTTCGCAGTCCTGCAACCCGAACGACGATTCGTTGATAGGGGCGTTGTTGATATTGATGTTGAAGTGCACCAGGTGGTTCTGGCTGAAATCCTTGTCGAGCGTATAATCCGGCTGCGTAGCTGCCAGGGGTGCCAGATAACTGTGTTTGTACAGTGTGGCGGATTGTGCGAACGGGTGATCCCAATCCCACGCTGATGTCGAAGCCCTGCGCACGCGGTAGTACAGCGGCGATGCGGGCAGCACCTGTTTCTTGGCTACCAGCCGCAGGTACATCTCGTACATCGGCTCGCCCTCGTCGTCGGTCAGCATGTAGTCGCGCCACACAAGTTCCTTGTACAGCGTCGAGGAGTCTTTGCCGGTCGTCACGGCGTTCATGCCGCGTGTGTCATCCTCGAACTGGTAACTGTCTTTGCCTGACTCCATCGGCAGCAGCGTGATGGTTTGTGCATCGCTGAAATCCTGTTTGGTAGCACGTTGTACCTCGAAATAATCCGTGGCTACCAGATCTTCCGCCAGCGCGTTGCGTATGTTCCATTGCAGTTTGTTCTTGCCGTTGTAACTGCCGTGCTCGTCTTGCTGCTCGATGGCTGCCAGGTCGTACAGGCGGTGGAAAGCGGGGATATCAATCTTGTTGGTGGAACGTGATGTCGTGGTCGATATGTCGGTGTTGGGCTGCACGGTGAACGTGGCCTGAAATTCCCGCCTTATACTGTCGGATGTAGGCACGATGATCACGCCCGCGCGACTGTTGGTCATTATCGGCGACGGACTGACGGTCGTGGTGTAGTACTTCGGCTCCTGATACACCACGTACGGTATAGCGGCTTTGCCGTCGCGCATCGGATCACCGTTGTCGTTCATGAAGTACAGGTACGGCGACTGCAGCTCAGGTACCATCAGAGGATCAGAACCGTCCATGCGGTTGGGGAACGCGTACCAGATGTGCTTGTACTGGTTACCGCTGTTGCTGTCGTCGGCATCGTACTTGTACAGCCAGTAGTCGATACCTACATAGAACTGCTTGCTGGTCAGACTCTCGGGCAGATACCAGTCGAACTCTATATATACGACACGTTTGTAACTGCCGTCCAGCGATGTCTGCGCCGGCAGCGATACGCTCTTCGTACCTGAGCCCGGGTTGATCTGCATCGTACCGCCGTCGGCCGTGCGGGTGATCTTCACTGTACCTTCACCGGCACTCAGATCGACTTCGGCCGAACTGCTGACCTTGGGGTCGGAGGTGTTCTGCTTGTCAGAACTGCGAATATTGAAGAACCGCGTCACCGAGTTGCTCTCGCCTGCATGGTAACTGTCGGAGTACCACACCACGCTTGGACTGCCCCAGCGGTAGTTGTTCTGCCAGCCGTACGACCAGATAGGTATCTTAAAATGCAAAACGCCGTTGCCCTTGGGTGTAACGGTGTAGTTCTGCTTCTCTTCCAGAAAATCGTTGGCGGCGTATGCCCGCTCGGGCAGATTGCATACCAACGCTACCAGTAAACATACAACAATTCGGAAATAATTGTGACCGGTTTTCATCTTATCAGAATTTTTATATTTGGCAAGCGTACGAGGGTATCAGCCTCGTACGCCTAAGATAGGCGTTCTCAACCCTATTGAATCTCCAGCTTTACGGTCTTCTTGTCGCCCGTCTTGATGTTCACCTGCACGCTGGCCAGACAGTCGTCAGCCTTGTCGAAAGTAGCGAAGCAGAAACTTACTTCTTCCTTGCCTGCAATGCTGCTCGGACTGAAATCGTCGGGTGACTTCAGGTCAAAGTGTGCCACACCGCCGCCGTTGGTTACGGCCGAACCGGTTGCGTTGTTCTTGTAGTTGGCTATGCCGAGTCCCAGACCTTTGTCTACGAACTTGTACACCGTAACGCCGCTCACAGGCTTGCCGCCTTGGGTTACTTCCACATCCGCTGTGGCTTCGGTCTTGAAGTTAACGCATGCGCTCAGCAGGATGGCTACTGTAGTCGCTAACAGAACATGAATGCTCTTTTTCATATCAGTAAAATTTTTAGTGTATTGTTCAATTGGAAACGTACGAGGCTATGAACCCCGTACGCTTGATACAGATTGCACGATACTATCGTGTCGTCATCTCGTTGACCGCAGCAGATTATTTGTTCTTGCAGTCCTCTTGGCTCAAGAACGTCTGCGAACGGCTAATCTTGGTGGCACCGGCGCGGTGATAAATCTCCAACTGGGCATCGGCTTCAGTACCTGTGCCGTAGAAGAAGTATTCCGATACTTTGCCTTCGGAGTCGGTTACTGACAGCTTCCAGCACTGGGTTTTGTCCGGGTTACAAGATACGAGACTGGCACTCAATGCCAACATGCAGCACGCAGCTGCTAACATAATAACTTTTTTCATTGTAAAATCTAAATATTTAAATTTGCAATTTGCAATCCTAAATTTGTACGGCTTTGCCGATCGTTCGAGGCTTGCCGAGATAAGCATACGGCGAAGCAGATCGTTCGAGGCTTGCCGAGATAAGAAATTTGAAATTTGCAATCCTAAATTTATTTACTAAACACAGCTTTCACATCGCGTTTGTCGTTATGTGCATCGCTGTTCTGTATATGCCGTTTGGTCGAACTGTACGTCCACTCCATTTTTCCCGTAGCGGGGAAGGTTACGGTAAAGTCGTAGGTGTTAGCTCCGTCGCCGCGTATGAATCCTTCGGGATCGCTAAGGATGATGCACCCGTCGGTGATCTCTATCCGTCCGCTGTACTCCGTACCTTCCTCGTTCACGAAGTTCTCGGTGTAGGTGTAGTACGTGTCGTCGCCGTCTTTCTCTTTTTTGATTGTCAGCGAGCCGCTGTTAACGGTGCGGTCTTTCTCTACCTGGTCGGCATCGATGTTCACCCATTTCTCGGTGTATGAGTTCAGTGTCCATGTGCCGATCATCTTGTCGAAGTCGGTTGAGGGTTTGGGTTGCGGTTCGTTGCCGTTTCCGTTGCAGGAGTATAGTCCTGCTGTCAGTGCTACCATCAGCACCATAATGATTCTTGTCTTCATTGTAAAATTTGAAATCATAAATTTTAATCAGTTAGCGTCAGCGGTCTCCGTGGGGTCCCCAAAGAAACCAGCGAAGCGTTTCGCATGGGGTAAAGCTGAGGCAACTGCGCGCTTTATTGCGCCCGGCGCAATCAGTTAGCGCTGTTTGCCGAAAGCTTTATCGCGGGCACAAACGGTTCAGCTGCTGTGCCTTTCTGGTCGTCGTTTACGAAGGGGAACGCGTTCTCAGCCACGAATATATTGGTGTATTGTGCCGACCAGTACCGCAGTGTTACGTCCGTTGTCTGTCCTTCGGCGCTCGGACCGGAAATATACAGGTAGAACAGTCCGTCCTGCAGTTCGGCTACGCCCAGGCACTCGTTGCCGGCAAACGCTGCCAGCACGTCTTCGGTCTGAACGGCAAAGTCCGCTGCCGCGGCTGGGTACCGGGCTGCCAGGTCGATACGGATAACTGCGGTCATCGAACTGGTGTAGTCGTACTCGTCGGGTTCAGTCCACGTGGGGCGTGCTTCATTACCTTTCAGGGATTTGATGTCTTCAGGTTTATCGTTGTTCTTGCAGCCTGCTACCATCAGCAGAGCGAGTGTAGCAAGTGCAAAAAGTTGCTTTTTCATATTTTGAGGTTTTATGGATTATGAATGATTGTATCTTACCTTACGTCTGTCGATTCATAGGTTCAGGAAACGATTCATTGCTTTCCGCTGCAAAGATACAAAAAAAAATGCACATTTGCAAACTTTTCCGCAGAAAAATTGCACTTGCGTGCATTTTTTAGTAGCATAGCGCCGGACTATGCTTGCATAAGGACGGTGCTCAACCCACAGCACCGCACGCGCAGCAACGTAAGGTGATACGCAATGGCACACTGTATATCGTCAGCGGCAATGACGCCTACACCGTAACCGGACTACCCCTGCAACGGTAACAGCTAACGCCGCTCCGTTGCTTTCGTTCCTTATAAAATCGCGAGATTTATAAGGAGAATTGCATCCTGATTAAGATTTTACTTTCTTTTCTGCGGATTAAAGTGTTCGGCACTTGCGAATGTCGGACACTTTTTGTACCTTTGTGTCGTGTTTGATAGGTCTATTAAAGACCCCAATTAGATAAGGTTATGTATAAGTTAGGTATAGATATTGGCAGCACGACCATCAAGATGGCGTTAATTAAGGTCGAAAGTCAAGAGTCGAAAGTCGAAGGTCAAGAGTCGGGCGACCGTCCTTCGGACTCAAAGCCGGAGGTAATTGCCACCGACTACCGTCGGCATAACGCCGAACCGATGAAGGTAGGCAAAGAGATGATAGAAAGCATTCTTTCTACTTTGAGAGAACAAAGTGAACGGTCTTTCGACTTTGAGCGAAGCGGTCTCACTATCGGTATCACCGGTTCGGTGGGAATGGGTTGCGCGCAGAGGCTTGGCGTGGGTTTTCATCAAGAGGTGATTGCCGCGGCAGAGGTTGTCAGGCAGTTGTATCCATCAGTTCATACCCTGGTGGACATAGG
>JAFXSS010000067.1 GCA_017525455.1 Paludibacteraceae bacterium
ACGGACGTTTGATGTTCGACAGAACGTTGTCAACGGCCTTAACCTCTTTCTCCATCAGGTATCCGAGCAACTTGTTGTCAGCGTCGAAATAGTCGGCAATTACAGCCGTCGAATCGTGCTTGCGGTGTGCTGTACCGAAGGCGTCCATCACGTAGCAGTCAGCGTACGAAGCCAGGGTCTTGGCAAAGTCCTTCTGACGGGCTTTCATCTCTTTCTTTGCAGCCTCGTAAGCAGGATCTTCCTTCTCGATTCCTACAGGTTTACCTTCCTCTTCGGGATAGAAACGCAGGTTCTCAAGCAGCAGCACCTCACCGGCTTTCAGGGCGGCAGCGTCGGCTTGTGCCTTGGCGCAGTCGGGAGCGAACTTCACCTCTGCTACGCCCAGTGCTTTGGCTACGGCGTCCTTGATCTGTCCGAGACTGTACTTGGCAGCCGGTTTGCCTTTGGGTTTACCCATGTGGCTCATGATAATCAGCGCACCGCCCTCGTCGAGGATGTGCTTGAGTGTAGGCAGCGCTCCGCGGATACGGGTGTCGTCGGTGATGTTACCGTTCTCGTCCAGTGGTACATTGAAGTCCACGCGTACAATCGCCTTCTTGCCGGCGAACTTGTAATTGTCAATAGTCATCATAATCGTATGTTTTTGTGTTAATAATCAAGTAGTGTGTCCGGCCTTGCCATGCGCTTAGGCCGAAAGTCGTACAAAGTTACAAAAAAAATCCCACATTTGCAAGTATTGCGGGATTTTTTTTACTATTTTGTGTGTTTTTTAGTTTCTTTGCAAGTACAACACTATTCTATCGGCAATCCCAAGGCGGTATAATCCACGCCGTTATGCCGGATCATTACATGGCCGGCACGGATGTATTTGAGGGCGGAGGGCTGAGCGTTGAGCGTTGAGGGTTGAGTGTTGAGGGTAGAGGGTTGAGTGGTGATGGCCACATTGTCAAGAGCGAGTCCCTGTGCACCTGCGCAGTTCGTTCCGCTGCTGACGGATATGTTCCATGCGAGAAAGACGGGCTGCTCTGCCTTGACAGTCACCGGCAGTTGGGCACTGACATGACGCGTCTCAGCCGGCACTTCGGCAAAACCCTGCGTAGCAGCATCTGCAGCCCATGAAGATTCGAAATTGCTACCAGCAGATGTCCAGTTGACTCCGTCGGGGCTGTAGTACAGTTGCACGGTGAATCCTGCGCTGTTGTTGCCGCTGCGGTACTTCTCGATATCGTAGGCGACCTCGATTGTCATATCACCTGCCGTGCTGTTGCGTGCGGCAAGCATGATGTTGATACCGCGCGTGCCGTTGTCCACACCGGTGGTTAGACCGCCTACTGCACGATCCTCGCTGTCGTCTGCGCCCCAGTTCCATGTACCGTTATAGGCGTTCGAGGCGAGTGATACACCGCCCAGGTACATTAGTGTGTCTGCAGCGTGAAAGTAACTCCCCACCAGCCTCGGACCACTCAGGTTTCGGTCGATACGCCAGCCGAACGGCAGATCGGAGCGATACTTCATGCCCTTGGCGTCGGTTGTGCTGCGTGTAACAACGCCTATGGAGTTGAAGTCTTGTGAATAAACGCCTTCCTCCAGGTCCACCACATCAATCTCTACGACCTGCGTAACGGCAGTATCGCACAGCGCAGTTGCGGTATAGGTTTGGCTGCCGTAGGCGGCTTGCACGGTCACAGTTCCCCGCTCGGTCATACAGAGCGTGCCATCGGTCAACGCCACGCCATCGGCGGTATAACTGTCTGCGGTGAGCGTCTCTACCGACAGACCATCAGTATACGTCAGTCGCAGTTCGTAGTGAACGCAGCCGGTTATCTGATCCACGGTCTGCCTGTAGGTCTGCCAGGCGTTCTTGGCGCAGGCACGCATCTGCTCGGCTTGGGCATCGGTGAGTGTGGCCGGACGCCACGTGATGGTTGTCGGGTCTTCGCCAAAGATGGTAGCGTACTCCAGACATGCACCCATATATGTTGCACGCTGTGTGGGGTGACGGTCGTCCTTGAACCAGTCTTTCAGTACATCCACTCCGCCCTCGTATGCCAACTCGTATGCCAAGCCAACAGGACAGATCACCACGCCCAGTTCTTGCGCCAGGTCGCGATAGTTCTTGAGGAACGCGGCATTGAACTCTGCGAACGGATCGGTGTTGTACGCCCAGTTCATAGGCAGGATAATCACAGCATTCGGGTTCGGGCAGTTCTGCCGGATATACTCGACCCAACGTATGACGCTCTGGCGCCAGCCTGCGAAGTTCGTGCGCGGCTTGGCTGTCTGCTCCTGAAGAATGATATGTGTCCACGCCTCGGTGCGCACGAGCATACGTGCCGAAGGCGTGCCGGCAGGTGTCAGACCTTCGCCTTCCTCATAATGGTAATCGAGCGTCTTGCCGAGATTAGTGTGGGCAGTCCACGAGGCATCTTTCTGCATGGCTTGGGCGATCCGGTTGAACATATCGTCTTGCCACTCGTTTTCGTAATGGATAAGCGAGTTGTTCATTGAGAGCACCTTGACCTGTGCGGGCAGCGGACTGACTACCACTGCCTGTGCGGGCCATAGTGCGGGTCCTGCTATGTCTGTAGGCGGCTGCTCGCGCTCAATGATAAGCAGGGTCGAGTCGTTGGTGTTGAGCGTGATAAGTTCGCACTCCATGTTCTTCTCCACCGTGAGGTTGGCGGGATTACTGCTGCACTCGACGGTGAACGACAGTCCCGGCACGACCAGTGTCGAACTGCCGGCAGGCGCTCCCCAGTTGGCGGTGGCGCTCCAGTTAGCGTCGGCAATCTTGAATGCGCCGGTGAGCGTTATGCCGCTGATGGTGTATATTCCTGGCTCAGTCTGGGTCATCTTGCTGCTGGCATCGGCAGCCCAGTTGTTATGCGCTCCGCGCACGTACAAGTCTTGCGCCGACAGGCTGCATACAGCGAGCACGGCACAAATGAATAGGTAGATTCGTTTCATAACGGAAAGGATTATATGTTACATGGTTTTTGGTCTTGGGCTTATGACTTCCGATTATTGGCACACGATTTTCGGCCACCGCCTCGTTGAGTGCCGGGGTCTTTTCGCTTTCAGTTTTCGCCTGTTCCGCCTCCAATTGCATGCGGAACGTAGCCACAAGGAATCCGAAGATGTTAGGATATAACTTCTTGTATCCCTGCGGATTACGTTTGTGCGTCTCATGCAGTTCTTTGTAGGCTGCCAGTTGTTCGGGATTACGTTCTACGGCAGGCGTAGTGTTGTCCACAATGAGCGGATCGCCATCGGTAGGTGTATCATCTACAGGTTGAGTGCCGGTGCTGACCTCGCTCATGCCGTCAGACCAGGCATCAAGGTAGTAGTCGCCCGCTATATTGACGCGGAAATCCGGCAACTGGTTGCCGTTGCCGCCGTTGCCGTTGTTATATATGAGGTTGGCAGGGAACACATTGTCGGGCACCACGAAACGGAGATAGTTCACACCGTCGTGAGCGGCTGAACCTGAAGATTCGATACCCGGCCACACACCGATAAGATCGGGGCGACCGTCATCCCACGCATACAGACGTGTGTTGTTCCAGCCTGTGTGGTTGTTGATATAGATGTTCGCCGCACCGGCAAAGCATGCTAATGCCAGCAGGGCAACAAATAAGTATATTTTTCTCATTAAGGAATGGGTTGGTGTGATGCTTGCAGGGACTGATGGCAGCCCTGCAAGCATAGCATAAAACGATGATTAGAGTTCGGCACCAAGCATATTAACAGCCTTGCCGTCACGGATGATAACGAGCTGACCGTTCACGATACGCTTAACGGAGTTCGCCTCCGCAGCGGTGTGGTCCAGAGCGGACGGCTGTACGCCCTCCTTGGCCTCGGTGGCGGTAACGGTGATGCTGTAGTCGCGTGCCTCACTGATAGTGAACAGCACACGCTGGTCGCCCTCCAGACCTTCACCCACGTTGTTGTGGAAAATGAGGTTGAGAGTAATGGACTTGTTTTTCTCCACACGGAACTGGCTAACCGCCTCGGTTGTGCCCGGCCATCCGCCGAATGCGTCATACGTCCCCCAGGCGTACATATAGAAGTTGTCCCATCCGGTCCGGTTGTCCACAGTCACATTGAAATAGTCAAACTCGGGCTCCGGCGTACCAGCCTCACGCACACCTGTTGAGGATGCGACAAGATAGTAGTCTTTCGCCTCGGTTACGTCATAGTCAGCCAACTGTGTACCGTTGCCTCCGTTGTTGACAATCAGATGCGAGGGGAACACGTCATCAGGAGCCGGAAAAACCTTGTAGGTCACACCTGACACCACTTTTGTCTCCGTGCTGCGCTTGCCGGGCCAGCTGCCGAACATGTTGGCTTCAGACTTGCCGGCATACCAAGCGAAGAGCGCAAAATCATCCCAACCGGTCTGGTCCTCGATGTAGATGTAATAGTTATACGTCGGCTCGGGTGTGCCCTCCAGCTTCAGCGTACCGTCGGCGGCTACCAGATGAATGTCCTTTGCCTCGGTTAACGAGAAGTCAGCGGTCTGCATACCATTGCCGTTGTTGTTGAAAATCAGATTGACCGGAACGATTGTTTCTTCAACGGTGAACACCAGATACTTATCCTGGGTGGTA
>JAFXSS010000068.1 GCA_017525455.1 Paludibacteraceae bacterium
GGATAGAATGTGCAAAAATAAGGTGTTTCTCAAATAAGGAGAGACACCTTATTTCGGTAAAAGGGGAAACACTAACTCTTAATACTCTGCTAATTATGCTAAAGCGATATATACTTTGTTTACTTGCACTTAGTGCTACGTTGGCACATGGCGCACCCTTGCAGGGATATAAATATACTGATGCACGCGCGTTGACTATCATCGGCAAAGGGTGGGCTGAAACGTCTGGCGACTACCAGCGGATGCCGGCATATATGCAGGATTCTTGTCGCGACAACCAGTGGTGGCTGTATTGTCACAGTGCCGGCGTGGCAATCCGTTTTGCTACTAACTCCACACGCATAGCAGGGCAGTGGAATCTGATCAACAACTTCCACATGCAGCATATGGCAATGACGGGAATAAAAGGGGTAGATCTCTACCGCCTCAATGGCAAAGGCAAGTGGGAGTATGTCAATACGGCACGTCCGCAGGAGAAGAACCTGGTGGCGGATAGTGTGCAGTCGAAGATGTTTGTGGAGCGGATGGATGGCGAATGGCATGAGTATATGTTCTATCTGCCTCTGTATGACGGAATCAATTGGTTTGAAGTAGGTGTTGACTCCACGGCTCAGATCAGCAAGCCGCGTGTGGATCTGCCGCGCAAACCCAGAATCGTCTTTTATGGCACATCAATCATGCAAGGCGGCTGTGCTTCGCGTCCCGGGATGGTGGCTACATCTATCATCGAGCGCGACCTTAATCGCGAGTGTATCAATCTCGGCACGTCGGGCGAAGGGAAAATGGACTTCCCGATAGCACGTGTGATGGCAACCATCGATGATGTGGCATGCTACGTGATTGATCCTGTGCCCAACTGTACCGCAGGCATGTGTGACACACTTACGTACGATTTTATCAGCACGCTGCATACCTTGCGCCCGGAGGTTCCGATAGTGATGGTCGAGGGCATTCGCTACCCGTACTGCTCGCAGGATACTTTCTACGCGCGCTATCTGGTGGAGAAGAACATGCATTGGCGGCGCAACTACAAGCAACTGAAGAAAGACGGGGTCAGAAACCTCTATTATGTCACATGGGACGGCTTGACGGGGCGCGATGAAGAGGGTACGGTGGACGGCATACATCTCACCGACCTTGGTTTTCGTGCGTATGCCGATATGCTGGAGCCGCTGCTCAAGAAGATTATTCGTAAATAAATCAACCAATAATGAAACAAGTCTCACTATTTCTTGTATGTCTGCTTGTTCCCTGTCTGGCTCTGGCGCAAACATTGCGTGTGACCGGAACGGTGATTGATGAACAGACTTCCGAACCGCTCATTGGCGTGTCGATTCTCGAGGAAGGCACGACCAACGGAATCATTACGGACATCGACGGTAATTTTGCCATTGATGTCAAGCAAGGTGCCAAACTGCAATTGTCGTATGTTGGTTACACCACGCTGACTATTGCTGCCAAAGCTAACATGGGTAACATCAAACTTGAGCCTGAAGTGGTTGTACTGCAAGACGTGACGGTTGTCGGACAGATTGCCCGGCAGCAGAAGACGCCTATCGCAGTCAGCCAGGTAGCCGCCCTGGAGATCGAGGAGCGACTGGGCGGACAGGAGTTCCCTGAGGTTCTGAAGAACACCCCCGGCGTGCATGCCAACGGCCAAGGTGGCGGTTGGGGTGACTCGGAGATATGGATGCGCGGCTTCGACAATACGAACGTAGCCACGATGATCAACGGTGTGCCTATGAACGATATGGAAGGCGGAACGGTCTATTGGTCGAACTGGCAGGGATTGGCGGATGTGACATCAGTGATGCAAACGCAGCGCGGTATGGGTGCAGCTAAGGTTTCCACACCGTCTATCGGTGGTACGATCAATATCGTAACCCGAGGTATTGACGCCAAACGAGGCGGTACGATCATGTACTCGCTCGGTAACGACAACGCAAATAAGATAGCGTTCTCCGTATCCACGGGATTGATGAAGTCGGGCTGGGCAATCACCGTATTGTTCTCTAAGACTTGGGGTGACGGATACGTGCAAGGTACAGGTTATAGCGGCTATAGTTATTTTGCTAACATATCGAAGCGAATCAACGACCGTCATCAGTTGTCGCTCAGCGGCTTCGGTGCACCGCAATGGCACTGGACTCGTCCGTCGGGTAGCAGCGGTGCGCTCACATTGGCTGAATGGAACAATGTGAAGAAGTACATGACCGGCGGTGTGGATTATCGCCGATATAACCCCGCATACGGTTATGGCAGCGACGGCAAGCAGAAAGGTACGAACTACAACACCTACCATAAACCTCAGATATCGCTGAACCACGTTTGGCAGATCGACTACAAATCATCGCTATCTACGGCGGCTTACGTATCCATCGGTCGCGGTTACGGCAATACAGCCGAGGCCAGCCCGTATTCGCAATATGCCTATTCCGATCTGACGCGTGGTGCGTACAACGGTGTGTTAACCACTACGTTCCGCCGCGAGGACGGTTCGTTTGACTATTCTGCTGTAGAGGCTGAGAATGCTGCATCGCAGTCAGGTTCGCAGCTGATCATTGCCGAGAACCGCAACGACCATAACTGGTACGGATTGATATCTACCTACAATACCAAGTTCCTCGACGAAACGCTGGAACTCACAGCAGGTATCGACCTGCGCTACTATCAGGGTATCCACACGGCGGTTATCTCCGACCTGTTGTCAGGTGAGTATTTTATCGATGCCACGCGTGCCAACTCCGTAAAAGCAGAGAACAATATCAACCGCAACAATCCGCAATGGACGTACGAGAAGATGAACGTAGGCGACATCGTTTACCGCGATTACACGGGTCACGTGATGCAGGAGGGTGCTTTCGCCACGCTCGAGTACTCCAAAGATGCTCTGTCTGCCTTCATCAACGGTTCGCTGTGCTATACTGATTACTGGCGTGTTGACCGGTTCTACTACGACGAAGCGCATCAGAAATCGGATATCATCGGCTTCTTTGGCGGTACGGTTAAAGGTGGTATCAATTACAATATCAACCGCCACAACAACATCTTCCTCAACGCCGGTTTTATATCGCGTGTTCCTAAGTTCAATGGCGCATTCATGACATCGAACACCTCGCACGCATTCAACCGTAATGCCAAGAATGAGAAGATTGCTTCCGTTGAGTTGGGCTATGGTTTCCACAACGAGTTTGTCAACGTCATGCTCAACGGCTACTACACCCGTTGGATGGACAAAACGATGAGTCGCTCAACAACCCTTGCCGACCAGTCGAACGGATATATCAACATGAACGGAGTAGGGGCTCAGCACATGGGCTTGGAGTTCGAACTCAAGTCTCGTCCTACACGCTGGCTCGAACTGAGTGCCATGCTTTCGCTTGGCGACTGGCGTTGGAAGGGCAAGGATGTGATCGGTTACATCTTCGATGAACGCGGCAACGCCGTGACTGCAGATGGTGTGCAGACTACTCCGTACTGCACCGATGAAGGGAAGGAACATGCTTGGGCAATGATTGATGTTGACAATATTCGCGTAGGCGGACAAGCGCAGACCACAGCCAACGTGGGCGTGATGTTCAACCCGTTCAAGGGCTTCCGTATCGGTGCCGAATATACGCTGTATGACCGCAACTACTCGTACTACTCCTTCTCCGGCTCGAATCTTGTGACCGGCAAGACGGTACATATAGTTGCGCCTTATCGCTGCCCGATAGGCGGCACGCTTGATGCCAGAGCAAGTTACTCGTTTGACTTCGGCAGTGTACGTGCTACGCTCGCTGCCAACGTGACGAACCTGCTTGACCAGCATCATATCGAGAAAGCCTGGTCGGCATCTACCGTGACACAGACGATTGCTGAGAATACGAAGGATAACATCTACTTCTTCTACAACAAAGGCCGTCAGTGGAATATACGTCTTAAGTTGAACTTCTAAACCATCGCAAATATGAAAAAGTCAATTTATATCCTCGCTTGCAGCGTGCTCATGATGTCGGCTTGTACTGACTTCTTCGACGAGCACATGTTGGGCAACAAAGACCCCAAGGTCAGTGATGTGCGTACGGGTATGACATATGTGTTGACCGATGACGATTACAAGCAAGTGACTAATTATGCCGACAATATCGCCAAGGCGCTTGCTCTGGATCCCGTTGACTCTACGGGCTTGGCAGAACTGAAGGCTATTGCTTCCGAGAAGTCGTTTACCGAGACTGCTTCGGCAGATATGTACGTACCGGCTTTGATGGCCGACAAGTTCCCGTACCTGGACAACGGTACGACTTGCGATGTGTTCTACACCATGCGCGAAGGCAAGTCTAACCGCATCAAAGAGTTCAATGGCGCACAAGGTTTTACCTTGACGACTGACGATTATGAAACTATCTGGCAGAAGCGCGGTGCCGATTATATTACGCCGGCTACGTTGGCTAATATCCCGGACTTCCTGACCGGCAAACTGTCCAATGCCAAGGAGGGGCAGATTGCTCTAATCACCTATAACTATACGGACGACGAACCCGACCCGTCAGAGTTGTCGGACTTCCTGCCGTACGAACTGACGCTGAGCCAGCTCATGGCTTTCCCGGATGACAAACGTCACCAGATTAGCGGATATGTGGGCGAGATCAAATCGTCGATTTCGGGCAGGTTCTATATGACTGACGGCGATTACAGCATTTATGTTTACGGTTTGACGGACGAGGACGGCAACAAAGTGTGGAAAGACAAAGGCATCCAGCAGGGCGATGCGATTACCATCATCGGTCGTTACTCCGAGGAGAGCGGTGAGCCGCAGATTCTCGATGCAATCTATGTCAGCCACACGCCGGCTAATCCTGCACCGCGTCGTGCACCTATGGCACGCAAACTCAGTGTAGTTAATGCGCTGTATCAACTCACTGCCGAAGGATGGCAACTCTATCATAACGACCAACTCAAGGCGGCTATCGCTCTACCGCAGAGCGTATATGAGTCGGCTGGAGTGACAGCCATCACCGATCCGGACATTATTATTAAGTACCTGCAGGCAACCTATCCCTATGCTGCTGATAAGGAGATATATCTTGTCGCCTATATGGGCAAGAACGGTGCTACGGCCGACGAGTGGGTTATCGATGGCACGGAGTTTGTTCTTACTACTGGGTACATCACAGAGTCGATGTCGTTTGAGGTGAAGAACAACCAGTGGGTTGCCAACATCTCCACCTATCTGCAGGCTAAGTTTGTTGGCGAGGGACCGGGTAAGTTTACTATCCATACTGTTACGCTGGACGGACTGAGTTACATCTGGCGCTATCAAGCGGCTTACGGTATGACCGCCTCATCGTATGTAAGTGGAACCAATCATCGTGTGGAAGGATGGCTCGTTTCGCCTAACATCCGCCTCAAGAAGAGCATCCAGCCGCAACTGACCTTCGATCAGGCTGTGCGTTATGGTAATGTGGTGGACAATCCCAAGTGGTTGAACGTGATGGTCACGAACAATTTCACCGGCGATGTGACTACCACTGAGTGGAAGCAGCTCGAGTGGCCTGCTGAACTGCCGGACGGCAGTAACTGGATTTTCCAGTCGTCGGGTATATTCGATCTGAGTGAGTACAACGGACAGACGATTGTTCTGGGCTTCCGCTACAATACGAACCTTGATGGCGTGGATGTTCCTTCTGCACCTACTTGGGAGATTCAGAACCTGCTGCTCGCAGAGCCCGCTGAAGAGGAATAGAACCATTGCAGAACCGTTGTCGAACCATTGTCGAACCAATCCTAGACCTTATACGTTTGACAAAACGTGTAAGGCTCTGGGAATCAGGACGAAACAACCATAAAAAGTAATATAAAATTAAACGTATTTTAACCCAAAAAACTAACAAAAATGAAAAAGTTCTTTACTTTTGCAGCAATGTTGATTGCTGCGGTGTCAATCAATGCGCAGGATCCTATTCCTGCAACATGTGCTGAGGCTGCTGCCGCTATGCCGGCGCAGGCAGGTGACGAAACGGCTGATGTGTACATCGTTACCGGTTACATTACCAACACCAACGGTACAATCAGCAAGGGACAGCAGACGTTCTACATGGACGATGCCAAAGGCACCAAGAAGACCCTGCAAGGTTACTGGTGCAACCTGCCGACTGAAGAGGTTGAAGCAAATCGTCCGCTTAACGTAGGTGATAAAATTTCCTTGAAAGGTAAGATCATCAACTACAACAACACGCCCGAAATCAAGAACGGTGATGTTACTATTCTTGAGCGTGCTACAGTTAAGGTTGATACGATTGATGCTACTGTTTGCGAGGCTCTTGAGGAGGGTAGTTCGCTCAATGACCGGGATTATTCGGATGACGTATTCCGCGTATTCGGTCGCCTCAAAGGTACCGATGCTGTTAATAGCAACGGTCAGCACACCTTTGAGATGGCATGCGGTGACGAGATTTTCAAGCCCTATAACTGCTCGGGTGCTGAAGGTCTTGAACTGGGCAAGGGTGACTCGGTTAAGGTTACCGGCAAGTTGTATAACTACGGTGGCGTAATTGAGATCTCCAACGGTAAGGTTGAACTTATCGAGAAGAGCGGACAAGAAGAGGTAATTATCGAGGCAACTGTTGCTGAGGCTGTTGCAGTTGCCAAGGCTCTGGAGCAGGGCGGCACAACCGATGACCGTTATGCCGTTACCGGGTATGTTGACTCTATCGCTATTGCTTACAACTCGCAGTATGGCAATATATCGTTCTTCATGACGGATGACCTGTCGAACCCGACATATGACTTCGAGGCATATCGCGTTAAGGTTACCGAGGAGCAGGCTGCCAAGGTAGTATCGGGTGCTAAGGTTAAAGTTACTGCAGCTCTCAAGCGTTACTACAAAGCCGCTACCGACGAACTGCCCGAGATTGATCTGGCTGAGACGGTTGATGGTGGCTCGATTGAGATTCTTCAGGAGTCGGCTGTCGATAACATTGTCAACGCTACCAAGTCGGTTAAGCGTGTTGAGAACGGCCAGATTGTTATCTACCGCAACGGCGTTCGCTACAATATGCTGGGCTCGGAGATGCGTTAAGCATCTGAGATACGCTGCGTATCCAATCTACTCAGGTGGTGCATCAGGCGATGCGCCACCTGTTGTTTTCAGCATAATACACTATTCACTCAGGGGAAATTAAAAAAGGTCATCTCCCGATGACCCTTTTTCAGGTATTAGTCTTTAAGGTACTAAAGATTGGTATTTGTCTTCTTATTTCCTGTGCAAAGATACAGCTTTTTTTCGAATTATGCAATAGCTAAAATATGTTTAATAACACAAATTGCCTCATTTTTGGTTGCAAATTATGCTATAAGTAGCCGCAGAGTGCTTCGCGACCGTTAGTGACGTTCCAGTTCGATGACTTCCAGGTCGGTAATATTGGCTCCGTCGATGGCAAAACGCAGCAGGGTTTGTACGGTTTGCCAGCCGCTCTTGCCGGCCGCACCGGGGTTCAGAGTCAGAAACTTGTACCGTTGGTCGTATTGCACCTTCAGTATATGGCTATGCCCGCACACGAACAGATCAATCGGATCGTCACCTCGCAGGCTTTTCTCAAACCACGGTATGAGCCATGGATTGTACTTGCCTGGATAGCCGCCTATATGCGTCATCAGCACATTTACTTCTTCTACCCTGAATCGATAGAATTCCGACAGGCTGTAGCGAACTTCGCCGCCGTCGATGTTGCCGAACACGGCTCGGGTAGGGCGGAACTCGCGTAGTGCGCGCAGTACTTCTGCCGAACCTATGTCACCGGCATGCCAGATCTCATCGCACGGCTCAAAGTGCTCGAACACTCGTTTGTCCAGCAAACCGTGAGTATCGCTTAGTAAGCCTATCTTGGTCATAATCGGGTCAGATAGCGGATAAGGGGGATAGTCAGAACTACACCGACTATAGCGGTACATGCGAAGAAGAATACGTCTCTGGCATCAATCACGCCGCGGGCAAGGCTCTGGAAGTGCTCCTGCATCAGCAGCCAGTACAGAGCGAAGTTTACCACTGCACCCAGTATGAACGCTACGATCTGATTCGTGGTGCATGCTGCGCACAGCAGACTCACGCCGAGCATTGCTGCTGCGAGCAACAGCAGTCCTACCATCGAACCGGCAAAGGCACCAGTATCTACATTCCCGATAGGTTCGGCTATGACATATACTATGAACAGATGAACCACACACGGCAGCAACGCACAAACCATCACGGTGAGTGCGGCGGCATATTTCGCCCAAACGATACGACCGATAGTTGTCGGCAGCGAACGCAGCACATCCCATGTACCGCTCTGTCGTTCCTCAGCAAACAGCCGCATAGTCAGAGCCGGACACACCAGGATAAGTAGCCACGGTGCGATAGCAAATAGTCCGTCCACATTGGCATAACCGGCGTCAATGATGTTCCATTCACCGGGTATAACCCACAGAAACAGACTGATCCCCAGCACAAACAACGCCAGCACAATATACGCTATCGGCGTCGCAAAGTAGTATGAAAGTTCTTTCCTGAACATTGTATCCTATCAGCCAAACTTGGCTGATACCATGTTAGTGCTTAACATCCACATTCGGGTTCACCGGCGTCTTCGGGAAGAATATCCAGAAGCAGATAGCTACTACCAGCGCATATGCGGCAAAGATGTACCAGAATGTCTGCCAACCGAGCCACTGCTGGATAGCAGCGTCGTGGACTGACTGAAGCGTCTGTACATCCAGTATCTGATCCCAGGCAATCTTACCGGCCTCATCGCGAACGATGCCCAGTGCGCTGAAATCTATCTGCGGTACAAACTTGTTGAACACGGCTTGTGCGGTCAGTGTACCGATGGTAGCGCCAAAACCGTTGGTCATCATCATGAACAGACCTTGTGCACTCGAGCGCATGGATGTATCAGTCTCCTGATCGACATACAGCGCGCCGCTGATGTTGAAGAAGTCGAACGCAAATCCATATACGATGCAACTCAGTACGAACAGCCAAACGCCTGTGCCCGGGTTACCCATGCCGAAGAACGCGAATCGAAGGACCCATGCCATCATTGCCAGCAGCATCACGTTCTTGATGCCGAACTTCTTCAGGAAGAACGGGATAGCCAGGATACACAGAGCTTCGCAGATCTGTGATATACTGATCAGGATGTTCGAGTACTGTACGCCGAACGAGTTCGACCAATCCTTGAAGTACTCAAAACTGCCCAGGAACGGGTTGGCATAGCCGTTGGTGATCTACAGACTGAAGCCCAGCAGCATCGAGAAGATGAAGAACAACGCCATCTTCTTCTGCTTGAACAGCGCAAAGGCTTTCAAGCCCAGTGCCTCGGCTATCGACTCGTGCTGTACATCTTTCTTCACCTCGCATTTAGGCAGTGTTAGAGCGTAGATAGCCATCAGCAGGCTTAATCCGCCGGACAGCAGAAACTGGTTGGGCGTAGCCTCCCAGTGCAGCAAGCTTACGCACCACATCGATACGATGAAGCCAACTGTGCCGAACACACGGATAGGCGGAAAATCTTTCACGGTGTCCATGCCGGCTTTGATTAGGGCGTTGAAGGCAACGGAGTTGGTCAGTGCTATAGTTGGCATAAAGAATGCCACGCTCACGGTGTATAGCGTAAATAGCGTTCCGAACTGCACAGCATCTCCTGCGCCTATGGCGTACCAGCCAGCGGCAATCATGAACGTACCGGCCAGCAGGTGGCACAGACTCTGCAGTTTTTGTGCTTCCATCCAGCGGTCGGCTACTATTCCCATCAGCGCCGGCATCAGTAGCGATACGATGCCTTGCACCGAGTAAAACCAGCCGATGTGCGATGCCAGACCTACGTTAGCCAAATACCTACCCATTGCGGTCAGGTAAGCGCCCCATACGGCAAACTCCAGGAAGTTAAAGATGATCAGTTGAATCTTGGTCTTCATAATATTAAATGTTAGTCGTTATTTATTCTATCGGGGGCCCCGGCACAAACCAACGTAGTGCTTGTGGTGGGGAGAGCCAAGGCATGGGTCGCTTTGATGTCGCATGGCGACATCCTGTGCGACCACATTGCCGAAGGCGATTACATTTCCCAGTGCTCGAGTGTTTGTGTCAGCTCGTCGAAGGTTTTAGCCTTCGATTTCTCGCGCACCTCGTTGATTTGGCGGTTAACAGCCTCGTCGTAGGTCTCAGCCTCCACGTTGCGTATCACGCCCAGTGCCACCGGCAACTCCATTTCTCCCTCTGAGAGGGGGCTGGGGGGTGTTTCTATGAACCTCTCCTGTCCCATCAGCGCGAGCAGTCGGTGCAGTGTCGGGTCTTGCTGATGTGCATCGTGAACGAGCACACGCTCATCATCGGCTGCAACAACTATGATGCGCGGGATGAACGTCTGAGGGTCAATCTCGATAGCCAGACCTTTGTCTTGGTTGGCACCGAAGATCATCTTTTCGCCGTGCTTCAGTACGATAGAGTGCTCGGCGCGTTGCTCGCGGTTGGCTATCCACTCATGCGTGCCGTTGTTGAAGATCACGCAGTTAACCAGACACTCGATGACCGAGGCACCTTTGTGCGCGTGCGCCTGAACCATACAATCTACGGTAGTTGGCATATCCACATCCAGTGTGCGGGCAAAGAACGTGCCGCGTGCTCCCAGCACCAGCTCGGCGGGTATGAACGGACGCTCCACTGTGCCGAACGGCGATGATTTGCTCACAAATCCTTTGGGCGAGGTGGGCGAGTACTGACCTTTGGTCAGTCCGTAGATGCGGTTGTTGAACATGCAGATGTTCAGATCCACGTTTCGGCGAATCTCGTGGATAAAGTGGTTGCCGCCGATAGCCAGACAGTCACCGTCGCCGGACATCTGCCATACGCTCAGTTCGGGATGGCTGGTCTTGACGCCTGTGGCTACTGCGCCGCCGCGACCGTGAATGGTATTGAACCCGTAGGTATTCAGATAGTGCGGCATACGGCTGGAGCAGCCTATACCTGATATTACTGCTATCTGATGGGGTGGTACGCCTATTTGTGCCATGGCTTTCTGCAGTGCTGCGCATATGGCGTGGTCGCCGCAACCAGGGCAGAAGCGTACATATTGATCGGATTTATAATCTTGTGGAACCATAATCTTCAAATCTTTAAATTTTCAAATCTTCAAATCTTCAAATCTTCAAATCTTCAAATTACAAATTGTTAACGTAGTCAACTATTTGCTCCACCTGGAACGGCTGTGCTGTCATCTGGTTGTACTGCAGCAGTGTTACGTTCGGTACTTGCGAACGCAGGTACGCAGCCAGTTGGCCGGAGTTCAGTTCGCAAACTATCACGCGTTTGTACGAACGTATGATGTCGCCTACGTTGCGTTGCAGCGGACAGATGTAGTTCAGTTGCAGCAGTGCGCAGTCCAGTTCTTTTGCTGCGGCGCGCAGATGACCTTCGGTCGAACCGAAGCCTACCAGCAGCGTATCGCTGTCGGCATTGCCCCAAACTGCTGCTTCAGGAATCCGGTCTGCCACCTGGTCAACCTTTGCCTGACGGGCAAGTATCATACGCTGGTGGTTCTCCGGGTTGGTGGAAATCGAACCTTTCTCGGCATCGCGCTCCAGACCCATGTTTCGGTACTGGAAACCTTCCATGCCCGGTATAGCCATGTAGCGTACACCGTTCTCATCGCGTAGGGCGGGGTTGTACTTGCCCTTCAGTTCTTCGGGCACGCCTTGCGGCTTTATCTCCGGCAGTTCGCTCAGTTGCGGTATGCGCCACAGACTGCTGCCGTTAGCCAGATAAGTATCGGTGAGCAGAATGACGGGAGTCATGTTCTCCAGCGCAATCTTGCAAGCCTCGTAGGCATATTGGAAGCAGTTAGCCGGTGTGGATGCAGCGATTACTACCGCCGGACACTCGCCGTTACGGCCGTATATTGCCTGCAGCAGATCGGTCTGTTCGGTCTTGGTAGGCAGGCCTGTACTCGGTCCGCCGCGCTGTACGTCAATCACTACCAGCGGCAGTTCGGCCATCACGGCCAGACCTATACCTTCTGACTTGAGTGACAGACCCGGGCCGGAGGTCGATGTACATGCCAGATCACCGGCGAACGATGCGCCTATTGCGGTGCAGACGCCTGCAATCTCGTCCTCGGCTTGTATAACCATCACGTTCATATCTTTGCGTCCTGCCAGCTCGTGCATGATATCCGTTGCCGGAGTGATCGGGTACGAACCCAGGAACAGCCGTTTGCCGGCTTTCTCGGCTGCGGCAATCAGTCCCCATGCCGTAGCTTTGTTGCCGGCTATGGAGGTGTAGGTGCCGTGCTCCTGCTCGGTGGCCGGAGTGAGGCGGATCTGATTGATGCTCAGCGCCAGATTCTGCCCGTAGTTGAAGCCGTCGGTCAGTACCTTGACGTTCGGAGCTATCAGTGCGGGTTTCTTGGCAAACTTGCCTTCCAGGAAGTGGATAGCCTTGTCTATCGGCCGGTCAAACAGCCAGCAGACTATACCTAAGGCGAACATGTTTCTCGACTTGAGCACGGCTTTGTTGTCCATGCCTGAGTCTTTCAGCGCCTCTTTGGTCAGATTGGTCAGTGCAACAGGTACAACCTGTACCGATTCCGGCAGGCCGAGTTCGGTGAACGGGTTGTCAGTGGCGTATAGTGCTTTCTTCAGGTCGCCGTCGGTGAACGAGTCGGTATCCACTATCACCACGGCATCTTTCTTGAACAATGCGTCAGCCTCGTTGTAGGTCGCGCCTTGCTTGTTGAACTTCGAGCCCAGCGCACAAACCTTCAGTGCCGCAGCGTTCATTGCTACAATCACATCGGCTTTGTCACCCGGGGTGAACACGCCTTTGCCTACGTTTACCTGGAATCCGCTCACGCCGCCCAGGGTGCCTTGCGGGGCTCGGATCTCGGCGGGAAAGTCGGGTAGGGTACTGATTTCGTTACCCAGAATAGCGGACAGCGACGAGAATAATCCGCCCGTCAGCTGCATGCCGTCGCCCGAATCTCCGCAAAACCGAACAACAATATTGTCTCTTTCCATTTGTGTATAATTGTTTTATTGATTTCAACTTGGGGTCCCCGACACAAACCGTCAGCGTAAGCGCAGTGTTTTTGGTGGGGAGAGCCGAGGCACACGTCGCTTTCTATTGCGTATGACGCAATCTGTGCGACCGTGTTGCCGAAGGCGTTACTTTTTCGCCGGGTCGCATGTTATATCTACTCCCAGTTTCTGGAATGTCCGCGCATCAATCTCCTTTAGCATCACTGTCGAGTGTGCCTGGCAGCCTTTCAGCAGCGGCAGTGTGTCCAGTGCGCGCCGGCATTGCTCATCTTCCTGCGACAGTACGGACAGTGCTACCAGCACCTCGTCGGTATGCAATCGCGGGTTCTTGCCGTGCAGGTAGCGTATCTTGGTGTTCTGGATCGGTGCAATCATCTCTTGCGGTATCAGTTTTACCGAATGATCGATGCCTGCCAGCTCTTTCATCACGTTCAGCAGCAGTGCTGCCGATGAGCCGAGCAGTGGTCCGGCTTCGCTGGTGATGATCCGTCCGTCGTGCAGTTCGATGGCTGCGCAGTGGGCATACGGCTTGTAGCCGGCCAGTGCGTGACGTTCGCGTGCAGCGAGCACGGCGTTGCGATAACCGGTATTGATGCCTACTTGCTTCTGCAGCAGGGCAATCTTCTGCACCTCGTTGTCGTTCACTGCTCCGTTAGCCATGCGGCATAGCGCCTGGAAGTACCGGCGGATGATCTCCTGCTTGCTGGCTTCGCGAACGGCTTCATCGTCCTCGATGCAGAATCCTACCATGTTCACACCCATATCAGTGGGTGACTTGTAGGGACTCTGACCGTAGATCGATGCAAACAGTGTCTCCAGTACGGGATATATCTCTATATCACGGTTGTAGTTCACAGCCGTCTTGCCGTAGGCTTCGAGGTGGAACGGGTCGATCATGTTCACATCCTGTATGTCGGCTGTGGCAGCTTCGTAGGCTACGTTCAGCGGGTGCTTGAGGGGCAGATTCCACACGGGGAAAGTCTCAAACTTGGCATATCCGGCTTCGTTGCCGCGTGCATGCTCGTTGTATAGCTGACTCAGGCAAACGGCCATCTTGCCGCTACCCGGACCGGGGGCTGTCACTACTACCAGCGGACGCGAGGTCTCCACGTAATCGTTCCGGCCGAAACCTTCGGCTGAAGCAATCAGCTCCACGTTATGCGGATAGCCCTCAATCGTATAGTGGTAGTACACGCGTATGCCCTGACGCTCCAGACGCAGACGATAATCGTCGGCTGAGCGCTGACCGGTATAGTGGGTGATGACTACTGCGGACACCGTGAATCCGCGTTCGATGAATGCTTCGCGCAGGCGCAGTACATCTTCGTCGTAGGTTATACCCAGGTCCTGACGCACTTTGTTGCGCTCTATATCCTGCGCTGATAGTACGATGATTATCTCCAGCAGATCACGCAGTTGCGTGAACATCGTGAGTTTGCTGTCGGGCATGAATCCCGGTAGCACGCGGCTGGCGTGCATGTCGTCGAACAGTTTGCCTCCCAGTTCGAGGTAAAGTTTGTTGCCGAACATCGCTATTCGCTCGCGAATATGCTCCGACTGGATGCTGATGTACTTGTCGTTGTTAAATGCTGTCATGCGTATGCACATTTTACCCCGCAAAGTTACGAAAAATTTTTGACAATTCCAAATAATTCGTCCA
>JAFXSS010000069.1 GCA_017525455.1 Paludibacteraceae bacterium
CTGCTGGCTATGTACGTCGATATAGCCCGTCTGTGCGAGTCGCATAATCTGACGGTTATGCTATGCGGCGGCAGCTGTCTGGGAGCTATTCGCCATAAGGGATTCATACCGTGGGACGATGATTTGGATTTGCTCATGCCCCGTCGGGACTACGAGCAACTGATACGTTTGCTGGAGCAAGGTGCATTGGGAGAGCAGTATGAGTTCAACACGCCGGCACCGAAGACCGATGCCAAGAATGTGTTCCTGAAGATTTACCGCAAGAATACCGTGAATACGGATATCTACAGCGGCAACTCACCTTTCCCCAAGGGTATATCGATCGATGTGTTTGCTCTGGATGCCGTGCCGCGCACGCATTTCGGACAGTTAGTCAAAGGCTTGATTGCCAACGGACTGCAGTTCATCTCTATCGTAGTGCTTTATGCCCAGTATCCGAGTGCACATCTGCGTGAGTTTATGTCGCTTGACCGGGATATGCGTCGCCGTTATCGTTTCAAGTGCCTGTTGGGTAAGTTGTTCGGTATCATTCCTCACCGCAAATGGGTGTGGTGGTTTGACCGCTTCGTGGCCTGTGATCGCAATGACAGGCCGTGGGGTATACCTACCGGACGCAAGTACTACAACGGCGAGATCTTCCCCCGCGAGGTGTACATGCCGGCACGCGAGGCGGAGTTTGAGAGAACCAAAGTATATATCCCCAATCAGTATGAACCGTATCTGCGTAACCTGTACAAGGATTATATGCAACTTCCGCCCGTTGAAAAGCGGGAAAGACATTTCATCGTGGAATTCAAAGCTGAACAGGATTTATGAAACGCCCGCGTATTCTGGTAATCAATTCCAAGACTCTGCTGCCGAACATTGACGGCGCAACAATCAGGAGTCTGCAGATGATTCGCATGTTGGCTCAGACATGTGACGTGGATGTCGTATATACCTGCAGCAAACGGACACAACCCAAAGATATATCTCCCTTGTACGCCTACTGTAAGAATGTAGTAGGGTTTACCACCTGCGCATGGGCTATGATAGTGCGAGGATGTTTTGGGTTGTTCAGTAGTAAGCCGTTGCAATGTGCGTACTTCTATTCGCCCGCAGCGCAACGATATATTGACAAGCACTTGGCGGAATATGATTTCATCTTCTGCAACAACATTCGTGCAGCGCAGTATGTAACAGGCCGTCAGTGCCGGAAAGTCATCGACTATGTCGATGCTCTGTCCATGCGTTACCGCAAGGAGATGGAGAATGTAGGGGTGGTTAAGAAACTGGTGTTTGGTATCGAATACAAACGACTGACCCGGTACGAAACGAAGGTGCTCAATGAGTTTGACGGGCATTTTATTATCTCCGATATCGACCGGCAGTATATAATCCATAACGCACCTGCGACTGACAAGGACATCTATGTCATCAACAACAGCACGGAACTGCGCCCTGCCATTACGCAGAACGACAAGAGAAATCTTGTATTCGTGGGCTCCATGTATTATGACCCGAACATAGTTGCAGTTACCGCTTTTGCCAATCGCGTTATGCCGGAGATAGTGAAAGCATATCCTGAAGCAAGGTTTTACATAGTCGGCACACGGCCGGCTCTATCTGTACGAAAACTGGCTTCTGACAATGTGATTGTCACAGGGTTCGTGGATAGCCCGCAGCAGTATTTGGCAGATGCAACACTTGTAGTTGTACCTATGATCTCCGGAGCAGGAGTGCAGAACAAAATATTGGAAGCGATGTCCATGGGTTGTTGTGTGGTTACTACGCAGATCGGTGCCGAAGGATTGGACAATATTGTTAACGGGCAGGATATTGTTATATGCGATGATTACGGAAAATTGGCCGGCGAGATAATAGCACTTATTGCCGACCGGCAGCGCAGAGTGGACATAGGGCGTAATGGTCGCCTATACATCAAGAATAATTTGACCTATGAGATTATTGCCGGACAATTTACCGACAAACTCAAACAGATAATTGCGAAGTTTAGTGACAAATAAAATCAATATATGAAACGATTCAATATACCGTTTTCTCCGCCCGACATGACGGAAGCCGAGGCAAGCGAAGTACGTGACGCTATTCTTTCCGGATGGATTACCACCGGACCGCGCACCAAAGAGTTGGAACGTCAGATTGCAGCGTATGTGGGTACGGAACGTGCCGTGTGCCTCAATTCGCAGACTGCCTGCGCCGAGATGGCGCTAAGGGTGCTAGGCATTGGCCCGGGCGATGAAGTGATAGTGCCGGCATACACCTATACTGCTTCTGCATCAGTAGTATGGCATGTGGGGGCAACAATTGTGTTTGTGGATGTTCAACCGAATAGTTTGGAGATGGATTATCGTGCCGTGGAGGCGGCCATCACCAATCGTACCAAGGCCATCATCCCCGTGGATCTGGCGGGTATACCTTGTGACTACACCACCCTATTCAGCATTGTTGAGCGCCAGCGTGCTCTTTTTCGTCCGAATAGCGATATCCAACGGGCCATCGGTCGCGTAGCGATCTGTGCCGATGCAGCACACGCTTTTGGCGCTTCGTGGCACGGACGGATGGTCGGCTCGATTGCCGACTTCAGTGCGTTCAGTTTTCATGCTGTCAAGAATTTCACCACGGCTGAGGGCGGAGCTCTCACGTGGCGAACTATCCCGGGCATAGACAACGAGGCGCTATATCATCAGGTGCAACTTCTATCGTTGCACGGACAGTCAAAAGATGCACTCGCCAAGACGCAACTCGGAGCCTGGGAGTATGATGTCATCGGACCGTGGTACAAGTGCAACATGACGGATATCATGGCGGCACTCGGCCTGGTGCAGATGAAGCGTTATCCCGCTTTGCTCAATCGGCGTCGTGAGATTATCCATCGCTACGATGCGGCGTTCAAACCTTTAGGAATAGAGGTGCTTGACCACTATACCGATGATTATGTATCGTCCGGGCATCTATACTTGACTCGTATTCCCGGTGCATCTCTCGAGGAGCGCCAGGATATCATCGTAGCGATGGCAGAACGGGGAATCGCCACCAACGTACATTACAAACCGCTGCCGATGATGACTGCCTACAAACAGCTCGGGTTTGACATCGCCAACTTCCCGAACGCTTATGCGCACTTCGCCAATGAGATAACGCTTCCTCTGCATACGCGGCTGACCGACGAGGAGGTTGATTACATTATTGAGCAATATACAGATATTCTTACGCACAGATGATCAGGTTTTGTGACATAGTATTCAGCCTGCTGGGTTTGATATTGCTGCTGCCGGTGTTCCTGATTGTAGCCGTATGGATAGTGCTGGATGACCCCGGACCGATATTCTACCGCCAGCAGCGGGTAGGTAAGGATGGCCGTGACTTCAGTCTGCTCAAGTTTCGCTCCATGCGTATGGATGCCGACAAGCAAAGCCTGATTACCATAGGCGAACGCGACCCGCGTGTTACGCGTGCCGGTTACTACATCCGGCGTTACAAACTCGATGAGCTGCCGCAACTGTGGAATGTGCTGGTAGGCGATATGTCACTGGTGGGACCGCGACCCGAGGTGCGACGCTATGTGGATACATATACACCCGAACAACGATGCGTGCTCAGTGTACGACCGGGGATAACCGACTATGCGTCGATCGAGTATATTGACGAGAATGCGATTCTCGCTAAATCCGCCGACCCCGACAAGACATACATCGAGCAAATCATACCTGCTAAGATCGCATTGAACATGCGTTATATCAATCATCGTACACTCGGTGAGTACTTCAAGATAATACTGCTTACATTTGTCAATATTATTCGCTAAATATGAAACATAAGTTATCCGAACTCAAGCGTTCAGACATATTCACTCATGTTACTAATCTGACGTACCTGCCTAAGTGGGGCGTATTGCTTATCGATATGCTCTTGGCGCTCATCGCTTACGTGATCAGCTACATGATCAGTTACAACCTGGCCGGACTGCGTGTGTCGGGTGGGGTGCTACCTATATGGCAACAGGCTGCCATCCTGATGATTCTGCAACTCATCGCGTTCTGGACTTTCCACACCTACTCGGGCATACTGCGGTTCTCCACGTTCATCGATGCCTCCAAGGTCGTTCTGGCGGTGTTGCTCGCAGGTACTGTGCCCGCGCTGGTCAACTACATCATCCGCTGTACTACAGGGCATAGTCCTATGCTCAATTCCGTGCTGTTCACGTACGTGTTTGTAGGCATTGTGTTGCTTGTGACATGGCGTGTGACCATCAAACTCAGTTTCGAGTATATGTCCCATCACGGTCCCGGTACACGACCGGTGATGATCTATGGTACACAGTCCGCCGGATTGGCTATCGCCAAAATGCTTAACTCCAGCATGGACAGTCCCTATCGGCCTGTCGGCTTCCTGGCAGATGCCGATGACAATGTCAAGCATGAACTGCTCGGACTCAAGGTGTATGTCAAGGATGACAATATAATCCGCTTGCTCGAGGCCAAAGAAGTGCAGGATATCATCGTATCCCCACTCAAGATGAAACACATAACGCCCGCCAAGGATCTGGCCATCTTCCTGGACAACGATATACGTATCCTCACTACGCCGTACTTCACCGATTTCCACGAGGATGGGCCAGAGGAGATGACCAAGAAGATTGGTAGCATCGAATCCATCAAAGTCGAAGACTTGCTGGAGCGTCCTGAGATACATATCAATACTGAGAACGTCAGCCAGGTCATCACCGGCAAAGTGGTTATGATTACGGGGGCTGCCGGCTCCATTGGCAGCGAGATTGTGCGCCAGGTGTCGAAGTTCAAGCCGCGATTGATTGTGCTGGCAGAGATCGCGGAATCGCCGTTGCACGACCTGAGTCTCGACCTAAGCAAGGAATTTCCGAAGCAACCGTACGCCCGAGTCATTACCGATGTGCGTAACCGTGAGATGCTACGCGAGGTGTTTGAGGAGTACCACCCGCAAATCATATTCCACGCAGCGGCGTACAAACATGTGCCGCTCATGGAGGAGTATCCCACGCAAGCTATTTTGGCAAATGTGCTCGGCACGAAGAACGTAGCCGATTTGGCTGTTGAGTATGAGGCAGAACGGTTCGTGATGATTAGCACTGACAAGGCTGTTAACCCCACCAACGTCATGGGTGC
>JAFXSS010000070.1 GCA_017525455.1 Paludibacteraceae bacterium
AAAATGCAAAAGCATACTGCCCGAGCGATTTAACCGACGGAGGCAATACAACAGTATCAATCTTGCTCATATTCTTGCACAGATAGGAAGGCACGGTCTCTACTTGGTCACCGAACGTGAATTTCGTTATTTGCGAGTTTGTACTGTAGAACGGAGCATCATCACCTGTGCCGATAGTGCAAGTAACAGGTTTCCATACAACCGTTGTGAGCGGGTTGCCCTTGAATGCTCCGCTGCCTACGGATGTAACCGTGCTCGGGATAGTTACCGAAGTAAGGTTGCAATTGTAGAACGCGCGCTGGTTGATGGTTGTCAGACCTTCCACCAAATTCACGCTGCCTAATTTCGTACAGCCGTAGAAGGCATCCGTGTTTATCGTGGTGATACTTGCTGGCAACGTAACAGACTGCAGATTGGAGCAGCCCTCAAAAGCGCTGGTACCGAGAGAAGTGACGGGGTACGTGTAGTTGCTGTACGTTACCGATGCCGGGATAGTTACTGTCGTATAAGCCTTATAGACAGACATATCCGAACTCTGGTCTTTGACCACTTGTGCCGTAGTCGTACCCAAGGAATAATAAAGACCGTTGATTTTTACGATCTCAGCCATAACAGAGCCGCATAAGGCTATTGCCAGGCAAAAAACAAGAAGTTTTTTCATAACAGAATCTTTATATTGCTTTTTTTGTTTCTACTTTCTAATGTATGCGCGCTACAAATAGCGCATTTTATATGCATATGCGCTTGCTTTATAGATAGGTGACTGTCGTTTTCACAATATCTGCCCACAAAGATACGAAAAAAATATTGTTTTTGCAAATTTGTGAATTGTTTTTTACAGAAAAAATGACTATATTGTTCAAGAATCTGCGATCATCATCATTTTTATACAGATTTCTGATCAAAAAACGGCCACTTTTGTCGGAGTTGAGTCGAGGGAATGTAGGGGGAATACCGAGGGAATATCGAGAGTAATTCGAGACAATGTCGAGAGAATCCTAGACTTTACTCGACCTTTTATCGTAGTTTTATACACATTTCATTCTTTGTCGGGCATTACAATAACACTTTATCGTGCATATTTGTCAAAAAAAATCGGAAAACACTTGCAAATGTCAGATTTTTTTTGTACCTTTGTAGGCTTGAATTGTGCGCACACGCAGCGCGCATGATTTGGCGTGCGCACTTACACGCATAGAGCACACACTTAAAATACTGCTAAACAATGCTATATAGGGAAACTGACAAGATGAGCGACCTTTTGTCGCAAGATCGCCGTGCCATGCAGATCGTGAGCCGATTTGGCATACCGATGGGAGTCGGCGACAAAACCATTGATGCCGTGTGCAAGGAACATGGAATCCATACCCCTACGTTTCTGGCTATAATCAGAAACAAATCATCACAGCCATGCTATCCTTGCTCGCCGGATACTTCGGACATCGACCTGCCAACTCTGCAGAAATACCTGAGGAACGCCCATACATACTTCCTCGACTTTCTGCTGCCACGTCTGCGCAGGCAACTGATTGAAGCCATCAATCCTACCGTTACCGACAGCCAGATACCACTGCTGATTGTCAGGTACTATGATGAGTATGTGCAAGAGATTCGGACACACATACAGCACGAGAACGAAGGTAAAATTGAAGAAGATGCCACCGACGACAGGCATAGAACGGAGAAGTTGCACGAACTGGTAAACTCGATTATCAAGTACTACCCGGCTCACTCCACTTACCCGTTTGCCAACGAACTGATGACTACCGTTCTGCTCGGCATATATCAAACGGAGGAAGAGTTGCAGGTGCATTGCGCGATTGAAGATGAACTGCTCCGACCGGCGCTGGAGGGTAGTAAACACCATCGCACACTTCAAGAGAAAGCCGACAAACTGAATGAGAAGAGACCGGACGAACTCAGCGAACGCGAGAAAGAAGTGCTGATTCTGGTTGTGCAAGGATTACTAAACAAAGAGATTGCCGACAAACTTCACCTGTCACTACACACCGTTGTTTCACACAGAAAGAACATCGCACGCAAGTTGAACATCCATTCCACTGCAGGACTGACAATCTATGCCATTGTCAATCATTTGGTGGAAGTATAACAGTTGGTTATTTGATGCTACGCAGAGTGCAGCAATATATACGAACACAGCAGTTACTCGTGCCCGGAGCACGGGTATTGGTGTGCGTAAGTGGTGGCGCGGATTCTGTCGCCCTGCTTGATGTACTGCAACGCGGAGGATATGATTGCGTTGTTGCCCATTGCAATTTCCATCTGCGCGATACGGAGAGCAATCGCGACGAGCAATTCGTCCGTCAGATAGCAGAGCAACGCGGCGTAGCAATACATGTGGCATCGTTCGACACACAGGCTTACGCATCATCTGAGCGCACAAGCATCGAAGTGGCGGCACGCGAACTTCGATACCGATGGTTTGAGCAGGTAGCCACGGAAGAACATTGTACTGCTATTGCCGTTGCTCACCACCAAAATGATCAGGCAGAAACCGTGCTGCTGAATCTGCTACGCGGCTCTGGACTGAGAGGATTAGCCGGCATGCGTGCCAAAAGCATCAATCCTGTGACGGGCGGCGAACCGGCAATCATACGTCCGTTGCTATGCACAACACATGACTATATCGTTCATTACCTGCGCGACATACGTCACATGGACTGGGTGGAAGACTCTACAAATGCCGACACCGCCATACGCCGCAACGGCATACGTGCGTGGCTCAACGAACGCAGCAAGGGGGAGATAGAGAACATCTGCGCTACCGCCGACTATATGCGAGGCTATGCTGACGAGCAGGACGGAACAGAGTCGCGTGCACGCAGACTGGTGGAATTGTATGAGCAACTCCGCGAATACCAGCCAAAGGACGTGGAAGCTATCTACGAAGCCATGCAACGCGGAGAGAGCGGTAAGCAATTTCAGCTCAATGGCGCAACAGCCATCATACACAAGCATCAGGTCGAACTGGTTAAACAGGACTAATGGAAAACGAGAAAATACGAAAATGAAAAGGCATTTTGGTATAATAGGCAAACCGCTGAAACATTCACAGTCTAAGAATTACTTCGACAAGCGTTTCGCTGCCGAAGGATTGGATGCAGACTACTCTATCCATGAACTGGAGGCAATAGAAGAAGTAGTACCGTTGCTTGACTTGTTAGACGGGCTGAATGTAACATCGCCATACAAAGAGCAAATCATTCCTTACCTGTGCGGCGTGGACGATGTAGCACAAGAGATCGGAGCGGTGAACGTGGTTTATCAACATCGCGGTTACAACACCGACTGGATTGGTGTAGCCGAAACACTCAAGCCCTATATAAGCAATCAGGATAAGCAGGCATTGGTATTAGGTACGGGTGGTGCCGCCGTGGCGGTACGTTACGCGTTGCGACATATGGGTATGAACGTACTGACGGTAAGTCGCACGCAAGGCAAAGCCGATCTGACATACGCCGACCTGACGCAGGACGTGATAAGCGGCAGCAGGATTATTGCCAATTGTACACCGCTGGGAATGTTCCCGCACGAAAGCGATATGCCGGACATACCATGGCAATGGATAAGCGACCGACACCTGCTTTTCGACTGCATCTATAATCCCGAGCAAACCAAGTTTCTGCAACGAGGCAGTCAGCAGGGCGCACAGACCGTAAACGGACAACAGATGTTCATCAGCCAGGCAGAGGCTGCTATGAGAATATTTTTTAATTGAAAATTGAAAAGAAAAACAAATATGAAGCGATTAACATGTTGGATGATGGCTATGTTGCTGTGCAGCGTACCATTCGTTGATTCTAAGGCTTTGACTCTGACCGAAGATGAGCCTGCAGTAGTGTATTACATGCCGCAGACGCAGTTGCTGCTCACCGTTGAGTACGATGAGACGGTTACCGAAATCGGTCCGTTCTACCAATACTCCGAGCGATACCTCGGCACGAAAGATGTACTGACAAAGGCAGAACGACAGTTCACACTGCAAAATGTAACATTCAAGCCTATTGCCTGTGCTGATACTTCGCGCTGCTATGTGCTGCAGGATAAAACCGGCAAAACACAGCGACTCAGTCTGTCGCCTTTTTGCACACTGGCTGGGATCAATCTTTCGCATACTGAAGCGCCCAAGTCATGCAATGGCCATCGCCAACAGTCAAATAAAAAATCATGTGAGAATGCAATAGGAACGCCGGCCACACAACTCATGCCGCTTCTGGAAGAGCAACTGATGGCCTCATCCACCGCCAAGATGGCAGAAGGTGCAGCCAAACTCATCTACCGCATACGTGAGATGCGACTCAACCTGCTGGCAGGAGATGTGGAGCGTTACCCGGCTGACGGAAATGCTCTGAAACGTGTGCTACAGGAGATGGATAAGCGTGAGCAGGAACTGACGGCTCTGTTTGTTGGACGGCGCACGGTTACGCATCATGTGCATACGCTGACCTACACACCCCAAACCGGTGTCGGGCAAAAAGAGGAAGCCATACTGTTCCGCTTCAGTAAGTACTACGGCATTGTTGCCAACGATGATTTGAGCGGTGAACCCGTAAAGATCAGTATCACCAAGAACGTCCATCAACTCGCAGCACCTGCCAAGCAGTCACAAAAATCTGCCCCCGCTATCTATTACAATCTGCCGGGTAGCGGCGTAATGACTGTTACATACGCCGACCGCGAACTAATCAACCACCCCGTTGATGTAGCGCAATGGGGCGTAAGTGTTCCCGTGAACAGCGTTCTGCTGGACGGAAATACACAAATAACCTTCAATCCGATGACTGGAGCAATCGTTTCGATTGAAAAATAATCTGTAAACGGAATAGGTAAATCATGATTATGTACCAATTTATTCAGGTGTAACCATACATGAAGGATAGCAAACGAATATATTACTGGGGACTATTGTTCTTTTCGATTTTATGTGTCCAGTTTTCTTCTCTCTCAGCCCAGGAGATTAACTGCCACGTTACCATCAACAGCGACAAGATTGAGGGATCAAACAAACAAGCATTTCAAACACTGCAAAAATCCATTGAGGATTACATAAACACCACCAAATGGACAAACATGACCTTTGCGGATATGGAACGCATTGAGTGCAACATGATGATTGTGGTGGGGAGTGTAAGCGATAATGAATATACTTGCGAGATGACCCTGCAAAGCCGTCGGCCGGTATATGGCACATCGTACACAACACCCGTGCTGAACATCCGTGACAAGTATTTCAACTTTACGTATCAGGAGTTCGATCGGTTGGATTATCAGCAATCCACCTTCACCACCAACCTGACTGCCATGTTAGCATATTACTGCTATCTGGTTATCGGTTTTGATTTAGCCACCTACTCCCGCATGGGAGGGCAAGGTTGCTTTGATGCCTGTGAAGCCATCGTACAAACATGTCAAAGCGCCAGCATGACTGAGCATGAACAGCAGGCTTGGCTGGCATACGACCGCAGTAGCGGTAATAAGAACCGGTACGCTATCATCTCCAACCTCAACGATGCCGCATTTAAACCTTTCCGCGAATACATCTACGAGTACCACCGTCTCGGTCTGGATCAAATGTCTGCCAATGTTGCCAACGGCAGAGCACGTATTGCCGAGGGAATAGAAGTTCTACAGAAAGCCAATCAGGCGCGCCCGGCAACATATATCGTCACTATATTTCTGGACGCAAAGGCCGATGAACTGGCTGATATATTCCAAGGCGGAACGGAGAAAGAGAAAAAGACTGTGTACGAAACGCTGATGCGTATCGATCCGACACGTCAGAACACTTACGACAGAATTAACGAGAACAACTGACCCGGATAGATTTTAAACCGCAGTTGAGCGCCATTTTACTCTTGACGCTGACAGAAGTTAGACAAATTATATATGCTGAAACATTTGACCATACATAACTATGCACTGATTGCAGATGTCGAACTGGATTTGGGCAACGGTTTTACCGTTCTGACCGGTGAGACAGGTGCGGGCAAAAGCATCCTGCTTGGCGCATTGGCGCTGGTAATGGGTGCCAAGGCTGACACACGTACTATAACCGAGAGAGAAGAGAAATGTGTAATCGAAGCCACATTCTTCGATCAAGGTGAAGAAATCGTTATCCGAAGAGAACTGAATCGAAGCGGACGCTCGCGTTCGTTCGTCAACGATGAGGTGGTTAGCATGACCGAACTCAAGGTGTTGAGTGCACGCCTCATCGACATTCACAGTCAGCATCAGAACTTATTGCTGGCTGATAGCGGTTTTCAGATTGATGTGGTGGATGCTATTGCCAAGAATGTCGATCAGCGCACAGCATACGTTTCTGCATACGAACAGTACCAGTCTGCCACAGCTGCATTGGATGACCTGCAGCGGCAGGCAGCACAAGCACAACGCGATGCGGATTATATACAGTTCCAACTCCGCCAACTGACCGAAGCCAACCTGCAGGATGGTGAACAAGAAGAGTTGGAGCAGGAGGAATATACCCTATCCCACGCGGAAGAAATTCGAGGCAGTCTGTCAGAAGCCATCGACACCCTTAGCGGCGACAATCGCTCGGTACTGCAAGCCTTGCGCGCTATACGCATAGGCGATGCTTCACAAGAATTGCAAGAACGTATTGAGAGCAGTTACATCGAACTCAAGGATATCGCTGACGAAGCGGAACATTTGTTAGGGAATCTGAACGCCGACCCGCAACGGTTAGAAACAGTACAGGAGCGACTGATGCTCATTCAAACCTTGCTGCGCAAGTTTGGCTGCCGCTCGGTTGCCGAACTGTTGGCAGAGCAGGCACGACTGGAAAAACAATCACAAGTACTCGAACATTTCGATGAGGAGATAGAGCGTTTAACCCAAGCCAAAGAAGCTGCATTCCGCAGCATGGCCAAGGCGGCCGAAGCGCTGACCAAGACACGTCAAGCGGTATGCAAACCGATAGCAGAACGACTGATTGCAGACTTAAGCCGGCTAGGCATAGCACACGCCAATATGCAAGTCAGCATCACTCCCGCTGAGGATTATACAGCCACCGGTCATGATGTAGTGGACTTCCTGTTTGCCGCCAATCTCGGGCAGTCGTTGCAACGCGTAGCGGATGTGGCATCCGGAGGCGAGGTGGCGCGAATCATGCTGTCAATCAAAGCGCTGACGGCCGATACTACAGCACTGCCTACGATTATCTTCGATGAGATAGATACCGGTGTCAGCGGTAGCGTAGCAACACGTATGGCGGATATCCTCCGTCGAATGGGACAGAGCCGACAGGTGATTGCTATTACCCATCTGCCTCAGATTGCTGCCTACGGCGAGCAGCACATCAAGGTTTATAAGCAAGATACTGACAAACGTACCGAGACTCATATACGTCCGCTTACGTCGGAAGAGCGTATTACAGAGATTGCCACAATGCTCAGCGGCAATACGCCTACCCCGTCAGCTATCAAGAATGCACAGGAATTGATAACCGCTGCAAATAAATAGTAAACGGTTCAATGACCAGATAAATGAACAAATGGTAAATGACTAAATGGTAAATCCACATGGCTTCTCCTTTAGCAGAACGATTACGCCCACATACTTTGGATGAATATATCGGCCAACAGCATTTGGTCGGTCAGGGCGCCGTGCTCCGTCAGATGATAGAGAGCGGTAATCTGTCATCGTTCATTCTGTGGGGACCTCCGGGCGTTGGTAAGACAACTTTGGCCAAGATTATAGCGCATCAGTTGGAGCGTCCGTTCTACACTTTGTCGGCTGTCACATCGGGTGTGAAAGATGTGCGCGACGTGATTGACAAAGCCCGTCAGGTGCGTCGCACACAGCAAGGTTTGTTTGCCGACCAAACTGACCAACGCTCCCCTATCCTGTTCATCGATGAGATTCATCGGTTCAGTAAGTCGCAGCAGGACAGTCTGCTTAGCGCGGTTGAGGAAGGGCTCGTTACTCTGATTGGTGCCACAACTGAGAATCCGAGCTTCGAGGTTATCACACCGCTGCTAAGTCGTTGTCAAGTATATGTGCTCAAGCCTTTGGGCAAAGATGACCTGCTCACGCTTCTGCATCGTGCGTTGGAACAAGATGAAGTGATTCGCGAGCAACATATCGAAGTACGCGAGACTGAAAGTATTCTGCGATACGCCGGCGGTGATGCACGTAAGATGTTGAATATCATCGAGCTCGTCAGCAACTCCGGCACTACGGTTATCGACAACACGACAATCACCCAATTACTGCAGCAGAATCCTGTAGCCTATGATAAGGACGGCGAACTTCACTACGATATAATCTCCGCATTCATCAAATCTATCCGTGGCAGCGACCCCGATGGAGCCATCTATTGGTTGGCACGGATGATTGCCGGAGGCGAAGATCCGAAGTTCATAGCACGCCGACTGGTAATCTCCGCCAGCGAAGATATAGGTTTGGCTAACCCGAATGCTATGCTGGTGGCTAATGCATGCTTTGATACCCTAACTAAGATTGGATGGCCGGAAGGGCGTATACCCCTCGCCATGGCAACGGTGTATCTAGCTACCTCGCAGAAATCAAACTCAGCCTATTTGGCGATAGACGAAGCACTGAGAGAAGTGCAACAGAGCGGTAACCTGCCCGTGCCCTTACACCTGCGCAACGCGCCAACCAAACTGATGGAGGAATTAGGTTATAGCGATGGTTACAAGTATGCGCACGACTACCCCAACCATTTTGTTAAGCAGCAATTTATGCCTGATGAATTGCAGGGACGTATATTCTGGCATGCGCAAGGTAGTCCGGCTGAACAACGGATGGCTGAATGGATGAAGCACCTGTGGGGAGAAGAAAAAGAGGAAAATTGAAAGGCTTTTGACATCTGACTTCTTTAAACATGGCTGGGATATACGTACATATACCGTTTTGCAAGACACGATGCGCGTATTGTGCGTTTTTCTCCACTACGGCTCTACCTATGCGCAGCCGATACGTAACAGCCTTAATCAAGGAGTACGCACTCAGGATCGATTATCTGCCAAAGGATGAAACGGTACGTACCATCTACTTGGGTGGCGGCACGCCATCACAGATTAGCAAAAGCGACTTGGCACGATTGTTGCAAGCCTTACCAGTAAAGCAAGCGGAAGAGATAACCATCGAGGCCAACCCTTCGGATATTACAGCCCGCCGTTTGCGTGCATGGCGTGAGATGGGAATCAATCGGTTGAGCATGGGCATACAATCGTTCAATGATGCGACACTGTCTTTTCTACACCGCAGGCATAACAGCCGCAGGGCAAAAACTGCCATCCGTATGGCACAAGAAGCAGGGTTTAACAATATCAGTATCGACCTGATGTACGCCTTGCCCGGACAAACATACGAGCAATGGCAGACGGATATAGAGACGGCCTTGAGTATGGGCGTACAGCACATATCATCATACTGCTTGAGTATTGAACCCGGTACCGCACTATGGCGTCAACGTGTAAAAGGGCGTGTGCAGGATGCGGACGACGATTTGGCTAACGAGATGTATGCTTGCCTGTGCCAAAGGTTGCAAGATGCCGGGTACACACATTATGAGGTGAGTAACTTTGCCCTACCCGGCTACGTGAGTAAGCATAACAGCAGTTATTGGGACGGCACGCTGTATCTCGGTTTAGGCGCGGGAGCACATTCCTACAATGGCACATCAAGGCAATGGAACGTGGCTAACCTTCCGAAGTACTTGAGCAGCATCCACGACGGCAAAGTGCCCTGCAAACGTGAAATGCTGACTGTCACCGACAGATACAACGAACAAGTAATGCTCGGTTTGCGCACATGTCAGGGCATAGCGGCCACCGACGAATTGATGCACAAAGCACAACCATATATCCACTCCGGCAAACTAAGACTGACCAACGGACAACTGATTGCCACACAGGAGGGGATAAACATACTGAACACAATCATTACAGATCTGATGAGAGAATGATTGCATACTGACAATTTGTGATAAATAATGGCAAACACAATGAATAAGAAAACAAAATTTCTGCTATGGTTCTGGGGACTGTTTGTAGCAGGTGTACTGACTTTGTACATTGTATTCTTGGGAATCATCAAAGGCTGGGTAGGCTATCTGCCACCATTGGATGAGTTGCAAAACCCCAAGAACACCTATGCTTCGGAGATTTTTACCGAGGACATGGTCAGCATGGGACGTTACTATATCAAGGAGAACCGCGTGGGTATCAAGTACTCCGAACTTAGTCCGTACATGATTGACGCACTTATCGCCACCGAAGATGCCCGATTCTACGACCATACGGGTGTAGATTTCAAGGCTTTGTTCCGTGCCGTGCTCAAACTTGGTCGTGCGGGTGGCGGTTCAACACTCACACAGCAGTTAGCCAAGCAGATTTGGTCACCACGGGCAAATAACTTCTTCGAGCGAGCCTTGCAGAAGCCTATAGAATGGGTCATTGCCACACAACTGGAACGCCTGTATTCGAAAGACGAGATTCTGCTCATGTATCTCAACCAGTTCGACTTCCTGTACAATGCCGTAGGCATACAGTCTGCCTCGTATGTATATTTCTACACCACTCCGTCAGATCTGAAGATTGAGCAGGCTGCTATGCTGGTAGGCATGCTGAAGAATCCATCACTATACAATCCTATCCGCCATCCGCAACGTGCACTCAATCGTCGGAATACTGTACTCTCGCAGATGGTTAAGTATGAGAAAATTACCCAGCAGGAGTATGACTCTTTGTCTGCTATGCCGATTGAAGTCAAGTATCACTCCGTGGATCACAAGCAGGGACTTGCTCCGTATTTCCGTGAGTATCTGCGACTTGTACTTACTGCCAAAGAACCGCAACAGAGCAATTACTCCGAATGGAACCAGTTGCAATACGAGATTGACCGTCGTGAGTGGGAAAACAACCCCTTGTACGGATTCTGCCAGAAGAATACCAAACCCGACGGCTCACATTACGACCTGTATCAGGATGGTTTGCGTATCTATACCACGCTCGACTCACGTATGCAAAAGTATGCCGAAGAGGCTGTGAACGAACATATGAGGGATATGCAGACGAAGTTCTTTGCCGAGAAGAAAAACAAGTCCTATGCACCCTTCTCGCGTGACCTCAAGCCCGCAGAAATTGAGGGAATCATGTCGCGCGCCATGAAACAGACCGACCGCTATCGTGCTCTGAAAAGACAAGGCTTGAGTGAAGAGGCTATACGTGAGAACTTCAACACACCGGTACCCATGCAGATATTCTCCTACGACGGAATGATTGACACGGTTATGTCTCCATTGGATTCCGTTCGCTGGAACAAGCATTTCTTGCGTTGCGGATTTATG
>JAFXSS010000071.1 GCA_017525455.1 Paludibacteraceae bacterium
AGCCATCCGTCTGGCTAAAGAGGCAGGATGCATGGTTAGTCTGGATCTGGCATCGTACAATGTGGTCAACGAGAACCACTGTTTCCTAAAGGAACTGATTCGTCAGTACGTGGATATCGTGTTTGCCAACGAGGACGAGAGTTTCGCCTACACTCATCTCAATCCCGAGGAGTCGGTTGCGAAGATGGCCAAGGAGGTGGATATAGCGGTAGTCAAGGTCGGCAAACGCGGTTCGTATGTTCAGCAGGGCGAACAGCGTTATCATATAGGTGCTATCACTACATCTTGCACCGACTCAACCGGTGCCGGCGACCTGTATGCCGGAGGCTTCCTGCATGCTCTGGCTGACGGGTTCGATATACACAAGTGCGGTGAGATAGGTACAATTGCAGCCGGACGTGTGGTGGAGGTGATCGGAACCAAACTGACCGAGGAGAACTGGGATGAGATTCGCCGTATCTGCGCCCTGTACAGGGGATTCATGATGCATTATACAATTGAGCAGTAGCGCTGTGGCGTAATCATTAGGCTCGTTGAAATGATAATATGTTTACTAAATAATTTACTACCTTGAAATACTTTTACTACCTGTATCAATATCTGATAGCATTGCCGTTGTTCACGTTGATTACGATGTTCACGGCTATCACAACTATCATTTTTCAGCATTGGCGTAACAGTTGGTGGTTGCACGCCATACAGGCGTTCTGGTCGCGTTCGTTCTTCTACCTGCTGTTCATCCCTACTCGTGTGACGGGGCTGGAGAACATCAACAGCCACACTTCGTACGTGTTCGTTGCCAACCATCAGTCGATGGCGGATGTGTTTCTTATCTACGGCTGGTTGCCGGTTATCTTCAAGTGGCTGATGAAGGCCGAGTTACGCAAAGTTCCGTTCATCGGTTCGGGTTGCAAGGCTGCCGGACATATCTTCGTCAAACGCGGTAACACGGCTGCGGCTGTGCAGTCGCTGAAGGAGGCGGAGCGCGTGTTGCATGACGGCGTTTGTACGGTTATCTTCCCCGAGGGCACACGTTCCATCGATGGGAAGGTCGGACGTTTCAAACGCGGTGCACTGCAGATTGCGCTGGATCTGAAGTTGCCTATCGTGCCTATATCGCTGTCGGGCTGTTACGAGGTGATGAGAAAGGGAGAGTACCATGCCAATTGGCATCCCGTACACATGCATATCGGCAAGTCGATAGATATATCTACTTTGGCAGAGGAAGATGTGCAACAGGCTATCGAAGATCTGCGCGAGGCAGTGATTGCCGGCATTGACAAAAAGTAAACAAAACCACTCAAAATCTACTCAAAAACTCCAATGTCCGATAAATAGGGCGATGGAGCGCAATCGGGGCTAAACGGGGCATCACAAGTGCCCCGTAACTGATTGATTGACACAAGGCTGCATATATGCAATTTTTTTTGGGTGTCTTGATTTATCGTACGTGCATCAGTATATCTTCTGCATCGATGGATAACAATGATACTGCACATGGTTTTTGCCCATATCTTTGAACGAATGACCGCAGTGATAAACTATATCATCAATGATTAACCACCTATCGTGCGATGCCTCCTTCCAGATGTGCACATCAATCGGTTCCAGATCAGGGTGATAATAGTACAATGCCGAGGGGAGATTGCCCAAATATGGTCGATGAATGTGGACGAAGCACAAAAGAAAACAAACAAAGAAAAAGAACCAAAAAGAAAATAAAAATAAGGAAAGCCCAATTGTCCTATTGTCCAATTGGTCTTCTAATTAAATAGGACTACCCTATAATCCCTACTTGGACAATCGGACAATAGGCAATCGGACAATTGGACTAATTAAAAATTTTAATTCAAATGGACTTTAATCAATCATACGCAGAGTTCTGCAATACTATTTGGACATATTTCGAACAGGGCCGATACGGCAACCGCAAGTCGGCTACGTATCACGTTTGGACTCAACAGTCCCCCGCAGCGCTCAGTCCGTGGCTCGAGTAGATGCGTGCGGCGATAGCACCGCTGATGTTATGCCATACGCTGAACACCGCACCGGGGATGGTGGCCAACGGGAACGTTGCGAAATGCAGCACAGCCAGCGATGTAGCCAGACCGGAGTTCTGCATGCCGACCTCGATGCTCAACGCCACGCACTTGGGTTGCGGCAGGCGCAACAAGCGACCAACCAGATAGCCTATGCCGAGTCCTAGCAGGTTATGAATCATCACTACGAGCACTACGATCAGTCCGGCTGTCAACAGCCTGTCTGCATTGTGTGACACAACGACACCTACGGTGAGTGCTATAGCCAACGACGAGAACGCCGGCAGATAAGGCGTGATGCGGTGTGTGAGCCTCGGTATGAACCGTTGGCAGAGCAGTCCGCCGGCAACAGGCAGGATAACCACACATACGATGCTCAGCAGCATGCCCGTAGTATCCACATCCACCATGGTGCCGGCTAACAGCCAGACAAGAACGGGTGTCAACAGCGGTGCAATCAGTGTGGATGCGGCAGTCATACCCACCGAGAGCGCCAGATCACCTTTAGCCAGATACGTGATGACATTCGATGCCGTTCCGCCCGGGCAGCAGCCGACCAGAATGACGCCTATCGCCAGTTCCTCTGGCAAGGAGAATGCCCGCGTCAGACCCCATGCCAGCAGCGGCATGACGGTGAACTGCGTGAGACAACCGATGAGAATATCTTTCGGACGGCGGAGTATAATCCGGAAATCCTGCGCGGTAAGCGTCAGACCCATGCCGAACATGATAATGCCCAGCATAGGGTTGATCACCCACGTGCCTATCCATGTCAGCGACGTCGGCACCCAAAGGCTCACTGCTGCTACAATCAGCACCAGTACGCCCATCCATTTGGCTATGAAATCACAGATCCGTTGCATCCGGCAGTAAGAACTCTACACCGTTAATAGACCAGATAGTAGCGAGTGGAAGGTTTGGCGGTGTTGTAGGTGTCGAAGAGTTGCATATATCCCTTGTCGGGGAAATAGGCGTTGGCACGGTAGAGCACCCAGCACATGTTCTGTTGCTCTTTCTCCCACTGTGCTATCTGCTGGAACGGCCAGGCTGATACAGGCTTGCCCAGATAGGGTGTAAGAAAATCGATAGCCTTGGCTATACGGTTCTGCATATCGGGATGTGCGAGCAGGTCAATACCCTGCAGGCGGCAGATGTCCATCATATCGAGGTAGTGCTTGAGGTTGTAGCAACTGTAGCCGTAGCCGCGCGTACGAGCGAGTTCCTTGGGCTGACGTCCGTCGAGTTCAACCTGCGGAACGACACGCTTCTCAACAAAACTGTTGAGATACCGCTGCGCTACAGAGTCGTTGCCCACAAACAAGGCATACACGGCAACCTGTATATGATAGGCCGTGCCGTGGTTGTTGTCCGCCACGTTCTCCTTGACGCCTTGCGGTGAGGTAAGCATCCACTCGAGGTAATCCGTGAACCACTGCCGTATAGCGGCTATATCTTTCGGCTTGGCGCTTTTGGACGCTGAGAGTATATCCACGGCATCGGGAACGATGAGGAAGGAATAGCCGTCCAGCAGTCCGGAGTTGCTGCCCTGATTGTTGTTGTGCCCCATGCGAACCTGACTGTACTGCATTGTGGGGTTCATGCGGGTCTTGCGATTGATGAACCATGTGCGCAGAACATCCCAGCCCTTCTGTGCATAGGACTCGTTGCCGGAGTAATAGTACGCCAGCGCATAGACGGTAAGCATCTTCTCCATCGCATCCAGCGTGCGGCGATCCATATCTTCGGTCTCGGGATTGACCTTGCCGTCCTGGCGGATATACGGCAGGTGGTCGTCGGTCTTGGGGTTAGGCCACCAGTACCGCGCCATGCTGAAGTAGTCATGTTTGTCACCGCTGGGCGCCACGTGCGTCTTGTCGGTTATATCGGGTACGGGGTCAGCCAGCTTCTTGTCGGCATCACGTATGATACCTTTGATAGCGGCAGCAACATGTTCGTTGGGCTGATTGCGGTACGACTCCATCTTTTGGCGATCCCACACATACGATGTGGCCATCAGCGGCAATATGACGGCAGTAAGCAGAGCGGTAAGAATAAGTTTCTTCATAATACAATCTTCTGTACTGTGGATTGGTTGTCACAAACAATATGGGCAAAAACTATGCCACGAATACCTGCATCAACCGTCAGCACGCGGTTAGCCTGCACGTCGGCAGCGGAATAGAGCAGTTTGCCGTCGGGGGAATAGATCGTGAGCTGCCGGATATCGGTCAGCGCAGTGATGGTGTTTCCTGCCACGCACAGCAGTTCGGCAGCGGGAGCCGAAACAAGTTCGGTAGGCGTAGTGCCGTGGCGTGCTGCGAGTTGCGCGAGGTAGAGCGAACGGGGTTCAAGACCGGATTTGTTTCTACCTTCGACATAACCGAGCGTGAAGTCAGATGCGCTGACGGGGTTGCCTGTGATCTTTTTAGCCATGCAGCCGATGGCATAGTTCTGCGCCGTAGGCGGTTGTTGCAGTCCGATGGTGCCGTAGGAGACATCGACATCGCAGTTCCACAGCACAGACTGCACGGCAGCCCAGCCGTGACCCGTACCCATGGCAACACGGTTGTAGAGCCCGAGCGTGAACGGGCGCGTCATGTTGATATCGCGATGATTGTCGTAGAGCATACCCTGCGTCCAGCCGCGGTGACCCTCGTTGACATTGAGTGCACCATCGGAGATGCAGTTCAGGAACACGTTGCCCGACGTGCCCGACGTGCCGTTGGAGATGTAGTTGTGTCTGCCGGCACGTGCATAGCAGTCGGCAAAGAGATTGAGTTGGGAGTATAGGTAGGTATTGAAGTTATACTTCCGCTCGCCTGTGGTTATACCCACCGGATCAACGGCCTTGCAACGCAGGAACGAACTGCGTCGGCATGCCTCGGTAACGATACCCGACTGTCCGAAACCGCTGAACGTACAATCGGTAGCCCAGGCGTTCTCGATGCTGCGGAAGCGTACGGCGTTCCAGGCATGGTTCTCATCCTCGCCGCCGGCACTGATGATCTCGATAGTGAGGTTCTCAATACCCGAACCGTAAACGGTGCCGCTCATGTTCGGTACATAGATGTACGACTTGGCCAAACTCTTGTTGAGCGTGTAGAACACGGGTGCATCCAGCGTGATTGTGTTGCCGCTGATAGCGGTGATGTAGCGGTGGTAAGATACGGGATACTGCCCTTCGGTCCATCGTTCGTCAGGATTGGATGTAGCCGTTGGGTCGGGGTAGGGCACACCGCCGTAATTGACAGCAGCAAGCCATGAAGCCGAGCAGGGATGGAAGATGATGATCTGTTGCCCGACTGAGTACCCCGAGGCGTTAGCCACGGTAACGGTCATTGCGCCCGGATGGACGATATTGTCGGTTATATGTTGCCTGGTGTTGCTTCGCTCCGAACTGCCCCATATACGGCTTTTGGCTCCCACTACCAGTACATCGCGCTGATGCGGCGTGTCGCCTGTGGCGCGCAGTACGGTGCCAGACTCGCCGCGCAGCACAACGCCGTCGTACGGCACGTTGACAGTGCCTTGTATCTCATATGTGCCGGCACTGAGCAGCAACGCGCCGCGCACGCCGTTCACCAGCGGCATCTTGCCCACAGCGTCGATAGCCGCTTGGATATGTGCGGTGTTGTCACCCGATACGGGAGTGATGGTGCTGACGGTAGGTACATCCGGGATCTGCCCGTCGCCACCCATATAGCCTGCATGACTGAAATCCGGCAGCACAAAGCCGTCGGCATCCGGGTGATAGACGAGCGTATTGTCCTGCACGGTAAGCAGTGCACTCTGCCACGCCATCAGCGTCAGGCTGCAGCATAGCAGACAGATGATACCTAAACCTCTACGCATAGTAGCCTGTTATGGAATGATACCTATATCCTTGCCATCGGTAGCGGCACCCGCCATCGGCGATTTGGGTGCTGCCAGGTCGGACTTCTTGAGGAAGACAGGTTTCTTGGTAACCATATCCGTAGCCTTGCCGCCTGCCTGCGAGCCAATCGGTCCGCACAGGTAGATGCCGCAGTTGGCAGCCTGCTGACCTACGCCCACCATACGTGCCGCCCACTTGGCGGACGAGTTGATGAACAGCGAGTTGGTGATGCTGACCTGCTTGATGCCTTTCTGGCGCAGGATAGTCTGGTCGTCACGGTCGTTCACCTCGTCGAACAGGCAGTGGTCCACTATGAGCGAGCCGCCCGTGGTGGATTCGTCGTTGCCCAGACGGTTGTAATCGATAGCCCATTGGGCAATAGTGCGGAAGACGGTGTTGTAGAACACCACCACCTCCGCGTTGTATAGCCCTTTCTCCTCCTTCTCCTCAGCCAGCGCAAAGCCGCGATAGCAGTCGTGAATGCGGGAGTTGCGGATGATGATGGAGTCGGCAAAGGTGTTCTTGTACGCCTTGAACACCGCTCCGCCGTCCGTAACCAGAAAACCGGATATGTCGCAGCGGTTGACAGTGAGGCAGTAGTTCGAAGCCGTCTCTTTGGCTGCTGTGAAGCAGTACTTGGCAAGCGGTTCGCCATCTTTGTCACCGCGGATAGTCAGTCCTTCGAGCGTGAGACGGGCGTTGCCGCCGATCTCAAAGCCGATGATGGTACTCTGGTCGCCTGCAATCTGTATCACGGGTTGTGCACCTTCGGCGGCCCGGATAGTGAGGTCGCAGGTGATCTTCGCCTTCTTGGTGATTAGATAATCGCCTTTTGCCAGTTCGATGATATCGCCAGCCTGCGCCTTGCGTATAGCCTTGGCGAGCGCTTCCTCGCCGGGCTCGGGTTGCCAGATCTTGGGTTCGCGCTGTACTTGCACAGTCTGTGCCTCGGTGGGTGTGTACCACGACGGTCCGCAGTTGTCCTTGGAGGCGGGGATATATGCCGGATCGGCAAACACACTGCCTGCCATCGCACCGATAGACTTGTCAGCCGTAGCAGGCATGAATAGGTCGCGCCAGAAACCCGTCTGCACATCGGTGGAGACAGATGCAGGATCGAATCCGGCAGCGGAGAACAGTATATTGTCGGCAAAGGTTATGTCATAGCCCTCGTCGTACGCCTGAACGATATCCTGTGCAGTAGGGCAGTACACCATGTTCTTACGTATAACGGTGCGTTCGGGCTTGGCATCGCGCTCGCGGAAACCTTTGCCCACACACAACTCGAACGGATGGGTGCAACTGATGAAGGTGTTGTTCTCGATACGTGCATCTTTGACCTGATGGTAGCCGTTGAGCGGTGTGTCGAAGATGCCGTTCATGATACTGAGTGCTGCGCGGAACTCCTTGCCTGCCAGTTTGTAGAAGATATTGTGATGAACATATTGCCCCTCATTGACTATACGTACACCGCCGGTGTGTTTCTTGTCGTTGCCGAGGAACAGGTTGCCGCACACCTCGTTGCGATCGCCGTGACGCAGCACAACCGATCCTTCGCACTCGTAGAACGTGTTGTTGATAACACGGTTCTCGCAACTCTTGACGGACACAATCTCCACCTCGCCGTCGCAGTGTTTGAAGTAGTTGCCCTCAACGATGGTCTGCGAGTTGGACTTGGATACCTGACTCGTACCGATACGCATCGTCTCGCCACCGTTGGCGCCCAGCGGCTTGCGGTAGCCGAAGTAGTTGCGGTAGATGCGATGATGGTTCTCCTGCGAGAGCGAGTCGTTAGGCCAGACAATGAAGGTTGTACCCTGATTAGTCTTGCCGCCGAAGTAGCAGTATTGCACGGTATTGTTCTTACCCCACAGGCTGACCCAGTCGCTCTGCTCGGATTTGTCCTGCGGGTTATAGTCCTGAATGACGCACTCGCTGAGAACGGAGTGGTTGGCATAATCGGTGCTGCTTGTGCGGAACTCGATGACATGGCGCACACCTTCGCCACCGTTGCGGAACACCAGTCCGGATACATGTACATACTCGCCCGAGAACCGTATGGACGATGCTCCTTGCAGAACGGTTTGCCCTTTCTGGGCTACGGTAACGGTTACGGGTTGTGCCTCGGTGCCTTGTGCCCGCTTGAGCACGAGTTGGGCATCGGTCCATATACCCGGTGCAAGCACGATGGAGTCACCTGCTTGCACACGCTTAGCCTGTGCGTTGAAACTGTCAGCATCCTGTACGTAGTACGTTGTAGCACTGCTGCTGACGGCTATGCCCGTAATCAGGGCTGCTATGGTTAAGATTCGCTTCATAGAGTGGAAGTATTATTCAACAAACATCGTTTGTCCGCTGATGGATATATAGTGTATTTGTTCGCCTCTGACAACGCGCAACATCACCCGTCCATCGCGCAGTACGCGTGTGACATCCGGCTGCGCAGACAACGGACTGTCGCTGACTTGTGTCTCAGGATCGGTATCGGTGATGATATTGTCCACCATCTTCACCTGACTGTCGGTCATAGTTGTGTGGATAGTGATGGGCGAGCGAACGAGCGTATTGCCGGATATGAGACAATTGACAGGTTTCTTGCTGTACTTGCCGCCGTTGGTGTAACCGATCTCAATACCCGATTTGCAGTCGATAAGTGTGTTGCCGGTTATCTGTACGTTCTCCGGCAAAAAGTGTGCCGAATAGTTGGTGGAGGAGTTGGTGGCGTCGCCGTTGGTGATAGTAATTCCGGCATCCCAGGTGTCGCCTGTCAAGCCCTGCATGTAATTGTCTGCTATAACATGATCCTTGCCGTACACGCGTACGCCGCCGCAACCGATGGTTCGCTCCTCGAACTCGGCAGTCTTGCCCTCGCCGTAGAAACGGTTGCCCTCGGCACGGTTGCGGAAACCCTGCCGCAGACAGAGCGTACCCAGGCAACGGTGGAAGGTGTTGTAGCGAATGATATTGTCGCAACTCTTGACGGACACAACTTCGGGGTCGCCGTCGCAGTCCTCAAACTCGTTGTACTCGACCACTGTCCACGCCGATTGGGTGGTGAGATCGCTCACACCGATACGGATAGTCTCCTTCTCGTTGGACGCGCGTGGTCCGACACGGCGGAAGATATTGTGGTCGATGGTGTCGTGTACGCTGATTTGCGGCACACCGCCGTGCGAACCGTCAATCACGAAGAGCGAACCGCCGTCCTGCTTGTCCTCGAAGATGTTGTGGTCGAAGCGGTTATGTCCGCTGCTGCAGGACTCGTTCTCCCAGATGTCGCCCACCAGAATCCACTTGGATGTTTGTCCGTCCTTCTCCATAGCCATGGTAAAACGGCAGTTGGTGACGCGTATATGGTGCGCGCCCTGATACTTCATGATCGACGAGGTAGCTGCCATATCGAAATCCAGTCCGTCGAACACCATGTAGGCGGCATTGAGCAGGGTGATACACCCGCTGCCTACAACACGTGCCCCGCGTTGGTTCTCCGCCACGACAACGATAGGTTGCTCGGGCGTGCCGACACAGGAGAGTTTGAGCCACGCCAACTTGTAATCGCCATTAGCCATGACAAACGTGTCACCGGGTAGGGCAGAAGGCAACTTGCCGGTCACATCCGCTGCCTTGGTGCAACGGTAGATCTTGGCATTGGCAGAGATGGGTGCCATAAGCAGAATAAACGCTGCTGCGGCTATAAGAAGGATACGATTCATAACTTATTTGCTCCAAATTATATCAAACTGCAGTTCAGGTATACGTCCGTTGACAGCCTCCTTAGGCATAGCGGTAACCTTGATGATACCGTTCTTGCCGGTAGTGAAGTTACGTACCCAGCCGTAGGGATACTGGTCGAGCGAGAAGTGCGAATTGCTATAGCCGTCGTCGTTAGCCGAGCGGTACACACGCGGCGCCTTGCTGGCAGGCTCGCTCACTCCGGCAAAGAATTCTTCGTTCAACTCAATGATTGTGCCTGCCTCGTAGGCATCGATGATAGCCTTCTCTGCCTCGTTCTCGGGCTTGAGCACGCGGAAACAGGTGATGATTCCTTCGTCGGGGTTGTAGAAAGCGTTCCATGAGCCGTCCTGCGGGTCGATGGTCTTGCCGTCGCACTTGAAGTTCTTGACGGTGTTGGCTGCGTTATGCGGTCCGTAAAGTTGCACATAACCTGCCTGGTCGTACAGCAGAAAATCGATGATCGGAATGTTTGCCGCCGCCTCGCAACTGGAAATAACCGTTCCGCTCTCGGCATCGAAGAACGGCATCTCCATACCACCGTAGTTGCCGCGTGCACTGAGCAGTACATCCGTATAACGGTAGTACCTGGGCTCGTCGGGGTCGGCATAGACCTGGAAATCCTTGGCAAAGATCACCTCCTTGACGCCATAATACACAGCCTTCAGATCGCCGGTCATATTGCCGCCGAAGTAGTTGGTGGGCATATCGAAGGTTAACTCTTCGTCGGACTGCAACTTAATCTGTACAGGCTCGCTGCCGACATACATGGCATCAACGAGACGCAGATGCTCGCCTTGCAGGGTAACTGGCGAATATTTGGTGAGCGAAGCCGGACAGAACGTGACAGCCGGTGCCTCTAGCAGGATAGTGAACGCCCGGGCATCGGTCTGCTTGTACTCTGTGCCGTCGAAATATGTGAACCGCAAGTTGGCGGACACTTCCGACTCTACGAACGGAACCTTGAATACCAGTTCCTCCTTACGCTGGGCAACGATGATTGCCTCCAGATCGTTGATCATGACGCTGTTAACGAAATGCAGATTGTCGCCTTCGATAACTACTTGGGCATTCACTGTACCTTCGGCAGGGCAATCATTGATGACCGGCACGGCATATTGCACCGTGAATGTCTCGGCAGACTCAGCGCTGCCGGTGATGTTGCGGATACGCAACTTGCCTGTCAGGTTGCCGCTGACAACCTCTGCCACAAGTTTCTCGCCGCTGATGCGATAGCGGATACGTGCAGGCGTATCGCCGATGAACACACTGTCCACGCGCTGCAGGTTCTCACCCGTGATAGTGATCTGCGTACCTACTTCGCCCTGCTTGGGACTGAACTCCTTCAGCACAGGCGCTTTAATCTCGTAGTTCTGGATATATGTTTCCTCCTGGCAAGCCATCAGCAGGACGGCCAAGCCAAATATGAACAGATGTTTCTTCATATCAATATCCGATATTTTGGGTGATACCTTGTTGTATATCAATCTCCTTCTGCGGTATAGGCAGCAGGATCAGACTCTCGTTGAGAACAATCGGTCCTGTCTCTGCCGTGATGGACGAGTAGTAGTTCTCCGTAGCCCAGTGCTCGGTCATCACTTCGATGACGCGGTTGGTACGGATAAGGTCGAACCAACGTTGGTTCTCATAAGCGAGTTCGAGTCGTCGTTCGCGCTCGATAGCCATGCGCATCTGATGTTTGTTAGCCACTTGCGCAGCAGTCAGTTCAGTCAGTCCGGCGCGCTCACGCGTAGCATTGATATAGGTGAGTGCCGAGCCGGGGCCTTCCATCTCGTTCAGTACTTCAGCGTACAGGAGCAGAATGTCGGCGTAGCGGAGGATTGGCCAGTCCTTGTCGCCATCGCCCTTGAGCGAAACGGGCGAGAGATACTTGGTTACATACCGGCGGTCAACCACCTGTCCGCGGTCATTGGTATAGTCTAGAGCCAGCGTAGCATCGCGACGCGTATCAGCCGACGAGTACATCGATACAAGATCATCCGTGGGGTAGTTGTATCCGCTACCGTCACCGTTGATAACACTGGCGCCGCTCTGCAGCGGAGCAAACCAGTTGCCGAACGGCGATCCAAGACCCAGGCCGCCCGAGGTATAACGGATGGTGAAGATAATCTCGGAGTTCAACTCGTTGTTGATATCGAACACGGCGGCATACGTAGGCTGCAGACTGAACCCGCCGTTGGTGATGATATCCGACAGCAGATCGCGTGTGTCCTGATCGTACAACCCTTGCGTCATCCGCACTTTGGCAAGCAAGCCCTTAGCCGCCCATTGCGTGACGCGTCCGCCCTGATTGGCAGGGTAAGTGGCTGGCAGGTTGGCTATGGCAAAATCCAGATCGTCGGTGATGAACTCATATACTGTCTCTACCGCACTGCGCTCGTAGTTGAGAGCCGATACGGCATCCAACCGCCGATCGACGATGAACACCGGTCCGAACAGCCGAACGAGATTGAAGTAGTGGTAAGCGCGGATGAACCGTGCCTCCGCCTCATACTGTGTGCGCAGGTCAGCATCGGTAGCGGCGTCCAGGTGCATAAGCACAACATTGCAGCGCGCTATGTTGTGATACACAGCCCGCCAGTAGTTATATACGTGCTCGCTGGTGGCCGAAGTGCGCGACTGGTCGAAGTCGAGTTGCATGGTTCGGTCGGACGAGGTAGTGGCGGAGGTGTGCAGACGAGAGTTGTCGGAGCGTAACTCAGTGAGCATCCATTCGTACTCCATAGGTTTCTGCAATCCGTTGTAGCAAGCCACCACGGCGGCGTTTAACTCCGATGTACTCTTGTAGAAACTGCCGTCACCGATCTCGGAGATAGGTTGCATCTTCAAGTCACAACCCGCGAGACTGACTAGGATTAGTGCACTGCTGAGAATATATCTTGTTGTATTCTTCATAACTCTTCACTATTAATTGTTAACTATTAACTACTTAGAATCCTATCTCCAATCCAACGGTGAACGTGCGCTGGATAGGGAATCCGCCACGCTGGTAACCGTCCACCAGCGGTGAACTGTACTGATTGGATGTATAGCGTGCCTCGGGGTTGATACCCTTGTAACTCTTGCCCCATACGTACAGCAGGTTCTGACCGGAGAAGTACAGGCGGAGGGTATTCAGATGGATAGGTCGGAGTTGTTTCTTGTTGAAGCGATAACCGACAGTCACATCCTTGAGTGCACCGTACGAAGCATTCTGCAACAGATAATCGGTCAACTCCCACTGCATACCGTTGCCGTTGGCAAACGTAGGCGTGCGTCCGTCACCCGGATGATCAGCTGAGATAAAGCGGTTAGTGGTATAAGCCTTGTTGATCTTTTTGGTCTCTTGGTAGTAGGCATCACCGTTGAGTACTGTAACACCGGCCACACCTTGCAGCATGAACGATACATCGAAACCATAGAACGTGAACGTGTTGGTCATACCCCAACTCAGTGTCGGGAACGGGCTGCCCAGCACATCGCGGTCGTAAGCATCAATAATGCCGTTGTTATCCTTGTCCACCACCTTCAGCGTGCCGGGAACGACAGTCTTGCCGACCAGGAATACATCCGTGGCAGGACGACCGGCGAGGAAAGCGTCAATCTCCTCCTGCGAGGTCCATACACCATCGGTGCGGTAGCCGTAATATTGGATAGACGGTCCGCCTACTTGTGCTACATACACCTCGTTGCGTTCACCGTAACTGAGCAGTCGCTCCGAGCCGTCGCCTAACTGAAGCAGGCGGTTGGAGTTGGTGGACATGTTGATCTGCGTCTGCCACTCAAACTTCTTGGTCTTGATGTTATACGTGTTGAGTTCAATCTCCACACCCTGATTGCGGACCTTGCCGATGTTGTTCCAGTAATTGGTGTAACCCGTGATGGCGAGTGCCGGCTGCTGGAAGAGCAGACTGCGCGTGATAGAGTAGTAGTAATCCACCGACAGGTTCAAGCGCGTCTTAAACATACTGAGGTCGAATCCTGCATCGAACTCGTTGGTCTGTTCCCAGGAAATACGCCGGTTGCCGAGTACGTTACTCGTGTTAGCCAGGCCCGGAGTAAGTGTGTTGCTTACGCCAAAGGTATAATTGGCAGCAGATAGCTTGTCGTAGGCAGCATAGTTAGCTATGTCGTTGTTACCCGTCACACCCCAGCTGCCGCGGAACTTGAGCTGGTTGATGCAAGCCACATCTTTCATCCACGGCTCTTCTGACATACGCCAGCCCAGTGATACGGACGGGAAGTATCCCCATTGGTTCTCAGGTCCGAACTTCGAACTGCCGTCAGCACGGAAACTGACTGATGCAAGGTATCGTCCGCCATAACTGTAGTTGACACGTGCCAGAACGGATAGTAACATCTCCGCTTCGCGCATCGTGTATGTGCGCCGTGTGCCGTCGTTCTCCTCAATCACGATGTCGGTGGCGGCATTGATGGTGTTGATATAATCCGTTGGGAACGCCGTACCTTTGATACCAGCCGTACGTGACCAGGTCTTATTGGCAGTGAATCCTGCCATGGCACCAAACTCATGCTTGCCCCACGTGGCGTTGTAGGTAAGTGTGTTCTCGCTGAGCAGGTCGGTGTGCAGACGGTTGGTATATAGACCATAGTTGGCATCACCGTCGCTCTTGGCGTTGGCGTTGTGGTAGATATTGTTGTCGCGGTACTGAACGTAGAAACCGTCTTGCGAACGGAACACCAGCCCCTTGCAGATATTGATGTTGATATACGCCGAGGTGTTCAGACGATAATCCTCGGTGAAGCGAGTCTCATTGTCAATCACGCAGCGCGGGTTATTGTTGTTTGTTCCCCATGGCGATGCGGTAAATACATTGCCGTCAATATCCGTATATTCCAAATTGTTGAAGTGCCTGCCGTGGGCATAACTGCCTACAGGCTGACCTGTCAGCGCTGCCGTAGCCTCGGTGTGGCGCACGGGCAGCCAGGAATAGGTGCGGTAGAAATCGATGAAGTTCGTTCCCGGCGATTCGCGACGGGTGTAAGACGGCGAAATATTGATGCCAATCTCCACGTTCTTCGAAAGCATAGCATTGACCTTGGCACGGACGTTGACCTTGTCGTAACGCGAATGAATCATGATACCGTCGTCACCGGTATAACTGCCGGATATGTAGTATTTGGCTTCCTTCTTGCCACCGGATACAGAGAACTGAGCATTGGTTATGTTGGCTACATTACGCAGCGCCTCGCGTTGCCAGTCTGTATGATTGTCGATGGAAAACCATGCTTTCTCCGACGATGTGGGGCTGGCGCCACCTAATGCCTCTTCGTTGTACAGCATGCGAACATAGTCGTGTGAGTCCATCAAGTCGTGTAACTTGTACGCCTGCTTGAAACCCGTATAGACCTTGACCGAATATTTGGCTTTCTGTATATCTCCGCTCTTGGTGGTGATAAGAATAACGCCGTTGGCACCGCGGCTACCGTAGATGGCTGCTGAAGCAGCATCCTTGAGCACCTCGATAGATTCGACATCGTTCATGTCAATGAAACTCAGTCCGTCGGACATAGGATAGCCGTCAACAACTACCAGCGGTTCGTTGCTGGCACTGATAGAACCCATACCGCGAACGCGAACTTGAGGGGCGGCACCGGCCTCACTGGATACATTGTTGATGCTTACACCGGCTATCTTGCCTTGCAATGCCTGATCCAAACGGGATACGGCTTGATTGCCCAGATTGTCGTCGGAATACTTGCTGACAGCACCGGTGAGGTGAGATTTCTTCTGTACACCGTAGCCGACTACTACAATCTCATCAATATCCTGCACCACCTCGTCCAATGCGATAACTCCGAGATTGCCGTTGCCGGCACTGAGTTCTTTGGTCTGATAGCCGATGTAGGAAATAACCAGAACCGACGAGGATGAGGGTACATCTATGGCAAACTCACCATCGATATTGGTGAGCGTACCGGTGGTGGTCCCTTGCAAAAGGATATTGACGCCTATCAGCGGTTCGCCGGAGGCGTCCACTACCCGACCTACAACGGATATATCCGCCCATCCGGCCAGACTCAGCATTAGTAAGGCAGATAGTAAAAGTACGCGTGTTCTCATAATAATATCTGTAAGTTATCTATTTATCAATACAATAAATGCCCCTTAAGGGTATAATATTTGCCGTCAATCTCAATCAGAAGTTGTCCGTTGATAATACGTTTGCGTGCTCGCACCGCTGAAGCAATCTCTACGGCATCAGTAGCGGTATCGGTGGTTGCCGGTTCGGGTTTGTCCATGTTTGTATTGCGGGTCCACTCTGTGGAGGACGGACTATAGTTCTTCCACTTGCCGGCGTTGTAGATGTTGGCATTCCATGTGACGCTTCCGCCAGTTTGAGCGAGCGTAACGATGCGGTTGCCTGTATTTGAAGCGTCGTTATAGACGATATTGTTTTCTATGCGTGAATTGAGGGGAGGCATCGTGCACTCGTCCGACGAGTGATAATTGATACTGAATGCTTCCTTGCAGTTGACGAACGTGTTGCCGGTCACCACTGCATTCTTGACTTGGAAATACTCGTTCAGATCCGAGTTCTCCTTACCGCGTACGATACAAATCCCCGCGCGGTAGTTGTTGCTGTTAAGGTCTTGGAAATAGTTGTTTGTTACGGTGTGTCCCTCGCCTATGATGCGCACACCGCCGGTAGCGGCTTTGCCGTTACCTAAGAAAATGTTTCCCTCTACGGTGCAGTTGTTGCCATGCCTGAGCGTGAGCGAACCTGCACAAGTGCGGAAGGTGTTGTTGCGGTAGATGTTGCCGCAGGATTTGTTGGAGATGGTCTCAATCTCTCCGTCACAATTCTCAAATTCGTTGTTTTCGATTAGGCAGGCAGCCTCCTGCATACTCGTACTACTGTCACCGATTCGGATAATCTCCTGACCATTAATCTCTTTGCCGTTGTCATCCAAATTAGCGATGCGGTAGCCGAAATAGTTGTGGTCAATCCGATGTTTGGGTATGATGTTCGCTTCCAACCACACAACAAGCAGTGTACCCATATTTGTCTTGCCGGTAAAACGGCAATGGTCAACTCTGTTTTCTTTCCCTTTGATGGATACCCACTTGTAATCTTTGGTGGCATCGGTGGTGTTGTAAGCATCTATGGAGCAATCCGTGTAGCGGCAATTGGCTGAAGATGAACTGAATTGCATGATATGGTTCTTGCCCGTATAGGTGCCACTGAAGCGTAGACCATGCACTTCAATATATTTGCCTTCAATCGTTATGAGTGATGAACCGCTCAGATTGACAGCACCTGCGGTAGCCGCCTGTAGCACGATAGGTTTGGTCGCTGTTCCGGAGCCTTTGAGCGTCAGGCTCATGTTGGAGTAGTTGCCATTGGCCAATACGAGTGTATCTCCAACTGACCAGGTCTTGTTGATGGCCGAAGCTGATGATACATTGACAATACGCGCAGCGCCTTGCCCTGCTGCCATAAGCAGCAGAACAAGGAGCATGGAGCGTATCGTTGAGTGTGTAAACATATCTGCGCAAAGTGTGCGAGATAATAGGGGTTTTATCGTACTTTTGTGCCTGTTAGATAGTAGTACTCTCCGTTGTGCTCTATGAGCATCTGGCCGTTCACTACCACCTTGCGCACTTCGCCCTTGGCGTTGATACCATCAATACCGGTGCCTTGATCAGACGGAGTTGTGATCACCTTTGCCTCCGAGAGTACCGAGCCAACGTAGGCTGCGTCATCGCCGATGGCTGCCACCTTAACCGTATATTCGGTTTCAGGTTGCAGCAATTCAATCTTCAGGCTCAAAACATCAGCAGCTGTATTTACCCGGATAGTGGTATCGGCAGAAGTAACCAGCACGCGATAGCCCGTTGCGCCGGCTACTGCTGACCAATTGGCCGTAAAGCCTGCAGCTGTCAGCTCGGTTGCCTCACCTACCACCGGAGCATCCAGCGTGGTGGGAGCAGAGGCGAAGGTTACAACTTTCCATACCTGCTTGGTGCTGCTGTCAGAATTGACAATCCGAAGTTTAACAACACCGGCGTTCGGTGTAACGGAATACATTTCCATAGTTTTGTTGACATCCAACTCGATGAGATCTGCCCATGCATTGGTCGTGTAGTTGAATTGCTGAATCTTGATCTTCTTGCTATCCGATCCCGAAACAATATATAGATCTACGCGTGCTGCAGAAGCCACGGCAGGCAAGGTAAGCATACCGCCGATGCTGGATTTGTCAATTTTTACACGTGCAGTAAAACGCTCACCGGTAGCAGCAAGGGTACCACTAAAGGATTTGCCTTCCTCGTCTTTGGAGGCTTCGATGTAAGCATTTGTAAAATCATAGCCGTTAGCATGGATGGTCGGGAATGAGCCAGAGACGTATGCATCTTTATCGCTGGCATATTCAGCCCATACATCAGCAGAAGGCAGGAATACCAAAGCGGCAGGAGCAGCTAAGGTCTGGAATGCAGCAGACTTGGCTGACTCCTCTGAATTGTCATTGTTAACACCGTCACCCAATGCAGTTACGGTAAACGTCAGAGATGTAGCAGGAGGCATGTTGCTGATTGCTACGTTTGCGATAGCTTGACCTTCTACTGTCTTTTCAGCAATCTCATTATCACCATTGTAAACACGTACCTTATATCCGGTTGCATTGGCTACGGCCGTCCAGTTGGCGGTGAACTCTTCAGCACCGATAGCACTGACCGCGCCCAGAACCGGTGCATCCAGTGCAGGCAGACCGGCTGCGGATTTCTTAACCACATCTGCCCATTTGTCGCTGAATCGCAATCCGGCTATGCTACCGGCAATCTTACTGCGCTGACGAATGGTTATACCGCGAACGGATTTCAAGCCTAATGCTTGTTCAGTTAAAGTAGCGAATGCGACATTCTCAACTTCCGTCTTGCTTAAGTCCGGATCAATCCAGAAGGCTGCCTCTTCTGTGCCGGTGGACGTGTTGCCTGCAGGAATAACTTTCATGACTACGAGATGCGTCGATCCAAATGCTAACTCATCGGTCCACGTTGTGGGATCTCCGTTCCAGCCAAGGCCTAACTTGTAGCCGGAACCTTGTTTGTTGACAAATAAACGGGCACGTTGGGCGTTGGCTGTATAATTGCCGTCAAATGTTAGGATATCTCCTTTGCCCGTAGCCTCGGTAATCTTGACCAATGCAGCTAAATAATAGGCCTTGCCTGAATAGGTGTAGTTCTCTTTCAAGCTGTAGATAGATGCACGGGTAACAGTAGTACTTCCATCCAATGGAAGATTGGCAAGGATTATTTCCTTTCCTTGCAAATTATCGATGTAGGCATCATACGATAAGGTACTGGCCTGCAACGCAGGACTCTCTCCTGCTTTATCCGACGATTTGCCGCCATTGTTCCATTGGTCAACCATGATAACACCGGAGCCTTGCGTGTTTGTGGTGTACACTCCTCTTTCCAATGTCGCACCGCCCTCAGCGATAGCGTCTGCACGGAAGAAATCTTCGTAATCCAGCGGTAATTCCTGGGTGTACTGAGCGTTAACAGCGATTCCTGCTGCCAAGGCTGCAACTAATAATAAATGTTTTTTCATAATCCGTATTTTTTTATTTGGTTAATTATTGAACTTTCACGCCATTGATGGTATAAATTTGCCCATCGCGGATGATATATAATGTGCCATCCATAAGCACCTTGCTCGCTGTCGGTAGTTCGGAAAGAATATCTTGCAGACCTTCCTCCGGATTATCATCGGGCTTGGTGTAGTTAAGCGCCTTCGCCCATGTCTTGGCTACGCGGATGCCGTCGATGGTGGCATTAACCTTCATCTGACGGAAGCACAGGTAACGCAGGTCAGCACCACCGTCGGCATCATTACCCACAGCTTCAAGCATCACTGCTGCGTTTTCATCTTCGGTCTTGCTCGGGTCGGGGTTGACGAACAGGTAGAACTCGTCAGCGGCATTGGCGCTGGAGGAACTGTTGTTGATGTACTTGATTACGAGCAGTGCTGTTTCTTCTTTCGGCGTGGCTGCCGACCAGTTCTCGATGGTCTGACTGTTCTTCTTGATACCGAAGGACTTTTGTCCTTCTTCAATCTTTACTGTCACACGTCCGCGCATGGTCGTGTTTGCACCGTCGCTGGCGCCCTGCTTGAGGTAGGTGATCAGTTCCTTGCCGCTTGTACCGCCCATCTGCGCCATATTTACCATCAGAGCGGTATATACAACATCGCCTTCAGCCAGTTTGCCTGCTGCAAACGGCATAACGGTGTTACGCTTCAGATCGGCTGTTATCTGCTGCGATACGCTGTCCAGAACCAATGCCCCGCCTTTGTCGCCGGCACCGTAACCCTCGTAGGTCAGCGATGTTGCGCCAACCAGCGGGCTTTGTCCGCCCTGATCGTTGGTGGCTGTGCTGACTACCCAACCGCCTTGCCCCTCAATGGCGCTCTCTGCCTCGTAATCGAAATCTTCTACAGCGTAGATATCCGGATCGGTTTCCGGTTTGTCAGGTATATCCGAGCCGTCAGTCTTGACTACATCCTCCCACGTCGTGCCGATGCGCAGACCGCCAATCTCTGCACCGTTGCCTCGCTGACGTAGGCCGAAACCTTTCACCAGCATATCTGTAGCATTGTCTGTCGTAACCAACGGGGTGTTTTCATCCTCTTTGGTTTTGAGCCCCGGGTTGACGAACACTTTTACCACGTCGTTGCTTGCGCCCTCTATAACCTCGTACTTCATCACAATCAGGTTGGTGGAACCTATAGCAATGTCACCCGACCAGGCATTGATGGTAGAGCTGTTCTTGCTCACGCCGATCTTCACTGCATCACCGTTCTTGGCAAGGAATATTCGTCCGCGGCACATTGAACTGCCTACCGAGCCTTCCCAGATAGCGAAGTCACGACCACTGGTGTTCTTGGCGGACAGCGGCTTGAACAGGAACGCTGCGTACATCGAGATCGTGTCGCGTTTGCCAATCGTATCCAGGTAATACACACTGATACGCTGTGTGGACTTATCATCACCCACTGCAGCGTCCAACACAGCTACTTTGCCCTTGCCGGAAGATATATATCCCGGGTAGGTCAGATTGTGATTGGCAACCTGCGGTGATGTGCCGTTGGCGTCTTCCTGCTTGAGGGATTGCATCCATTGGTGCAATACTAACTGACTGTTGTCAGCCTGCTCAAGATTGCCGTCAGGGTAGTTGAAGTTCTCTTCTAACCACAATTCGGCATGCGCACTCATCGCTGTGAGAGCCATGCATACCAATACTGTAAAGAAATGTTTCATGATACTGTAATTTTATAGATTATCATTTTTTTATCGCTACTTTGGCGCTGAACCCATCGCCACCTCGCAGGAGCACACGTATGCTGTATATGCCTGCAGGAAGCGAACCGATGGGGCAGCGGCTGCCTGCCGTACGAATAGCCATTCGGCCTAATACGGTATAGACGATGATTGAGTCTACCTCCGTGGCACTCTCTACGATTAACTCGTTGTTTTCTATGCGCAAGAAGTTGCTATTCACGTTTTCGTATGCTGTGACGTTGTAGTCTGCTATCGGGTAGCGGTTGAACGTGAGTGCGGCATAGCCGTCAGCGTTCCTCAGCCAGGGGTCAACGTACAGTGTATCCATACCGCGGGTGGCACTGTATACATAGTTATCCGGCCCGTAGGTTAAATGTGTCGGGCGTGTAGCGCTCGGCTCCGGAGTAAGTAGCACGCGGCGTTTGTCAGTCTCATCCACCTTGCCGCTCGCCATAGGTATGGGTTGCTCGTTCTCGTCGTAGAAATAATCTTTCATGTCGCGTCCCCACATAATGCCGGGCCAAACCATCTCCTGGTCAAACTCAATAGCGATAGCACTTTTATCCTCGTCGGTCCAATGCACGCTCTGCACAGCCGGTGAGGTGAGTGGGCGGTCAAAGGTCTTGCCGTAGAAGTCGCGCTCAATCAGGCGTGTAAACTGTGTGTACAATCGGTCGTAACCGTCATCAACATAGTGACAACTGTCATAACGAATGGTGATACCGATATTTGTGATCACGGTGATATCGTCGTAGGTCTCACCGAACAGACGTTGCATCTCGCGCATCTCCGACGCATACGGACTCGTGCCGCAACCTACGTTGATCTGGCTCAGGTAGATGCGTTCTACGTTCGGATAGTCCTGTTTCCATGCATGGTACAGTTTGTCGAAACGTAGCGCATAGTCCTCATACAAGCCGTTCTGATCGCTCTCTCCCTGTACCCAAATGATGGCTTTCACTGCATCAGCCAAACCGGCTTTACGCAGGCGGTACAAGCCTTCGCCGTAGAAAGTGGTCAGATCCTCATGATCCTCTTCGTTGGGCATGTTCTGGTTGAGCGAACTGCCACCGATGGCAATATTCAATATGGCTGTCGGCATGTTCTGCTCCTGCAGCAGGTTACGTTGCATCACGTAGCCCGACCATCCGTTGTAGAACGGCTTGCCGTAGCCCCAGCCGGCACTGTTACTCATGCCCCATAGGGTGTCGGCAGGGTTGTATGCCGCAGTTTTTTGTACGCAGCCGAAGTTTCGCCAGTACAGGTTAGTAACTCCCGGGTTGCCGCTGGCTGCCGCTGCGCCGTTCGACTGACCGGCAATCACAAATACGTCACCTGCTACCACGCTGTCTGCCAGAACAATCTCTTCCGACATGTTTGTTGCGTACGTGAAGCGGTAATCAGCCGGTTCGGCTTGTATCTCAAAGGTAGCTGTGAACGGCACGCCTTTGCTTACGCTGAGCTGACGGCTGGCTTGTTCCGATTGGTTGCGGTACATCTTCAGTGTGATCTGATTGATGCCGCTATGTTGCGTCATGCCGGCAATCTCTACGATGGCTTTGTTCTCGCTGTTGCGAGGATAGAGTTGCATGTGTTGTGGCTGACGGCTGAATACTACCGGGCGGAAAGCATCGAACTCAACCGCTTTGAGCGTGAGTGCCGTTGTACCTGTGTTGCGCAAGTGCAGTATCTCGCCCGGTTGAGCCGATAGTCCCATGTCGCCAGTGGTGCTCACACCTGTTCCGTTGAAGATGGTTGGTGCACCTTCGCCAACAATCACGCTCAGTTGCATATCGCCTGCACCTTCGTACTCGGCACGTAAGCCTTCCAAACCGTCGCTAAATGTCCACTCCTCGCCGGCTGCCAACGTAACATTAGGAGTCAGTCGGGTGGAGTACGAGCGGTAAACGCGGTAGGAAGCAACCTCCGTGGTGTCGGATACGTAGTAACTGTCGAACGCAATCACGCGGAAATAAACCGTACCGGTGCGGTCTGCGCGAATAGGATCGGATAGGAACTGCGAAGCATCCGTCTTGCGCATCGCAACTTCTTCGTCTAACAAATTAGGGTAGTAGCCGTATTGAATCTTTGCCTCAGCTATGCTGCGCTCGTCGGGACTGGTGATGCTGGCATTCACAGCTGTAGGATGGTCAGCTGACGGGTAGGGAACAGTCAGTGTTACATCGCTCACTACAGGTGACTGACCGCTGATATAGTTGGTCAGCGATATATCGTCAATATACAGCGTACCTGCTCCCAGACCGCAGTCGTTAACCTCGAGCATCACCTTGATGTTGGCGCTCTCGTCGCGTACAAGCACGGTTACCTCGCGCCATGTCTTATTGAACGGACCTTCGATATAGGCTATCTCGGTCGTGTCTTGACCGATAATCTTGCTGACAGTGATGTTGCCGCGTGTCTCGTTGGCGGAACCAATCACATAGAACCGCAGCACGCCGGCTGTGTTCACTGCTGGTGAGATTATCTGCGAGTGGTTGCAACGGTCGTTTTCCTCCGTCTTATTGAACGTCAGGCTGCGGCTCGTCGTGCCATAGTCGCCGTGATTGCGGTTGGTGGATGCGCCGCCGCGAATAACGGTCCAGTTGCCGTTGGTATCAAATCCCTCCTCTATCAAATAGACGGGTTTGTTGGGATCTTCCGGTTCGATGCTCGGGCCGGTATAGTTCACCGCTTCCTCCCACGTGGTGGCTACGCGCAGATGCGACAGTTGCAGCGCCGAACCGCCCTCGCGCTGCTTGAGCGACATAGCTTTCAGTTGCGAAGGATCAGCTGTGCTGCTATCAAAATCATTGCTCTTGACGCATTTGGCTTGCACGCCTGTAGCATACTCGTCGTGACCGAGAGGAAAATTGACGTATAGTGAAACAATATCATTCAGATCACCGGATACCATCTCGTACTTGAATACAGCCAGATAGGTTTCGCCTATACTTAGTACGTCCGACCATACAGGCGTAGTGCCTCCGCGCGTCACGCCTAATACATAACCGCTACCGCTCTTTTTGATGAATAGTCGTCCGCGTTGCGTCGTGCCCGTATTGCCGTCGAACGCCAGAAAGTCGCGTGTGCTCGATGTTGCCTCGCTCACGTTGATCAGAAAGGCGGCATACAGACTGCCGGTCTTGTATGATGAATTGGTGTCGAACATCTTGTATGTCACGCGTTGGCGGCTGCTTTCCGGCGACAGTGTCACTTGCGGCATTGTCACGCCTAACCCTGTGGCAGCGTTACCTGCACCGTAATACTCCATGGTTAATCCGGTTGCCGACACGGTCAGCGGTAAACTGGCTATCTGTGCATTGTTGGCATTGGTGGATACGGTCCACTTGTTGGGCGAACCCTGCCCCTCCAGAGCAGAGCCTGCTGTATAATTGAAATCTTCCGTCAGTACAACGGTAGCTTGTGCGCTGATAGCCGCACACAGAATAATGATGGCACTGAAAAGTCGTTTCATACTTTAGTCTCCTATTGTGTTAGGTGCTGTAGATCCTCCTGATACTCCTATCAACAGACAGGCTTCGATTTCTGTCAACTGAGTGACGGGTGATATGTACTTCTTCATATGACTCATTGTTTTCTGAATTCTGCTTTCTATAATCGTTGTCCTGTCAGGTCGTACATCTCTCCATTGCGGTTAATAACAATCTTACCGTCAACAATCTTCTTCTGAACATTGATGGCTGATTGCTGGTCAATGACCTCGGTCGTTACCTGATTCTCTTCTGTTGCCAAATATACACGTCGTCTGCCAGGTGCAGGTGTTTCGCTAACCTCGCTCATGCTGCTGATGTCGAAATACGCACGGTTCTCGCCAACGTAATACACTTGGCCGTTGGTGCAATACAATTTGTTTTGGGATAGAATGTATTTGTTTTCTGTTCCTGTTATGCTTTTCACAGCAAATGAACCTTTCAATCCATTTGTGCCTGTGTTTACAGGATCCTCTACCGCCTCACCGGTCAGCGGGATGTTGATTTCATTCGCCGTGGCCAGAAACACATAGGGCGTTCCGGCAACAAGTTCCGTCACATCTTCCAGCACGATTTCTTGCAGTTGGTCGCCGTTCATTACTTTGCCTGCCACAGCGAAGAATACTGCGCCGGCTGTGCTCAGATCATTGCTTGCCTTCGGCAGACAGATAGTTCCGTAGTTGCCATTAGTAACCGTTCGGGTGTACGAGTCTGTTATTTCTGCCGCTGTGGTCACCTCTATTACATCTGACAAATACGAATCTACATAGTTTTCATCATCGCCTATGGCTGACACCTTGTAGGTGTAATTGGTTCCTGGCGTCAGGCTCGTGATGTTAAACGATGTAGCATCCGCAACAGCCTCCTTAATGGTCTGTGTCTTGCCGTCCGCCTTATACACCACTATTCTGTATCCGCTGGCGTTGGACACCGCCGTCCATCGCGCTGAAAAGGCGTGAGCGCTAACGTTAGTAGCTTCCAGTGCTTCGGGAATTTCCAAATCTGTTGTTGCAGCAGGATACGTTACTATCTTCCAGATGTATATGGTTCCATTTGAGGCATTCACAAGCCGTAGACGGGTTATTTCATCGCTATTGAGAACGGTAGTGAACCGGTAGCAAATGCTTCCGGTAGCGAATGAGTACGTTGTGACGTCTGACCAAAGTCCTGAATAATAGTTATACTTCTGCAAGGTTATTGCTTTGTCGTTTGAGCCGCTGCTGGCGTAAACGTCTATACGCGTTGCACGGTTTACTGCCGGCAGGGTAATCATTCCGTTTTGTGATTTTTTGTCTACTGATATACGGTTGGTGTATTTCTCACCTGTTACACTCAGTATGCTTCCTCCAAACATGTATGCAGCATCGAGTTCAAAATCATTTAGCGTACTTGACCCAAACGCACCGCTCGATTTAGGCGACTTACTATCGGTGATTTCACCCCATGTGCCATCGCTGAAATTTGTTTTGATGCGCTCTAAGGTTACATCCGTCGGTAGTTCTCCTTTTGCCTGAACCGCCTCAGCCCATGTTGTGCTGACGCGTACGCCGCCTATATAGCAATTGCTTTTGCTGCTCCCTGTGTTGCGGAACATGATAGCATCTATCTTTGTGCGTGCGGACTGACCGGATTCGTTATTATCGGTAATATTTGCCTCCGGTTCTTCCGTTGTTCCTATTGTAGGGTTTATAAAAAGAGACGTCGAATGATTAGTTAGGTCATATTTCAGCACTAATAAAATAACATCATCTACTGAATACTCACCAGTTCCCCATACGATTGCACTTCCTGTTCCGGTACGATGAGTTATACCAATACGATAGGGATTACCTTTCGTTTCATCATCTATCTTTCCTACCCATGGACGTGCTGAAGGTGACGTGCCGGTAGTTAGCCCCAATAATTCACCATTTGACTGACTTTGTTTGCCGTCAGGTTTATACATATATGTCAAATAAACAGCGCCTGATTCAATCTTCGCGAATGCCCTGTATGATATATAGTTTTCTCCCTCTGCGTAATTATGCTTCACCGATTTTCCGACTCCGGAATGCATATATTCACCTCCGGCGTTTCTATACGAAAGCGGAGTTGTCTGGATGATACGCCCATCGCCGGTGGTAAGAGTTCCCGTTGTTGTCCATCCTTCTACATCACCAAGCGCTGCACCCGTAGTGTAGTTGAATGTTTCATCAATCAATACAGCAGCCGACGCAGAAAACGTTATTAGCAAAAACAAGAAAGGAAATATTGTTTTTTTCATGATACCTTAGGTTAAATTAACTATTGCTAAAATTGGTTGACCAATTCAAAGTCGCTGCAAAGTTACGAAAAAATAATGATAAATCCAAATATTTTTGCGAAAAATTTGCTTTTTCTGAAAAAAAGTTGTATCTTTGCATCGATTTCACAGAAAACATGCATAAAAGTACATGGAAAAACACGTAGAATTTAGTTCCGAAGAACAGCACCCCTACGACATAATCATCCGCAGTATCCGCCAGCGCTTGCTCAACGGAGAGATGAAACCCGGTGATCGGTTGCCTGCCGAGCGCAAACTCGCTGAAGAATACGGGGTTAGCCGCAATTATGTGCGTGAGGCGCTTAAGGCCCTTGAGGGATACGGTATAGTTGAGACACGTCCGCAAAGCGGTACGTTCATTGTCGGACTGGATGTCAATGCTCTGGACGGAATTTTTGCTGATGTCCTAAGGCTGGACGCTTTTGACTTTGCATCGATGGTAGAGATGCGAGCTATATTAGAGGTAAGCGCGGCGCGCATGTGCGCGCAAAGGCGTACTGAAGAACAGTTAGTGCAGATTAAGCGGGCTCTCGATAACTATATCGCTGCTTTTGAACAGGGCAACCAGGAACAGGTGTATAGCACTGATTTTGAGTTTCATCGAACCATTGCGGCAGGATCCGGAAATACTACGTTGCGCTCAATGCTTATGCTTATAACTCCCGATATCCTGTCCTCTTACCGCAAACAGAGTATGTGCAGTGTGGCTGATACCAAACCGTTGGAGGAACATAAGTTGCTGTACCGGTTTATTGCGGAGCAGCGTCCCGAGGTGGCGGCAGAGCTGATGAATGCGCACCTGGAAGGCATACTCAATTATGCAAAACAACTCCGTAAACAATCTGAATAATTGTAAATTTTCGAAAAAAATGAAAAAAGTGGCATAATTTTGTCACTTTTTTTGATATAAATTTGCATAATTCAAAAAATATTACTACCTTTGTACTCGAAATAATTGGTCAACCAATTTTTAGCAGAATCTATCATGAGACATCAGACACACCTTTTCCCGGCCATATTATTCGTATTTATTACGTCTCTTTGCGCATGTTCAGGCAGGCCTGCTTCATCTGACGTTATCGAGTTAGGGCGGTATCCTGCTTTCGATGAGTCGTTCGCTTATGCCCGTCAGGCAGCCGATGCTGCGTTGGCTGAGCCCATTGATGTGCCTGTGCCCCGTGATGCCGCTGGCGGCTATACGCATGAACAGCATAAGAAGAACTACTACTCCATGTACTATGCCGGCATTCTATATCGCGCAACCGGAGAAGAGAAGTATGCCGCTTTTATACGTGATATGCTGCTTAAGTATGCTGATTTGTATCCTACCTTGGGCGAGCATCCTTACAAAGGTTCACCCGTTCCTGGTCAATTGTTCTGGCAGACGCTCAACGAGTCGGTTTGGCTCGTGCATACAGCCATGGCGTACGATTGTGTGCGCTCGTGGATTGATGAGCCGAGCCGTGAGCGCATAGAGAACGACCTGCTTTTCCGCGTAGCCGCGTTCATTGAGAACGGCACTCCAGCTAACTATGATACCTTCAACAAGATGCATAATCATGCGACCTGGGCAAATGCCGCTGTGGGCATGACCGGTTATGCTACCGGCAACCGCGAACTGGTGGACCGCGCACTCTACGGGTCGCAGAAAGACGGCAAGGCGGGTTTCCTGTTGCAACTGGAGCAACTGTTCTCCCCCGACGGATATTTCACTGAAGGAGCGTATTACCTGCGCTATGCTATCTGGCCGTTTATGCTGTTTGCACAGACTATAGAGAAGAATGATCCCGACCTGCACATCTTCGAGCGTCGTGACGGTATACTGTTCAAGGCTGTGAACGCACTGATTCAGCAGGCATACAACGGCGAGATTATCCGTGCCAACGATGCACTGAAGAAGACATACAGCACGCAGGAGATTGTGGCTGCGGTGGATATAGCGTATTGGGCAAGCCGTGACCCGCAACTGCTGTCCATAGCCAAGCAGCAAGAATCGTTTGTGTTGTCGGAAGCCGGATTTGTTACGGCACGTGACATAGCTCTGCACAAGGAGCAGCCGTTCCTGTTCCGCTCCAAGCTTTACCGTGACGGTGCGGACGGCACGCAAGGTGGAGTGGCTATCATCCGCTCGCAGGGCAAAACACCGACCGATAGGATGACGGACGGGTTTATGTTCGTTATGAAGGCTACCTCACACGGCTTGTCGCACGGGCATTACGACAAACTTACGTACAGCCTCTACGACAACGGCAATGAGATACTGACCGATTATGGAGCTGCCAGATTCCTGAACATCGAGTCCAAGAGCGGCGGACGATATACGCATGAGAACAACACCTATGCCATGCAGACCGTGGCGCACAACACCGCCGTAGTGGATTGTGAATCACATTTTGCCGGTGACTACAAGACTTCCATGCGTTATGCTTCCACCATCAATTACGCGTTCATTACCGATTCATGCACCGTCGTTTGTGCTACGGATGCCAATGCTTACGCTCCTAAGCATGTTACTATGCAGCGCACGGTGGCGGTACTTCAGCCGCAGGGTGCGGAGTTCCCGATGATTATGGATATGATGCGCCTCAGTGCACCTGAACCGCATACCTACGACCTGCCGTTCCACTACACCGGTCACCTGATCAATAGTTCGTTCCCGGCGCAGAAAGCTGCTACGGCTCTTTATCCTATGCCCGGACAATTCGGCTACCAGCATCTGTGGAAAGAGTGTGAGACGGCTATCGCCGAACCCAACGCATGGTTCACCATATTGCAGGGCGAACGGTTCTACTCCGTCACTACCACCCTAGACAATGGCCGTGCTTTTCTCGTACGTTCCGGGGCGAACGACCCGAATAACAACCTCCGCTCCGAACCCGCCGTCATCTTCCGGCAGACGGGCAAGGCGGAGCATGTGTTTGCCTCGGTGGTTGAACCGCACGGACTGTTTGACCCTAATCTGGAACTGACTATCGGCGCATTGCCGCAAACGGCGAAGGTAGAGGTCATCTACAACGATGATGCGTATACCGCCATGCAGCTCACCTTGCGCGACTCTGACCGACCCGTAATATTCATTACCGTCAATAGCGGTTTTGATGAGAAAGCCACGCATGAACTGCGCTTAGGCGGTACAACGTATACATGGACTGGAAACTTCCTTATTAAGCAATAATAATCATAATCAAATATTTATACAATGAAAACCCGCAGTGCAAGTTTTGTCTTTGAGAAAGACGTCAAGTGGGAGAATCCCGCTCCCGGTATCCGCCGTCAAGTAATGGCTTATGATGGCCAGTTGATGCTCGTAAAAGTGTGCTTTGAGAAAGGCGCAGTAGGTTCGCCGCACGAGCATTACCATTCGCAGGCTACTTATGTTGCCAAAGGTAAGTTTGAAATGCTGATTGGCGACGAGAAGCATATTATCTCCGAGGGCGATGCCTATTATATCGCACCGGATGAATGGCACGGCTGCGTGTGCCTGGAGGAGGGCATACTGATTGATACCTTCTCGCCCATGCGCGCGGACTTTATAAGTTAAATGTTCAACACATCTGTTATGAAAATTAAAGGACTGAGATGGTGGATCCTGGCGCTCATTGTAATCGTGACCATCATCAATTATCTTGACCGAAATACGCTCGGTATTATGTGGGCGCATATCGTTGAGGACCTCGGCTTGATTGACCGCGAGGGACTCACCGATGCCGAGTTCAATACCCGCAGCAAGGAGCTGTTTGCCTATATCAACATGTTCTTCATGGTGGCGTACGGCATATCACAGATGCTGTCCGGCAAGTTGTACGACAAGATCGGTACGCGCCGGGGCTTTGCACTATCGGCTCTATTCTGGGGCATAAGTGATATGCTCATGTCGCTCACCACAGGCGTCAAGTCTATCTGCGCCTTCCGTGCAGGTCTTGGCTTGGGCGTAGCCGGACCGTGGCCTGGTGCTGTCAAGAGTAATGCCGAATGGTTCCCGCAGAAGGAGCGCGCATTGGCACAAGGACTGTTCAATGCCGGTGCATCGGTCGGAGCTATCCTCGCACCGATTCTCATTGCGCTGCTTTGTGCGGCTGTCGGATGGAAACTGACGTTCCTCATTATCGGTATTCTTGCTCCGCTGTGGATCATACCCTGGCTGTGGCTGCGTAAGAAGGGACCGAAGGAACACCCGAACATCACCGACGAGGAGAGGGAATATATCATTACCGGCCAGCCTGAGTGCCGCGTTACGAACGACAAGGGTCTGTCTTGGGGACAGCTCCTCTCGCGCCGCAAGAGTTACGCGGTTATCCTGTCGCGGTTCTTCCTTGATCCTATTTGGTGGATGTTCGTTACCTGGCTGCCTATCTATCTTGGGCAGAAGTATAACATGGATCTTAAGGCACTGGCTGCGTATATGTGGATACCTTATGTAGGCGCTGCTCTCGGTTCGATAGCCGGCGGCTGGGCTTCGGGTAAGATGGTTAGCGCGGGCAAGACTGTTAACTTCGCCCGCAAGGCAGCTATCGTCATCGGTGCTGTAATCACGCTGCCGGCACTCATCTATGTCGCTTTTGTTCACGATCCGCTCGTGGCTGTACTGGCGATGTCTGTCATCCTGTTCGGCTATCAGTTCACAATGAACAATATCCAAACTCTCGCCAGCGATATGTACACCGGCAAGAGTGTCGGCTCGCTTGCCGGACTTGGTGGCGCTGCTGCTACACTGGGCACGATACTCTCTATCCTGTTCGTGCCTATGCTCACTGCCGGCGACAACTGGACTCCGTTCTTCATTATGGGCGCATCGCTCGTGCCGCTCAGCCTGGCTTGCGTGTTCATCTTCGGACGGAACATTAGTCACGATGCATAACCGGCATTATGAATAATTACTAACATAACAATTACTAACATAACAAACTCATTCTAATTATGAAAAAGTTAGAGAACAAAGTCGCTATCGTTACCGGTGGCGCACGCGATATAGGCCGTGCCGTATCGCTCAAGTTGGCTTCCGAGGGAGCAAAAGTTGTGGTTAACTACTTCGACAACAAGGAGGACGCTGAGGCAACGCAGAAGATGATTGCCGAGATGGGCGCAGAGTCGATTATCGTGCAGGGCGATATGACCAAGGCTGAGGATGTGAAGCGCATCGTTGAGGAGGCTATGAAAGCTTACGGGCAGGATATCCACGTGCTCGTCAATGTCGTTGGCGGTATAGTAGGCCGCAAGAAGATTACCGAGCAGGATGAAGCTTGGTATAACTTCCTGATGGATGTTAATATGAAGAGTTGTTGGCTCTGCACGCGCGAGGTCGTTCCTCATATGCCGCGCGGTGGTGCGATCGTTAACTTCTCGTCGCTGGCTGCCAAGGATGGCGGCGGCCCGGGTGCATCGATGTACGCTACTGCCAAGGGTGCTGTGGCAGTGTTCACACGCTCGATGGCCAAGGAACTTGGTCCTGACGGTATCCGCGTCAACGCTGTCGCTCCCGGTACGATTGCTACCTCGTTCCATGACCGCTTCAATACGCCCGAGAATCGTGAGCGCATGAAAGGTATCTATCCGCTCCGCCGCGAGGGCGATGCAGCCGACGTAGCTGACCTCGTCTGCTTCCTTGCTTGCGATGATTCGGATTATATCACAGGAACGAACATCGACATCAACGGAGGTATATTCTTCTCATAATACAGCTGCCAATCCCGCGATCTTCCTCCGATGGAAAGTCGCGGGATTGCTTAAATCATTTTATTCCCTAATATGAAGACAAACTACGAAGTACGCTACGCGTCTAACCCTGTTGACGCCAAGAGTTATGATACGGCGCGTCTGCGCAAGGATTTCCTGATTGAGCGTGTGTTTGCGCCCGATGAGGTGAACATGGTCTATTCGATGTACGAC
>JAFXSS010000072.1 GCA_017525455.1 Paludibacteraceae bacterium
AAAGATTTGCGCGGTATCCGCAGTACCAAGGGAGCGGATGGAAGCGACAAAGGCGGTTTGTGAAATAATTACCTGGCACCGTTACGTACCTTTACTCACGAGTTGCGCAAGTTCGGTACGCATACTGCAGGTGGTGAAGGTTTTTTATATGAGTACTTTGCCCCGTTAGCACATGATGCGCGGAGCAACTACCTGTTGCATGTAGCAGAACGACAGGAGATGTTGGATGACAAGGTGCGTGAGCTGTTTGGAGAGGGTGCTACATGGGAGAAAGTGATGAAGAAAGAGAGTAATCGTCTGACTGATATAGAGTACACTTGGGAAAAGATGTTTGAAAATGAGTCAGAGGTGAATAGTGCCGGTCTGCCTAAAAAGAAGAAAGACAAGCCGAGTTACCTAACCAACGGACAGATCATGTATATCTATATGGTAAACAAGATGCGCGACGGGGAGGTCAAACTGCGTAACATGGGTATCAGCGAAGCAGATGTGGAGTTTCTGAAAAGCAAACTGCCTGCGAAGTTGGTCCAACTGGCAGATTGGTTGCAGAATGAATATTTTCCGACCACCCGCAAGCGCTATAACGCCACCAATATTTTCTTGTATGGAACACCGATGGCGGAGATACCCAACTACGTTCCGTTGCGCATATCTGCTGATGACCTGAACCCGAACGTGGATATTCAGCAAGGTAACAAAAGCTTGCTGCCATCCAACGTAACTGGTAGCGCGATCAGCAGAACGTATAACCAGAAGAGTCTGGATATACGGAATACGGATGCTATGCAGTTGGTTGTGGACAACATGAAGGAGATGGAGCATTGGAGTGCGTATGCCGAACTGATTACAGACTTGAACACATTGCTTAACTCGACGGCATTCAAGAATCGTATTGAGCAAATGAACCCGAACAACTACACCAACTTCTTCAAGACATGCCAGTTGGTGGTAGAGCAGTACAGTCCGGAAAGGTCATCGGCAGATGCATTAGTTACAGGTCTGACACGTTTTATTGCCACATCCAAGATTTCGTTGCGTTTGTGGACGGCTCTCAAGCAGACACTATCCGCAATCAGTCCGCTGTCGGAAGCAGACCCTGAGTTTCACAAGCAGTATATCAAAGCGATTATGACTGCGGTCCGCAGTTTCCAATGGGCGTTGGATAATCTGCCTATCTTCCGTGAGCGTTGGAAAGGCCGGCAAGGCGGTAATGAAAAACTGAATATTGCCGAGATTGACACCAAGATACAGACGCTTGACCAGATGCTTGACTGGGCGCAGAAGAACCTTGTGAGGTTAGGTATTGCACCGAATGCCTTTGTGGATGCTGTCGTGTGCGCCAATATGGCCAAGGCGCAGTATGAAGCAAAAAAGAAGTACTACACAGAGCGCGGCTACAGTCCCGAAGCAGTGGAGCGTCTTGCCAAGTGGAAAGCCGATGAGATATACGACGAGACGCAGCAGTCTTCGGAAGGTGCGTACATCAGCGCCATGCAGCGTGACAGAACCTTTTTGAGTTCGGTAATATCGCTCTTTAACAACTCGTCGATGGCATACGCCCGCAAGAATGCCGAGGCGATGCGTGAGTTCTACAAGATAGCCGCAGGTAAAAAAGAGGACTATATCGCCTTCCGAAAGGAGCAGTTGGCAGACCGTGGCATGAACGATGAGCAGGCAATCATGTTCGCAGAACAGGACTATAGGCGAGCCCGTACTCATGCTATAGCAGATATGGCAATCAACGGTTTCGTCATTCAGTATGTATGGAACCGTGGCGGCAAACTATTTAAAACATTCCTGTTGCTACTTCCGACGTTGCTGTTTGGCAATGATGATGACAAGAAGCGAGCATGGGAAGAGTTTTGCGCGGACATCAAGAGAGACTTGGTTGTTTCCGGAGTGCAGCCGATACGCGGTCTTGCGGGCGGTGCTACTATAGAAACGGCATTAGGTATAGTCTATGACAGAAGTATTTCTGAAAAAAGGCAATATCTGAGCAGTGGACAGATAGCAGGAATGATGGATTCAAATATTCATCCGGCAATACAGGACATAAGCAGGCTGCTAAGCAACCTGACAAAAAATGAGATAGACAAACTGGGAGTGGCTTCGCAGATAGTTAATATATTGGCATCCAGTATGACGTCTATTGATACTCAGACGTTGGCTGCAATGATTTGGGCATTAGAAGACCTTGTGGAGAAAAACAAGAATCTTACATGGAGCGATATACGCGAGGATGTGGCAATCCTGCTAAACGTGCCGCCCAGTCAGATTGAGCGCATGGTGCTTGAGCCGCGCGATAAGGAGACGCGTTCGGATTTTGTACGCCGCTACATGACTTATATTAAACTAAAGAATTACGGAGTGTTTGTCCCTGTTGCCGACACACCGGAGCCTACAACCTGGCAGAAAGAAAAAATATTCAATGCATATAAATAAAACGCAAGGAATACTGCTCCGTTATTGGCGGGGCAGTATTGACAAGTCAACTATTCGTAATCGAGTTTTCATCGGAAACCTCCTATGGTGTGACGCTTAGTCTATTCGCTGAACACACGATAGCCAAGGCGCGTTTCAACCGATTGCTGAAAGAGCGAAAAGGACTGAAAGAATAGCGTTTTTGGTTTGATTTTGATAGAAAGTGGTTTGTTTTTGATACAAAGCAAACCACTTTTCTTGTATGTTTGCAAATAATTTGCAAAAATGTGCTAAATTTGCAAACAAAAAATCGATGCGATGGTAAAGATTACGAAAAATAACTACAAGAAGTTCTCGAAGCGGAACTTGTTGCCGAACGCGGACGGTAGCAAGCCGAACAGCGAACAGGCTAACAACATGTTCCGCAAGATGCAGGAACTATTGGACAAGTTCAGCCGCGATTACAGCAGTTTGCGTTGGCTTCGCGATTATCGTGCGCGTTGTGTGCGGTACTATTTCGGTCGTCAGTTGGAGGATGTGATACCTAATCCGAACGGCTGCGGCAATATAACGGAAGAGGAGTACATGAAGCAGCAGGGCATCAGTCCGATGTCTATGAACGTGATACGCAAGCAGGGCAAGTCGTTCATAGGTATATACCGCAAGTCGAAGAAAGGCCCGATGGCGATATCGCGTGACCGTGAGCATCAGAAAGAGGGCGAGATGATGACGGTGGCGTTAGAGTATGTATATCAGAACCGTTTCGTTGAGGAGATAAACGCCCGAGGTTATGAAGAGGCGGTGTTGTCGAGTATTCCGTGTTTCCGGGTAGGGTATGACTGGGATAGCAGGCGTAAGATGTCGGATGTGAAAGTAAATCTGAGCGACATCAACCGTATGGCGTGGGACGACAACACGTCGGGCTTATACTTCGAGAACATCAGTCGTATCGGCTATCTGCATGACATGACGATAGGTGATGTGCTTTCTCGTTTTGCCCATTCGCCCCGAGACAAGCAAGCCATAGAGGAGATATACAAATCGTGCCGTCAGCAGTTTGGCAGCAGCAATCAGCAGTTCCAGAAAGACGACAGGAAGCGTCATTTGTCGTTCTATGAGCCTCTTGACCCGGATATGTGCCGTGTGATAGAGATATGGCAGAAAGAGCCGACGGAGTGTTGGGCATGTCATGATACGGCAAAGGGAGAAACGTGGACGGTGCCGTTGTCAGACGAAGAAGGACTGATAGCGGAGAACCGCAGGCGTCAGATGGAGATGATGGAAGCGGGAGGTGCTGCGGAGAATGCCGCCCTGATAGAGTACGAATATCGGGTAGATGAGAAATGGGTGGCACGTTACCTGACTCCGAACGCTTATGTGCTGAAAGAGGAAGAAGAGCCGTACTGGCACGGCAGTCATCCATGGGCGATAGGAGCATTCCCGCTGGTGGACGGCGAGATACATTCGACGGTGGATGATGCCATCAACCCGCAGCGTATGGTGAACAGGCTGATGATGCGTAACGAGTTTTTGCGCATGAACGATGCCAAGGGTATCACGCTTGTGAACAAGAGGATATTGGACAGAACCGGCATAGATCTGAACAGTATAGCCAAGCAATTGTCATCTCCTAACGCTGTGGTGGCAATGGAATGGGAGCCGGGTGAAGAGCCGCTGCATCAGTATAACGGCAGTTCGACGAATAGTAATGACGTGCACATGCTGGACTTGTACCTGAAACTGATGGACGACGTGACAGGTTCGCACGAGGCGATGCGTGGCGAGTCTCCGAACAGCAGTACGCCTGCATCGCTCTATGCACAAGAGGCGGATAATGCGACGAACAATATCGCAGACTTGATGGAGTGGTACAACGGCTTGATTTTGGAGCGTGACTACAAGATTATGTCCGTCATTCAGCAGTTCTACACCGAGCGCAGATATCTGAACATAGCAGGCAAGGACTATTCGGAAGAAGCGAAGATGTACGACCCGCAGAAGGTGAGGAACACGAAGTTCGACCTGGTACTGGTGAACGCTTCGAGTACCGGCATGATGCGATTAGAGGGCGAGCGTCTGCTGAACACCGTCTTTAATAGTAACATGACCCCGGATGACAGGAAGACGTACTTGGAGTGCAGTCCGGAGCCGTTGGCAGACAAGGTACTGGAGCGTATCAAGGCGCGAGAGCGAGAGCAGGCAGACGCCGCGGCTCAGATGATGCAGGAGCAAGCCGCTCAACAACCACAGTTAGCACAAGCGGTCATGCCGCAACAACAAATAGCGTAAGACTATGATAGAGTTAAGAACAGGAGATTTTTGTTTTGATGCGTGCAGCCGGACCAAAAGGTTCGGCACGTATCGTACGCCATGGTGTGAAATGTTGCAAATGTGCGACAATTACGCCA
>JAFXSS010000073.1 GCA_017525455.1 Paludibacteraceae bacterium
CAGCATCGAACAAAGCAAATGAAAAAACGTAGTATATTTACCCTAATTGCCCTTGTGGCAATGTTTGTGGCACTGGCTGTCACAGCCTGCAAAGCCATACGCACCGTGACCTCAACGGCCACCTACACCGAGGTAACCGATTCCAGCAAGGTCACCACCACCATCTCCACCAAAACCGTCGAGGACTATCAAGGCGTGAAAAAGAATTAAGCCTTGCCTCCGGCACTAAAAAATGCACATGCGTTCAATTTTTCTGCAGGAATGTTTGGAAATTCGGAATATTTTTTGTAACTTTGTATGCTAATCTATTCAACGCAATCGTTATGGAAGAACTGAAGCAATGAATATTAAAAGACGGCGTGGCCAAAAAAGATGGTAACATAATTAGTGTTAGTGGTTACCATGCGCCAAATCAATGACGATAACACGATGATAATCGAATAAGTCTTTTCACCAATCTCAATCCATATATTATGAAAGCAATCTTGATTAACGGTTCACCGCACAAGAGCGGGAATACGTTCACGGCACTGAGCGAAATGGCCGAGACACTCAAGACCGAAGGTATAGACTCCGAAATAATCTGGATAGGCAATAAGCCCGTACGCGGATGCGTAGCGTGCGGTGTATGTAAAACAAAAGGCAACGGTCGCTGTGTGTTTGACGACGATGTGTGCAACACTATCTCAGCCAAGTTCGCAGAGGCAGACGGTTTTGTATTTGCCTCACCCGTGTATTACGGTCAGCCTAACGGAGCACTGCTCGCCATTATGCAACGCGCGTTTTTCTCCAATGGCGCTAACCTGCAGAATAAGCCTGCAGCAGCCGTGACTATCTGCCGTCGCGGCGGCGCGACAGCAGCCTTTGAGGCTTTGCAGATGCCCATGCAGATGATGAATATGCCGCTGGCTACATCGCAGTATTGGAACATCGCCTACGGGCGCGAACCCGGGCAAGTAGCCCGGGATACCGAAGGTATGCAAACCATGCGTACACTGGCGCATAACTTGGCATGGATGATACGTGGGCTGCGAGGAGAGAACGCTCCAGCTGTTCCGCAACGTGAGACATGGCAACCCATGCATTTTATCCGTTAAGATGTTTGATACAAATCTACCGAAACAACATGAAAGCAATATTTATCAACGGTTCACCGCGCAGGAACAAAAATACCGCGCAGCTCGTTGAGAAAGCCAAAGAGCAATTAGTATGAATGTTGAAGAGATTCGCGATTACTGCCTCTCGTTAGGCACGGATGTAGAGGAGAAGTTCCCTTTCGTCAAGTTCAAGAGCGGTGACGGAGTGCTGGTGTTCTACGTCTGCGGGCATATGTTCTGCTTTTTCGATCTGAATGATTTTCAGGTTATTTCGCTCATGTGTCAACCGGAGCGGATCGATGAACTGAAAGCCGAATTTGATTGTGTCGGCAATCCGTACAACGAGTCGCCCAAATACTGGATAGGGCTTGACCCGCACACCTCGCCCGACGCACTCACCAAAGACCTCATCCGCAATTCATACGAGATTGTCAAAGCCAAATACACCAAGAAATGAATATACAATCCTTGAAACAACGTCTGTCGCTTCAAAACATCAGCGAGACACTGCTGCGCGTCCTAAAGCGCTTTCCTGTAACGACCGGATTACTGGTTGCCCTGACCGCGGTACTTTCTTATCTGGTGGCTACAGAGACCGAACCCGGCCGCAAACTATTGTGCCTTCTTGCCTTTATGTCTGCCGGCATCGTCATCAGTTTAGCCACTTCCTTATGGGGGGAAGAACAGCGTGACCAACGGCGTAGATGGATAGTAGAAAGCGTGTCGCTTGCCCTTTGCGCAGTCTATTGCGTTCTGCTTTTTCTGACGGACGTGATACCTAACCGCGGACTGCCTGCGTTCAATATCGGCAACGCAGCATGGATAGCACTTGTCGTACTGCTCATCCCGTTCGGCTCTTTCTTGCGCGAAAAGGACGACCTCAAAGTCTGGCATTTCATTCTGTCGCTTTGCGGTGCATTGCTCATCAGCGGGGTGGTGGCTTGGGTAATGACAGGCGGTCTGGAAGGACTTCTCTACGGAACGGCGGCACTCTTTGATTTTGACGCGGGAAAGAAATTGCCGTTGGTTATTATGATTGTGTGCACGGTGTTGCTCTTTGGCATGTTGTTTCTGGCACTTATCCCTCATGCCGAACGCAAACACAACGCTTCGGCGTCAATGCCGTCTTTCCTAGCGAAAATCGTCTCATGGTTGTTATTGCCGTTGCTCGGGTGTTACATCTTGGTTCTCTATGCTTATGGCATCAATATCCTGATTCATTGGGAACTGCCCAAAGGTATGATATCGGTGCTCGTGTCAGCCGTAATGGCAGTTTATGTCCTATGTTATGTTCTGCTTTATCCGCAGGTAACGAACAAGGATTCGTGGCAAAGCAAAGCCCTGACGCGCTGGTTGCCGATTGTCATCCTGCCGTTGTTGGTTCTGATGTCTGTGGGTGTTGTACGCCGCTTCGCGGACTATGGCGTCACTCCTCCACGGCTTTACCTTCTGACTTTGCTGCTGTGGTTCTATGCCATCTGTATCGTTATGCTCGTAGTGCCGCGCAAGCGATTCCGCTGGATTGCACTATCTTTTGCGGCTCTGTTCATCCTCTCATCCGGACATCCGCTCAATTATTACCGTCTCTGCCGACCGTATTTGTCTGCGAAAATTGATAAGATGATTGCTGAGAAAGGTCTGCAAGTGCCGTTCGCATGGTATTCTTTGTATCAAGAATCGTCGGATGACGAAGAATTGGACAAACTGGATAAAGAAATAAACTACATGAAAGATTGTTACGGGAAGGAATATATCAGGCGCTGGATTGGAGATAGTGAACGGTATGTTTCAGGGGAAAGCGAATCAGAAGCAACGCGTGTACAAATCCGGAATATATACTATACCAGACAGGCTTCCGGAAACCTTTGCCCGCAGGGATATGCTACTTTCCGATGGGTGGACAACAGCTCCAATGAGTTACCTGCCAAACTAACGGAAGACAGTATAGTGAACGGTGTATTGCATGTGCAGTATATGGATGCTATTCTTTTGTTAGACACCGCTGCTATCCGGCAGGCAAACCAAGACAAAGTACATTTTGTTATCCCATCCTCGAACGGCAAAGTGGCATGTTCGGCACAAAATATATCTATCTCCACGTATTCGGATCGCACGATTGAAATCCGGTATAGTGGCTATATGTTTGCAAAAGAATGAGAACAGAACGAGAGAAAATGCTGGCAGGCGAAGTGTATGACGCCTGTGACGCGGAGTTGTTGGCAGACCTCAACCGCGTGAAAGTGCTATGTCAGCAGTACAACAACCTGCTGCCGACGGATTTTGCGGGGCGGAACAAGATGATCCGTGAGATCTTGGGTCAGGCGGATGAAGACACGTTCATCAACCAGCCTTTCTATTGCGACTACGGCAAGCATATCCGTGTGGGCAAGCGGTTCTTTGCGAACTTCGGGTTGACTATATTAGACGAGGCGTATGTGACGATAGGCGACGACTGTTTCTTAGGGCCGGGCGTGCATATCTACTGCGCGTGCCACAGCACCAACCCTGTTGAGCGCAAAACCCGTCGTCAGGAATGGGCGAAACCCGTGACCATCGGCAATGATGTGTGGATAGGCGGCAATGTGACCATTCTGCCCGGTGTGACGATAGGCGATAATTGTACGATAGGCGCAGGCTCGGTTGTCACACGCGATATCCCCGCCAACTCCATCGCTGCCGGCAATCCGGCCAAAGTGATTAAGATGATAGAATGATTTGACAGACCAAATGTATCTCCAGAAGCAAGCGATTAGATATAATATAAGACGGTATGATTCTTTATTTTTCAGCAACAGGCAACAGCCTCGCCGTTGCACGGCAATTGGCAGAACGGCTCAATGAACGACTGATGCTGCTGACCGAAGCGGTTCAGCAGGATTTGACGGGCGAGAAACGTATCGGTCTGGTCTTTCCGACCTACGATTTCAATCTGCCGCCAGCTATGCCCGAGATGGTAGCGCAACTGAAGATCAGTCCGCAAGCCTACGTCTTTACGGTGATCACGTGCGGCAGTATGGCGGGTAACTGCGTCTGGGTGTTGCGCCGCATACTGCGCGAGAAAGGCATCGAACTGGCATACAGCCACAAGGTAAGTATGCCCGATAACAGTGCGCTGGCTTTCGGCCGTAACCCGAACAAACAGTTGGGTAAGTACGAACGTGTGCCGGCTCGCATGGAGCAGATCATCCGCGAACTGCAGGACGAAAGCCACACGCTGCATTACAGTTGGTTCAGCCTCCTGTCATGGCTTCTTGGCCGCCCGGCCGTAGAGAGAGGTATGATTCATTATCTGGGACCGAAGGTGAATGCCGATAAGTGTACCGGTTGTGGCACGTGCGTACGCGTTTGCCCGATGGAGAACATTCGCCTGACGGATAACAAGGCTCTTATCGGGGACCATTGTACCGTGTGTCTGGCTTGCGTACACGCTTGTGCACAACAGGCAATCAGTACGAATGGTAAAGAGACTCTCAAAGAACGCCAGTACCGCCATCAGCAAATCAAACTGAAAGACCTGCTACTGAGATAGACTTAAATTCTAATATTTGTTCGAGGATAAAAAAATAAATATGAAAAGTACCATTCAAAACATAGCCGGCTATGTGCTGGGCGGAGTGATGTTCGTTGTGCTGTTGCCCACCGTCATGTGGTTGGCATCGGGTATGCCGGACATAGTGGTGCATATAGGTGCGTTGCGTGCCTCCCTGACCGGATTGCTGATGCTGGGCGGACTATCGCTCAGCGTGTGGACTATCGTGTATATGAAACGTCGTGGCAAAGGCAATCCGATGGACGCGTTCGGGCACGAAGTAGCTCCGCGCACGCAACACTTGATGACTAGCGGTCCTTACCGCCTCAACCGCAACCCGATGCTGACAGGCACACTGATCTATCTTGCCTCGTTCATCGTCTGGCTATGGACGTGGCAAGCGCTACTGGTGTGGTGCGTGTTCTTTGCGATCATGTTCGTGCAAGTGCTGACTGAAGAGA
>JAFXSS010000074.1 GCA_017525455.1 Paludibacteraceae bacterium
CCCTGCGCGAGCAAGGAGCAGGCTTTGGTACCGACACCAACAGCGTAACCATCTACAAGCAGTCAGCGGCCGGCAATCAGCCATCAGCCATCGGTGAAAGCACAAAAGAAGGCGAGAGCCTTCGTCTGCCTCTCGCCTCCAAATCCGACATTGCGGAAGGGATCATTTCTGCAATACAACCCTCCGCGGACAAAGATTAATCTTTACCCATAAGGCGGTCTAACAATCCGCGCTTCTTCTCCGGCTCTGCCACATTCTCTTCCGATTTTGCTTCAGCAGCACTTTCGCTGTCTTCGGGAGCCCACTTGCGGCGTGCCTCAATCTCACCGACTTGACCTTTTACATAGGCTATTACATCCTCCAGGCCTTCGGAGAAATGCGCAAAATCCTCTTTGTACAAGAATAGTTTGTGCTTCTCGAACTGAGGGGCTTCTTCACCCATCACTCGCTTCTTACTCTCCGTGATACACAGGTAGTAATCACCTGTACGGTCCTTCTTGACGTCAAGGTAATAAATACGCTTACCTGCTTTCACTGAACGGGAATACACGATTTCCGACTCCCGTCTCTCATCAAACTTACGATTTTCCATCTCAATAATCGGGCTTCTGCCCCTCATAAAATTACACTTTCCGGACGTCTGCCGTCCGCAACATAGTCACGCATTGAACGAAACCGACTACAAAAGTACAAAATAATTTTGACATTTGCAAACAAAAGTGCATGAAGAACGTTTTTTTTATGAATATATTTGCATTTATGCAAAAAAAATTGTATCTTTGTATGTTTTTTGACAAATGTTGTGATTATGATCAATCGAACCCTAATACGAATCAAAGTAGTACAAACCTTATTCGGTTACTACCAGAACGAAGAGGCTCTGCCTTCGGAGGCCCGCAAACAGTTGCTGCGTAGTTTTGCAGACACCTACGACCTGTATATGCTTCTGCTGGATTTTGCGAGTGCATTGACGCTGTATGCCGACGAGCAACTGCAGGAGCGCATTGCACGTTCGCAGGCTACGCACACCTCGTTCACGCCCAACAGACGGTTTATCCGCAACCGTTTTGCCGAGCAGTTGTTCACCAATCAGCGACTGCGCCGCGAACTGGATGAACGCCACCTGTCATGGGAAGCAGGCATGTCCGCCGTGAAAGCAGTATATCTGACACTGGTGCAAACACCATGGTACAAGGAATATATGGAGCAGCCTGAGTGCACCTACGAAGATGACAAACGCTTATGGCGAAAGATTTATACCGAACTGCTACCGGGCAACGAAGCCATGCTGACGGCTCTGGAGGAGATGGAGCTGGAACTTGACCACTTCACGTGGGTGACGGATATGGATTTTGTACTGTCATATGTTGTCAAATCCGTCCGCAAGTTCCGCGAGGAGGAAGGTGTAGAACAATCCCTGCTGGAGATGTTTGATTCCGAGGATGACCTTCAGTTCGCCACTTCGCTGCTTCAGAATGCCATTGAGCATCGCGCGGAATACAATGAACTGATAGACGCACATCTCAAGAATTGGGATCCCGAGCGCGTAGCATGTATGGACAGGATCATTCTGATAACGGCACTCGCTGAAATAATGAACTATCCCGATATAGCTTTGCAAATCTCACTCAATGAGTATATTGAGATTGCCAAAGAGTACTCCGGCGACAAAAATTACTTCTTTATCAACGGCATCTTGGACGGCATCATCCGCCAGTTGAAGCGCGAAGACAAACTGCCCAAAGCCTTGGCACTGGATAATTGATAATTGATAATGATAATGATAATTTAACTGTAAAAATTTTAATTAGGTATGTTAGCAAACATCTTACTATTGATGCAGAACGGCACAGCCAGTGCCGGTGCAGGAGCAGACGGCGCACAGGCAGGCAGCCAGTGGTCGTTCTGGATTATGATGATTCTGATCTTCGTGGTATTCTATTTCTTCATGATTCGTCCGCAAACAAAGAAACAGAAAGAGCTTCAGAAGCAACGTGAGGAGATGAAGAAAGGCGACAAAGTGGTTACAGCCGGTGGTATATATGGCGAAATCAAAGAGGTGAAGGAGAACTATTTCCTCATCACCATTGACAAGGATGTCGTTATCCGCGTTGACAAGAACAGCGTTTATGCTTCGGCAGAAGATGCTCAACCTGCACAACAAGGTTAATCAGCATAACAATCAGAAGTAGTGAAGGATCTTTTACGCCGTTGGTGGCTCGGACTAAAGAGGTTTTTGCATAGCAAGGACGCATTGGTGTACTTGCTGTTTGTGCTTTTGGCAACCATCATGTGGTTCACCAATGCATTTACCACTCGCCGCGAGATAACGATAGATGTTCCCATCACTTATACGCATATCCCCGACGACTATATCCTCACTACTCCGCCATACAATCACGTACGCGTCAGGATTGAGGATGAAGGTATAGACCTCTTCCGCAATCGCAAGCGCCCGTATGAACTGACAATCGATCTGACCGACTACATACACGGTGAGGCCGGTTCGTTTGTCATCCCGATGGACGAAGTGCGCACGGTCATTGTTCAGCAACTTGCCGGTGATGCAGGATTGGTAGCCTTTGCACCGGAAATATTGTCCGGCACTTACACGCGCCAGCATGAGAAAGAGGTGCCTGTGGTATATACCGGCAAGATTAAACCCGCCGCTCAGTACCAGATATGCAGCGCTGCTGAATTGGCCCCAAAAACAGTTCGGGTGTATGGCACAGAGCAGGATCTGGCTGAGATTGATCATGTGGAAACATCGCTGGTGGATTATGAGGGTGTGCAGGATACGTTTGTAACGCGTTTGCCCCTCATCTCCCCAAAAGACACACGTATCCTTCCGGATAGTGTAGGGCTACGGGTTGTGACAGAGCAGTTTACCGAAAGGGCTATGCAATTGGCGATAAACATTCCCGATCTGAGCAATCAAGGACAAGTACTACACTTGTTTCCCACTCAGGCAACCGTCACCTTCCGGGTAGGAACGACATGGTTCAACAAAGTCAGCGAGGAAGATTTGGTTGTGTATGTTGACGTACCGCAGACCGGTATCGACCATTTGCCCGTAAAAGTGGAGAATCATAATCCGCACATCACACACATCCGCATTAAACCCGAGGAAGTAGAATATTTAATTGAGCACTATGACACCCATTCAGATGGTGGATCTGCAACGTCAGTACCGAAAGATTAAGCCGGAAATTGACGAAGCTATCCAAACCGTGATAAATAGCGCCGCCTTTGTCAAAGGGGCACAAGTCGAGCAGTTCGCCCGACATCTGGAGTCGTACACCGGCGCTAAACACGTCATTCCTGTTGCCAATGGCACAGAGGCCCTACAGATAGCCTTGATGGCCTTGGGTCTCAAGCCCGGTGATGAAGTTATTACACCTACCTTCACCTTCATCGCAACCGCAGAGGTTGTGGCACTACTCGGGTTAACACCGGTAGTGGTAGATGTTGAATGGGGGACAATGAACATGTCGGTAGAGGCCGTGCGCAAAGCTATCACGCCCAAGACAAAAGCGATAGTGCCCGTACATCTGTTCGGGCAATGTGCTGACATTGAGCCGCTGCTCAGCCTTGCACGCGAACATAATCTGTATATTGTAGAAGATACAGCCCAGGCCATCGGAGCAAAATATACCTTTAGCGACGGTCGGACGGCTCAAGCCGGCACAATAGGCGAGATCGGTTGTACCAGTTTCTTCCCGTCGAAGAACCTCGGCTGCTACGGAGACGGCGGAGCATTGTTCACCAATGACGATGAATTGGCTCAACGTATACGCATTATTGCCAATCATGGTATGACCATCCGGTATCATCATGATATGATTGGTGTGAACTCACGCCTTGACACTATCCAGGCAGCCATTCTGGATACCAAATTACCACATCTGGATGAGTACATCGCCGCACGTCAGAGAGCCGCTGAATACTACGACAAAGTTTTTGCCGGTTGCGACAAGATACTTATCCCCGAACGCAGCCGAAACAGCACTCATGTTTTCCACCAATACACATTGCGCATCACCGGAGCTAACCGGGATGCAGTACGAGAAGCACTGACTAAAGCCGGTGTGCCTGCTATGGTGTACTACCCCATCCCGTTACACATGCAGAAAGCATACCAGGACGCGCGATACAAGCAGGGAGACTTTCCTGTAGCCGAAAGGCTTGCAGCATGCGTATTGTCGCTACCTATGCACACCGAACTCGATGATGAGCAACTGAGCTACATCACCGAGCAAGTGCTCAACGCAGTCAAATCGTAAATGACCTAATCGCACATACCGCCATGGCTCTATCATTAGCGCAAAAACAGATATTACAAACCAAGCTCAGCCCCCAGCAGATACAGATTGTCAGAATGTTGGAGATTCCGGGTGTGGAGTTACAGCGACGCATCAACGAAGAGTTGCAGGAGAATCCGGCACTGGACGAAGGCAAGGATCCGGAACAGTTGTGCGAGGAGAACGAGCAGAAACGCAGTGAAGACTACGATGGTGAAGATTATCCCGATAACGATAACGACCAGGACACCTATAACGACGACACTGCTGAAGATTTATACCCCGGAGAAGCCATTGACGACGACACATCGTATGAAAGCAACGACTCCTACGAGAATCCTTTAGATAATCCGGACTTCAACTACGATGATTATGTGCTTGACGATGAGACGCCTGATTACAAGACGCGAATCACCAATTATTCCGACCCTCAGGATTCGATGGATAGCACATTCACAGGTTCGCCATCACTGGTGGAGCACCTGAAGTCACAAGTCTATCTGACTAAAATGACCAAACCGGAACGGCACATAGCCAAATTCGTTGTAGGAAATATTGACGAAGACGGCTATCTTCGCCGTACAGCCGAGGAACTGGAAGACGATCTTGCTTTCCGCGAGTCACTCATCGTTCCCCATGAGCAAATGGTGGACATCATCAATCAAATCAAGCAGTTCGATCCCGCAGGCGTTGGAGCATACGATCTAAAAGAATGTTTGCTCATCCAGCTCCATCAGCACGAGCCTACTCCTGCCAACCAGCGCGCCATTCAGATTCTGACCGAGCAATTCGAGGCGTTCAGTCGCAGACACTTCGAACGCATTCGCGCCAAATACAACTTGACCGAGGACGAGATGCGTGATGTGATCACCGAGATTGAACACCTGAACCCCACTCCCGGAGCCGATTGGTCCGGAACAAGTTATGACAACCACGGTGCAACGATCATACCGGACTTTCTGGTCGAGAATCGTGACGGTGAACTGGTCATGCAACTTTTAGACGGCGAGATTCCGGACTTGCATGTCAGCACTGATTATCAGCAGATGATGAAGGATTATGCCGGTCGCCGGCATAACCTGACAGAGGCAGAAAAGGAGACTGTACAGTTTGTCAAATCGAAAATTGACAGTGCAAAGTGGTTTATAGATGCCATCAAGCAACGCAACGAGACACTCACCCGTACAATGCTTGCTATCATTGAAGCACAGCGGGACTTCTTCTACGAAGGAGATGACAGCGCTCTCAAACCGATGATCCTGCAGGACATAGCTGACAAGACCGGATACGATGTATCGACCATCTCCCGCGTCAGCAACTCCAAATATGTACAGACCGAGTTCGGAATATATCCGCTCAAGCACTTCTTCTCCGAAGGAATGCCAAATATCGAAGGCGATGAAGTTTCTACACGTGAGATCAAGCAAGTCCTACGCGAGATTATTGACCGCGAGGACAAATCCCACCCGTTGAATGACGACGAGTTGGTTCAAGCCATGAAGGAAGCCGGCTATCCTATCGCCCGCCGTACGGTCAGCAAGTACCGCCAGCAACTCGGCAAGACCATCGCACGGCTAAGGAAGCAGATGTAGGAGCGTAATAGCAGACCAATGAATATTTTGATAGAATGAATAATACATTGTACTATATATCGCGAACTGTTTCGGCAGTATTATACCCGATGTTCATTCCCACGTACGGCATGCTGATATACTTTTGGGCACTCCGCTCGCTCATCTCCTACCCTGCACCGTTAATATGGATCGGATTGGCCGGCACACTGCTGTTTACGTGTTTGTTGCCCTTGTCCGTCATTCTTGTGATGATTCGCAGAGGCAATCTTACCGACATCTATATTCGCGATGCCAAGCAGCGCACGATGCCATACATCTACACGACTGTCTGCTACGGTTTTTGGGCATACTTCTGTTCCGAAGTGATGCACTTGCCGCGATTCATCGTTCTGACAGCCATCGGGTCGGCAGTCGTACTGCTATTATTGCTACTGATCAACCGTACCTGGAAGATTAGTGCGCATCTTACCGCTTTAGGCGGGCTGTTCGGTGGCATGATGAGTTTCAGCCTGGCTACCGGAGTTAGTGCTACATGGGCTCTTATTGGCTGTTCGGCAGGCGCACTGTTACTAATGTTCGCCCGCGTGTACGACGAGTCACACACACCGCTACAGGTCGTATGCGGTTATCTGATGGGAACATTGTCAACATTTCTGCCAAATCTGATAGCAGAAACTATCTAAAAGATGAATTCTACATTGAATCTTCAATCGCACACATATCGGATCATTCGCAGTATACTAATCGCGGGACTTCTGTTATTGCCGCTACTGGCATCGGCTGAACAGCAGCCCAAGATACTGTCTGATGACGCACAAATATACCTGGTTACGTGTAGCCCCGGACAAGCTCTGTATGAGCGATACGGACATACGGCTCTGATGGTTATTGACAAAGAACTGAACATCTCAGATGTGTACAACTACGGCATCTTTGACTTCAACACCTCCCACTTCTACTGGCGGTTTGTGCGCGGAGAGACATTCTATCAGTTAGGCAAGGAGGACGCCAGATGGTTCATCAACAGCTACACGTATGGGAAAAGAGTTGTAAATGTGCAACAGTTACATCTGTCTTCCGAGCAAAAAGATGCCATATACCGTGCGCTGATTATCAACTACTACCCCGAGAATCGTACCTATCTGTACAATTTTGTATTTGACAACTGCGCCACACGTCCTTATCACTTGCTGATGGATGCTTTAGCAGGAGACACGGTTACTTCAACATACGACGGAGCAGAAGGCATGACATATCGCGAATTTATCCGCCACTACACCCCCAAAGGTTCGTGGGGAGACTTCGGGATCAACCTGGTGTTTGGCCCGAAAGCCGACAAGCCGATGCACGGCGAGCAGCGGCTGTTTCTGCCTGAGGAACTGATGAACTACATCGGTGCGGCCACTTTCATCGATGGCACACCGGTAGTGGATAACAGTTATACTCACCCGTTTGAGATTGAACATATACCTTGGTACAAAACGTGGTACTTCGGTTTGGCATTGCTGTTCATAGCACTCGTTTTGTTGTCCGCCTACGACCGTCACCGTGGCGCACGGACTCGATGGGCGGACTACACGTTATATGCCATCTACATACTATTGCTGGTACTGGTAACATTCCTTACTTTCTTTTCTATTCACCCATTGGTAGGTTACGGACCATACCTGCTGATTTTACCTTCTATTCATCTATGCGCACGAATCATCTATCTCTGGCGATAATAGGCTTACTGATTTGCATCACCTCCTCAGCAGCGCCCCGACTGACAGTAGCCGTGGTGGTTGACGGCATGCGTCAAGAATCCCTTGACCAACTCCGCCCGTATTGGCAACAAGGCGGATTACGCACGATGTCGGAAGAGGCATACCAGACCACCATTCGTTTTCCGCACATCGTATATGGCGGTTCGGAATGTGTGGCAACCATGATGACCGGTACGACGCCCTCTGTGCATGGTATAGCTGCCGATTCTTATTTCCTACGGAGCGATCGTAAGCCACATGCTATTCTGGAGGACAAATCCGAGCAAGGTCTAGGATGCTCAGCAGCCTTGTCACCGCGCAATCTTCTGGCGGCTACTATCGGTGACGAACTACGCATGCGCCATGGCGAACGAGCTCATATTTACGCGTTAGGTTTAGACCCAAGCACCACCATTCTGATGGCAGGTCACGCAGCTGACGGATGCTGCTGGTTGGACGGCAGCACGGCTCAATGGGTAAGTACGACGTACTACGGCAAACGGATTCCTCAAGCACTTGCTACATGGAACGAGGGCATTCGCCGACAGGAACTGATGACACGCACATGGACTCCGCGACTGGATATTGACCTGTATAGTGCACCCACAGAGCAAGAGCGGAAGAAAGGATTCAGTTATACTACCACTGAACTGCTCCATACGCCTATGGCGAACACGATGGTTATTGAGTCAGCTCTGGCACTGCAGAAACATGAACATCTCGGAGAAGACAATATCCCTGATTTGCTATGCCTGCATCTGACAACACGCAGTCCACAAGCTACAACCGACCAGTTATGCTCTGCCGAACAGGAAGATATGTACCTATGGCTCAACCAAGACTTAGGTTATCTAATCGACCAATTGGCACATGTAGTCGGGGTGCAACATCTGCGTGTTGTAATAATGGGACGTCCTCTGCTTGGGCAGAACATTGCCGCACTCAGCGCAGCCCGTTTGCCATCGCAATACTTCAACATCGACCGGGCTGCAGCGCTCACGGGCACATATCTGATGGCATTGTATGGTACTGAGCGCTGGGTAGATGGCGGATATGGTCAATCCATCTATCTTAACCGTACGCTTATTGAGCAGAAACACATGTCATTACCTCAGCTACAACAGCAAGTAGCTGCATTTTTGATGGATTTTGAAGGTGTAGCCGCAGCTTTCCCGTTCACAGAGGCTTTGGGCAGTGTAGCACTCGCCAATACAGTGAACAAACGAGGTTTTGGAGATGTGGTGTTTACTTTGCAGCCCCATTGGCTTCTTAAGGCCAATGAGCATGAGGTACTTGACCATGTGATTGACAATGATCCCATCGTTCCCCTGATGATTTGGTCGGGCTCATATCAAGCCTTTCCAACAGGAATAACGGATGCCACTCAAATCAAAGACCTGATAATAGAACGCTAATACATACGAATATCATCCGCAAGGTATCAAGATAAATAATGAACCATTGGCTTGACATAAAACAGACATTGCCCACTGATGTTCAGTTGGTAGCTGTAAGCAAGTACCATTCAGCCGAACAGATTGCCGAGGTTTATGCATCCGGTTGTCGCGACTTCGGCGAGAGTCGGGTTCAAGAGTTGCAAGCCAAGCAAGCAGTATTACCCAAAGA
>JAFXSS010000075.1 GCA_017525455.1 Paludibacteraceae bacterium
AACGGTTTTCCTGCAGGTGTCCTGATGATTGCCGACAACTGGCAGCGTTACTATGGTAACTTCCAGTTCAAAGCCGAGCGTTTCCCTGATGCCAAGGCTATGATAGACGAGTTGCACCAGCTCGGCTTCAAAGTCATGGTGTGGATATGTCCGTTTGTCAGTGCCGATTCGCCTGAGTACAGGGAACTTGAGAGCAAAGGCTATCTGCTTCGCAACCGCGACGGAGGTACGGCAATCCTGAATTGGTGGAACGGTTATTCGGCATGCTACGATCTGACCAATCCCAAGGCTGCAGAACACTTTGTAAATGTGCTCAAGCAGGCACAAGCAGAGTATGGTATCGACGGTTATAAGTTCGATGCCGGCGACAACAACTGCTACGCCTCTACAACTATCGTGGCGTATGACCGCAAGGCAACGAATGTTGATCATACCACCTCCTGGGCTAAGATCGGTCTGCAGTTCCCCTTCAACGAGTACCGTGCCTGCTGGAAGATGGGCGGTCAGCCGCTCGTTCAGCGCTTGGGTGACAAGGATTATAGTTGGGCTGCAGTACAGCAACTCATCCCGCAGATGTGTGTCGCCGGTTTGCTCGGTTATGCGTATGCTTGTCCGGATATGGTAGGAGGGGGACAGTTCGCCGCGTTCCTGAATATTAAGGATGAAGAGTTCGATCAAGCGCTAATCGTCCGTTCGGCACAGGTGCATGCTCTGATGCCTATGATGCAGTTCTCGGTAGCGCCGTGGCGTATATTGAGCAATGAGAACCTTGCCATCGTACAAAGGATGGCTAAGTTGCATGCCGAGTTCGGACCGTATATTATGCAATATGCCCGTCAGGCAGCCAAGACCGGTGAGCCTATTGTGCGATTGATGGAATACCAGTTCCCCCACCAAGGCTATGCGGATGTCAAAGACCAGTTCATGCTCGGCGACAAATACTTGGTAGCCCCTGTTGTGGACAATGGGTTGGAACGCGATGTGCGTCTGCCTAAAGGCACATGGCGCGACGACCAAGGCAAGAAGTACAAAGGCGGCAAGACCTACCGCATCTCTGTACCGCTGGACCGCCTGCCGTATTTTGAGTTATTAAATAATAAGTAGCCAAACTTGGCTACGCTAAAAAATAAGCAAACATGAAAAACAAACTTTGGCTCGTATTTATCCTCATCACAGTAGTGACTTGGGGTATATGGGGCGCATTCTCCGATCTGCAGATGGATAAGGCGGGAATCCCTGAAACGGTTGTTTATATCCTGTGGGCTCTGTCGATGGTGCCATGCGCCATAGCAGCACTGATTGTCAACAAGGGAAAGTTCATGCACGACTGGAAGTCCGCCTTGCTCGGTTGCACAGTAGGTTTGTTGGGCGCAGGCGGTCAACTTGTGCTGTTCAAGGCGTTGGCTGAGGGACCTGCATATATCATCTTCCCCTTCATATCGATGTCGCCGGTGATTGTTATTACTCTGGCAGCGGTCTTCCTCAAGGAGAAAGCTACGCGCTGGCAGATAGCAGGTATCGTTGTAGCGTTGGCAGCCATCCTGTTGCTCTCTCTGCAGAGTGGCGGTGACGGTAGTCCCGTCAGCGGCTGGCTGTGGATAGTGTTGGCTGTGCTGGTGCTGTTTGCTTGGGGCGTGCAGGGCTTCTTTATGAAGTTTGCCAACAACTCGATGGATGCCGAGTCAATCTTTATTTGGATGGCAATCTCCGGACTGGTGCTTATACCTGTAGCATGGCTGATGAACAGTGCTCCGATGTCTGCACCCGAGTTCTTTGCTCAGGAAGGTGTAGCCGGTGCCAGCTGGACGTGCTTCGGCATACAGATTCTGAACTCAATCGGCGCGCTGACGCTGGTGTATGCATATCGCTTTGGCAAGGCTGTTATTGTCTCGCCGATGGAAGGTCTGTCACCCATGGTTACCGTGCTGATATCGTTGATTATACTTAGCGTCATTCCAACACCGCTGCAGATCGCAGGTATATGCTGCGCTGCATTCGCGATGTATGCACTGTCAAAATAGATGGTAATAGTATGAGAAACAATCATTTTGTTGTAGCATGTATGTTGCTGTTCTGCATCACGGCATGTGAGGCAGCGCCTCGGCTGGTGTACAACGGTGACACATTGGAATGGAACAAAGATTGGATCAAGAAACAGTGTGGTACGCTTGATATCAGCAAAAATATCATTGAAGTATCAGGCATAGCCTGCTCGCGCGTCACGCCCGGATATATCTGGATGCAGAGTGATGAAACGGCACGGTATATTGTAGCCACCGACGAGAAAGGTGCTGAGCGTGCCATCAAAGTTAAGTTCGACAAGACTATCCGTTGGGACTGGGAAGATATGTCCGGCGGCGTGTATGAGGGGAAGAACTACCTGTTCATCGGTGCGTTCGGTGACAACGAAGAGACGGATGGTAACTATAGCATTGTTTGGCTTGAGGAGCCTGCTATTGATCCCGAGAATACACCGGAAATAACCGTTACACCCAATCAAATCAAGTATGTCTATCCAGATGGGAAGAAGCACAACAACGAAGCACTGATGTATGACAACCGTGAGCAGATGCTGTATATCATCACCAAGGTGTATTACAACGTTTGTCAGGTGTTCAGTTTGCCTTTCCGTACCGATTATGGTGATGAGGAGCAGACGCTGGAATATGTATGCGACTTGGGTGTGCGCTCTGATTTGGGATATAGTGAGAAGAACCAACCATATAAAGGTTTCCACCTTGTGACCGGTGCTGACATCTCTCCAGACGGCAAGTATATTCTGATCAAGAACCACAACAACATTGTTGCTACCTATTCATGGATATTGCTATTCACTCGTGAGGAAGGAGAGAGTGTGGCCGAGACGCTCAAGCGTCAGATCCATCCCGAGCCGCTGTACTGCTACAACTACGAATGGCAAGGTGAGGCTATCTGCTGGCTGGACTCGACTACGTTTTATACCACTAGTGATGCCGATGACGGCAATCCTCCTATCTACAAGTACACAAATAAATACATGACCGATGTGCCTGCTGTACACTCTAACAAGAACGAATCCGGCAAGCAACTCGTTATGATCAACAACGTGATGTACATCCGTAGTAAAGAAGGCTTGTATACTCTGGATGGCCGATTGATGCGATAGCAAACTTTCGGTAGCACAATTCATAGCAAAAATGCAGGCTGCGATATGCCTGCATTTTTGCAAATACATTCATTTTCACCCCATCCTCCATCGAAGCAGTTGTATGGAAATAACCAATCTCCTTGAGTTCACCAGTCGTTCGCAGTTGCGTCAATGGCTGACGACTAACTATGCTACAGCCGGCGAGTGCTGGGTAACTGTGTATCGCACCAAGGTTGCGCGCACGGATTGTATGCCATACGTAGATGCGGTGGAGGAAGCATTGTGCTTCGGTTGGATCGACTCTACGCTCAAGCGTCTGCCTGACGGACGGTGTGCCCAGCGATTGTCGCCACGCCGCAAGCGAAGCCACTGGACTGAACTGAACAGGCAGCGTTGTGCCGACCTTGAGCAGCGTGGACTGATGACTGCGGCGGGACGTGCCGAATTGGATAAATCTGAATCTTAATATCGAGTTAGATGGTTGATTACAAGCAAACATGTGCCTCTGTTCGCGTGATGGCCGTTGCTCTGGCTTTTGCGGCAAGCACGTATGCAGTTGAACCTGCACTAACACCAGCGGACACACTTCGTACGATAGCCCTGCAGGAAGTGGTAGCGACAGGTACGCGCAATGAAGTGGATCCTCGTATCCTGCCAATGACCGTAAGCGTCGTCAGTGAAACGCAACTGACTGAACGGCAAGAGACAAATATCCTGCCCACACTGACCGAACAAGTGCCCGGACTCTTTGTTACCCAACGCGGTATCATGGGTTATGGAGTCAGCACTGGCGGTAGCGGAGGAATCAAAGTCCGTGGTATAGGCGGTGCGCCGAATACCGATATCCTTGTGCTCATCGACGGTTTGCCGCAGTATGCAGGAATCTACGGCCATCCTATAGCCGACAACTACCAGACGATGCTTGCCGAGCATGTGGAGGTAGTGCGTGGACCGGCATCGATGTACTATGGCAGCAATGCGATGGGTGGAGTAGTGAATATTGTTACCAGGCAACCCCGAACCGACACTATTCTGACTTCTATTCATTTGCAAGGCGGTTCGTTCGGCACGGTGGATGCCGGTGGAGTCAACCAAATCAGGCGAGGACGGTTCACTTCGGCTGTCGGCTTTAATTATGTCCGAACCGATGGACATCGCAACAATATGAACTTCGATGAGTACAACGGTTTTGTCCGCCTTGGGTACCGGTTAAGCGACCATTGGCGTATCAGCGGTACGGGCAATATTGCTTACTTCAACTCCTCCAACCCCGGTACGGTTGACAGTCCGCTGGAGGAAAACGATATGCATGTGCTGCGCTGGATGGCTGCACTGTCGGTTGACAATGATTATGCCAATGCCGCATTTCCCACCTCCGGCGCTGTCAGATTGTATTACAACGGTGGTAAACACCGGATATACGACGGTTATGCCGCTAGGGCAACTCCACCTGCAACTACTTATCTGCATACTGATTTGATGGCAGGTGTGAGCGCCTACCAGTCCGTGGCGTTCTTTCAAGGTAACCGTACTACGTTCGGATTTGATTACCAGCATTTTGGCGGTCATGCGTGGAACGAGAATCTATCAGACCGCAGTACAACTGATCTCATCCATCGTACGCAGTACAATATAGCCGGTTACATTGATTTCCGCCAGAACATACTGTCCTGGTTCGCGCTTGATGCCGGTGTGCGTGTCGATTGGTTCTCGGCCAATCCTGCCAAGCCGCAGATTATTCCGCAGGGCGGTTTGTCGTTCATTCTGCCGCACGACGCTCAACTCAAGGCTATGGTGAGTCGCGGATTCCGCAATCCTACACTCCGCGAATTGTATATGTACAAGTCTGCAAATGCCGATTTGCAGCCGGAGAGCATGTGGAACTACGAACTCAGTTACCGCCAATCGCTGTTAGGCGGTCGTCTGCGCTTGGGGGCGAACATCTTCTATCTGCATGCGCAGAACATGATCGAAACACGCATGGTTGACGGTCGTCCGCTGAATGTCAATACCGGCGAACTGCGTAATGCCGGTTGTGAGGTGGAGATGCGCTATGCCGTTTGGCAAGGCTTGCATATCGATGCCAACTACAGTTACCTGCATATGGCCAATCCTGTGTTGGCCGCTCCCGAACATAAACTCAACGTGGGCCTTTATTACCATCATGAGCGCTTCCGGATTGGCACAACCGTGCAGTATATCCACGGCTTATATACAGCCTTGCCCACAGCCACTGCTCCTGTCCGGCAAGAGTCGTATGTCATGTGGAATGCCTATGCCGCAGCGCGGATATGGCGCGGACTATGGGTAAATATCAAGGCTGATAACCTGCTCGCTCAGGAATATGAGATCAATGCAGGTTTCCCCATGCCCCGCACCACCGCCCTGGCTGGCTTGAATTGGACTTTCTAACCCATCTCCCGTAACCGTAACCGGTAACCCATAACCCATTTCCTATGTCCGTAACTTGCTGACTGAATGCCCCAAAAGTGCGGTCAAAACAATGTAATTGATAAAATTTATCAATTTTATTTGCATTTGTGGATTTTTTTATGTAACTTTGTAGGCTTTTTGTATTATGAACAAGTACCATTGTATACATGGACTATCAATATCTGAATACAATCAACTCCCCTGCCGACCTCAAGCAGCTGCCGCGTGAGGCATTGCCGCAGGTTTGCGCCGAGTTGCGCGACTTTATAGTGCATGAGTTGAGTCACAACCCCGGCCATCTGGGGTCGTCGCTGGGTGTGATAGAACTGACAGTGGCGCTTCACTACGTGTTTGACACTCCCAACGACCGCCTGATATGGGATGTAGGTCATCAGGCCTATGCGCATAAGATTCTGACTGGTCGTCGCGATATGTTCCATACGAATCGCCAGTTTGGGGGTTTGGCTCCGTTTCCAACACCTGCCGAGAGTGAGTATGACACCTGCGTGTCTGGGCATGCCAGCAATAGTATATCCGTGGCTCTGGGTATGCAGGTAGCTCAGAAACTGAAAGATAATACTTCCGCCTCAGAGCCGAGCACCCATAAGCGTGTAGTGGCGGTGATTGGCGATGGAGCAATGACAGGCGGACTTGCATTCGAGGGATTGAATAATGCCTCGATGGACAAGAATGATATGCTCATCATTCTCAACGACAACAACATGGCCATCGACCCGATCAAAGGTGGCTTTACGCAGTATCTGGTTGATCTAACCACTTCGCCCAAGTACAACAAAATACGATGGTGGGGCTATCAGTTGATGGTGAGACTGCATCTGATGTCCGAGCATAAGCGTGCCAAGTTGCTTCGATTCAACAATAATCTCAAGACTACGCTTACCAAGCAGCCTAACAACATCTTCCAAGGCTTGAATATTCGATACTTCGGTCCGGCTGACGGTCATGATGTGATTGGACTGGTGCGTATACTCAGTGAAATAAAAAATCATAAAGGGCCGAAGGTCCTGCATATTGTTACGCAGAAAGGCAAAGGTTATGCTCCGGCTGAGGCTGACCAGACCGTTTGGCATGCTCCCGGTGAGTTTGATGTTGAGACGGGCGAGCGGCTGGCGGATAGAAATCAGAAGGTAATCGACAATCAGACGTCAACTGTCGTTCATCAGCCGCTGTGGCAAGAGGTGTTCGGACAGACGTTGCTTGAGTTGGCGCAGAAAGATGAGCGGATAGTAGGTATAACGCCGGCCATGCCATCGGGGTGCTCGATGACAATTATGCAAAAAGTACTGCCTGACCGCGTGTTCGATGTAGGTATAGCCGAGGGGCATGCCGTAACGTTCAGTGCGGGATTGGCCAAGGAAGGTATTGTGCCGTTCTGCAACATCTACTCCTCATTCCTGCAGCGTGCATACGACAATATCATCCACGACGTGGCTATAGGCAAGATGCATGTCGTCTTTTGCATCGACCGTGCGGGTATAGTAGGCAATGACGGTGCTACGCATCACGGATTGCTCGACTTGGCCTATCTGCGTCCCGTGCCTAATATGCAGATTGCTGCACCGATGACTGCGACCGACCTGAGGCAGATGATGACCATGGCAGTTGATCTGTCCGGCCCGATAGCCATCCGCTATCCGCGTGGCAGGAGCAAAGACCTCGAGTTGCCTGCTGTTGAATACGGCAAGGCAGTGTGCTTGCGTGATCAACGTTCGGCAGTCGGAAATCAGCAATCAGCAATCAGAAATAGGATTTGCGTCCTGTCCATCGGTGCTATCGGCAATACGGTGGAGGAGGCTCTCAACTCGCGTCAGGAACTTGCCGGAGTAGGGCACTATAATATGCGCTGGCTTAAGCCGCTGGATACCGCAGTGGTCAACGATGTGGCTAAGCGTTATGATACAATTGTTACCGTAGAAGACGGTATGATATCCGGAGGTTTGGGCAGTGCTGTACTGGAGACTGTCGATACACGTCAGGTTCGGGTGGTGCGACTGGGTGTGGATGATACGTTCGTGACGCACGGTAGTACGGCAGAACTGATGCATATGTTGCATCTGGATGCCGAAGGAATAGCCGAATCATTGGTTCAATGTCTCAATGACCAAAGCTAAATGAGTCAGTAAATGATTCAATGGTAAATGAATTAATGACTAAATCGTATATACTATGAGAGTAATCATTGTAGGAGCAGGCGAGGTAGGCCGACATCTGGCTAAACTTCTTTCTCGCGAAGATATTGACATCTCTTTGATGGATGAATGTGCCGAGCGGATAGAAGGACTGGATGCCGATTACGACATGCTGACCAAGGTCGGTGTGCCGACATCTATTCGTGACTTGGAAGAGATAGGCGTGCGTGATGTGGACTTGTTTGTCGCCGTTACTCCTTCGGAAACGGAGAATATGACCGCTTGCCTGATCGCCAATCAGTTGGGCGCGCAGAAGACGCTTGCACGTATCGACAATTATGAGTATCTGCTTCCGGAGAACAAGCGGTTCTTCGAACATATGGGTCTCAACCACTTGATTTATCCTGAGGTGCTGGCCGCACAGGAGATTTGCGAGTCACTCAAGAAGAATTGGATGCGCTACCATCTGACGCTTTGCAATGGTCAACTCGACTTGTGTGTTGTTAAGATTCGTGAGGGCGCACCGATGGTGGGCAAGCAGTTTATGTCAGGTTTCTTTGCTCACGGCAATTACCGCATCGTGGCTATCAAGCGCGGACTGGAAACAATCATTCCTACCGGTACGGATGCTGTAGAGGTAGGGGATATGATTTATGCCGTGTGTACGCGCGAGAATATGTCCGTTCTGCGTCAGGAGGCAGGCAAGAGCGAACGCGAGATCAACAATATCATCTTCTTCGGAGGCAGTAAGATTGCACAGAAAGCGGTCATGTCGTTGCCCGAAGGTAAGAATATCAAGGTGCTTGAGGCTGACCGCGAACTTTGCGACAGGCTGTCGGAGAAGTTGGGCGATGCCCTGATCATCCACGCCGACGGTAGCGATATGAGTGTGCTCAAGGAGGAGGGAATAGAGGATGCTGATGCCTTCGTAGCTGTTACCGACCGAAGTGAGGCCAATATCTTTGCATGCCTTGCGGCGCGGCGTTTTGGCGTGCGCAAGACGATTGCAGAGATTGAGAATATGGATTATATCAACATGGCTGAGCAGTTGGAGGTAGGAGCGATGCTCAACAAAAAGACTATTGCCGCCAGTTACATCTACCGCTTGCTGATGAAAGCCAGTGTGCAGAACGTGCAGAACCTGACTGCCGCTGATGCGGAGATTGTGGAGTTCCTGGTAACGGAGAATAGCCGTATCACCCATGATGCTATCAAGAATATGCGTCTGCCTGCCGAGTGCAATATCGGTGCCATGGTGCGTGCCGGCGAGGGCATACTCGTCAACGGCGACACCCAGCTCATGCCGGGTGACCAAGTGGTAGTATTCTGCAAAAGCAACAACCTGCAACGGGTAGAGAAGTTCTTCAAATAATGTTTGTCACCATAGCCTGCAGAGGCAGAATAGATAAACGATGACTAAGACTTTTAACTGGAAGATTGTTATCCGCACATATGGTGCGCTGCTATTGATAGAGTCGCTGTTTATGGCAGTGCCTACGGTTGCCGCATATGCCTATGGTGATCATGACGGCGGCGCTTTTGCTGTCAGCACGCTCATCACGCTGATAGCTGGTGCCATTGGCATACGTGTCGGCCGTAATGCCCGCAGACAGGTCAGCGAGCGGGAGGGATACCTGATTGTGGCTTTGGTGTGGATCGTGTTCTCGCTGTTCGGCATGTTGCCGTTCTATCTGTCCGGTGCGCTGGATACGATTACCGACAGTTGGTTTGAGACCATGGCGGGATTCTCCACTATGGGCGCTACGGTGATTGAGAATGTCGAGGTTATGTCGCACTCCATTCTGCTATGGCGCTCTATCTGCCAATGGTTGGGCGGTATGGGAATCATCGTGCTGAGTGTGGCTATACTGCCTATGTTCGGATTGGGCGGCATGCAGTTGTACGCTGCAGAGGTTACGGGCGTCAGTTACGAAAAACTCTCGCCGCGAATCAACGACACCGCACGGTTGCTGTGGGGTACATACGTCTTCCTGACTATCATCGAGACCTTGCTGCTGAACTTCTTTGGCATGGATATGTTCGACAGTGTATGCCACTCGATGGCTACAGTGGCTACCGGCGGATTCTCCACCAAGAACCTCTCACTCATGGGCTATGGGCCTGCTATACAATATACGGTAGCAGTGTTTATGCTGCTGTCGGGTATCAACTTTGCGCAGATCATCTATTTCTTGCGTGGCAAACCCGAGAAACTCTATCGCGACGAGGAGACACGCTGGTATGTGGGTGCAGTGCTTGTTTGCACGGTCGTACTGACTTTGGGCCTGTTTGTCTATTACACATGGATTGCTCCCGCCGAATATCTGCCGCGTCTGTTGGATGCCAATGTGGTTAAGGGCTATGCCGTTCATGCCGAATGGGCATTCCGCAACGCATTCTTTACCACCTGTGCCGCTATCACCAGTACAGGCTTTGCTTCGGCTGACTATATGCTCTGGCCCAAACTGATTTGGGTATTTGTGTTCCTGATGATGTTTACGGGTGGCGCCTCGGGTAGTACCGCCGGTGGTATCAAGTGGGTGCGTATAGCCATTTTTGCCAAGAATGCCAAGGCTGAATTGTACCGCCGTATTCACCCGAACGCCGTGTTGCCCATCCGCTTCAACGGACAGCCGCTCTCGCAGTCGGTAACCAACAATGTTATGGCATTCATGTTTTTTTACATAGCGATTATCGTTATAGCTATGCTGATCTTCATTGCGTGTGGCATAGCCCCGGGAGAGGCGTTTGCTACAGCCGTCAGCGGCATGGGTAATGTGGGCGAGAGTCTCGGACAGTACGGCCCGTCGGGTAACTACGCCAACTTCCCAGTCGTGGCTAAGTGGGTAATGACCGTGGTCATGCTCATCGGCCGTCTGGAGATTTTCACGGTATTGCTGTTGTTCTCACCCGTGTTGTGGAAGAAATAGGAATAGACCGCTGCGCTCAAAGATGAAAGACCATCAATGAAACCTTCACAGATTTTGCTCTCAATACTCAGTACGTTCATCGTCCTTGCGGCGGTGTGCGCTGTCGGTGCTGGGCGTTCGTCTGTGGTGCGCATACCGTCGTTGGCATCGTTTATGCCCGAGCGGGAGACTATGGCCGACTCCAGTCTGGCCGAGTCATCTGCCGTTTCCGACTCCATGCCGGCTACCCGTCTGCCGGATACATTAGCCGTTACTACTCCGTCAACTGACAGTACTGCATCCCGCAAGGTTACTGAACTGCCTAAGGCTTTGCCGCAAACCAAACTGACACTGCCATCGTTCTACGCTGCGCTTCAAGGTGCCGGCAAACAATCGGTGCGTATCGTGCATTTCGGCGATTCGCAGATTGAGGAAGACCGCATATCCATGGTACTGCGCCACCGTCTGCAGGAGCGCTTCGGCGGTGGAGGAATAGGCCTCATACCTCTGGTGCAAACCATTCCCACCTATACCGCCAAACAATCTATTGAACAGGATGGCCATGCCGTAGCAGCATCGTCGGTCAAGCGCTATTTGGCGTATGGCCCGTCAGCCATGCGACTGAAAGACGGCAACCTGTATGGTCCGATGGCGCAAGTGGCATATATTGACCATCCGGTAGATGTCAGTGTCGAACTGTTGCGTGACCGCGTGCCGACGAGGGATTACAACCGTATCCGTATTCTCTATTCGGATAGTGTGGAGGTGCAACTGCTGCCCGACTCACTTGAGCAGCGCCGTATGCATATTGCTACCCCTACCAATGACTCTGTAGCGCTGGCCGAGCCCTTGCTACAGGATATACTTGTGCTGCAGGTGCCGCAACGCAGTAGCCTGATTCGCTTCAGCGGCAATGGTTATGTGTATGGCCTGTCGCTCGAGACGTCAGCCGGTGTGCAGGTGGATAATATACCTATGCGCGGTGCAGCCGGTACTAACTTTACCTTTATCTCCAGCCGTCAACTGGCGGCTTACTTCCGCGAGACGCATACAGCCCTTGTCATCATGCAGTTCGGTGGCAATGCCATGCCGGCTATCCGCTCACAGGCTGCTGTAACACGGTATACCGAATCCATGCGTCAGCAGATTCGTTACGTCATGGCTGCGGCTCCCAAGGCCTCGCTGCTGTTCATCGGTCCTTCGGATATGATTACGGTGGTTGACGGTGAGCAGATGTCGTATCCTATGTTGCCGTTTTTGGACCGTGCTTTGGCTGCTATGGTGGAGGAGGAGGGTGGAGCATACTATTCGCTGTTCCGACTGATGGGCGGTGCGGGCAGTATGGTAGGTTGGCGCGACAAGGGATTGGCCGGCGAAGATATGGTGCACTTCACGCGTGCCGGAGCAAAGAAAGTCGGCGAGATGCTCGCCAAACAACTGCTGGAGGATTATGATACTACCATCAGTGCAGATTCCATTCCTTCGGTCGTCGGCGATTCAGCAATCGTCCCGTCACCCAATGACTCAGTAAACAAATAAATCGTAAATTGTTTGGTTGGCTCAAATATGACCCCACGCACCCGCTGCTGTTCACCCAGTTCTACTTCTGGGCGTTCTTTGCTATAGTGTATGCTGGCTTCACGCTGATCATGCAGTGGCGGTCTGTCAGCGCCAGCGGTCTGTCAAGAGGCCGTCTCCATGCCCGCAACATCTACCTGATGGCGGCATCGTGGTTCTTTTACTACAAGACTTCGGGTATCTTTCTTTTGATCCTGGCGTTCATTACGCTCAACGACTGGCTGATAGGTCAGCAGATCTACCGCTCGGTATCCGGCAACAGGCAGTCGCGCGCCAAACTTTGGCTGGCGCTCAGCGTCATCGTCGATCTCTCGCTGCTGTTCTACTTCAAATACGCCTATTTCTTTACCAACATCTTCAACGACGTGTTCGGCACGCAGGTTCAGGTGTTCGATATCTTCGCCTATATAGGCAACGGTTTCAGCCATGACGGGCGTTTCCTGGTGGACAGGATCATCTTGCCGGTAGGTATATCGTTCTATATCTTTCAGGTCATCTCCTACGCGGTGGATATCTACCGCGGCAAGATTGCGCCGGTGCGTAACCTGCTGGATTTCGGGTTCTACGTATCGTTCTTCCCACAGTTGGTGGCCGGTCCTATCGTGCGTGCCTCGGAGTTC
>JAFXSS010000008.1 GCA_017525455.1 Paludibacteraceae bacterium
ATCCTCGATCCGCGTGACACCTACGCTGACGCTGCTCAGTGGGAGGAGAAGGCTAAAGACCTGGCTGGACGTTTCATCAAGAACTTCGCCAAGTACACCGGCAATGAGGCTGGCAAGGCTTTGGTAGCAGCCGGCCCGCAGCTGTAATTTGGCTTTTTCTTGGCATCTTTGGGTTTTTGGTTCGGTCATTATGCCCGCATAACTCCCTTACGCAAAAATCCAAATCTGCTCAAGATAAATCTCAAATTATCTGAGCAAGGATGCAAAAACAGGAACATTACAAAATGTAATTGAGACATGATTTCATTGCATGAGATAAACACTACAGACAACCTCGCCGGTGCCAAAGCCGGCGAGATTGTTACTGTGAGTGGCATGATCCATAACGTCCGCGTGACGAAGTGGGGAGGATTTATTATTCTCCGTAAGGCATGCGGTCTGCTGCAAACCGTTGTCGACAACAGCGAGTCGAAGTTCTTCGACGAGCAGGGCAACGCTATCGCTATGGCTGACCTCTGCCGCGAGATGGCGGTAACCATCACCGGTAAGGTAGGTGACGCCAAGATCAAAGACCCTGCAGTATATTACAACACCATCGAACTCGCTGTACAGGAGGTACGTGTACTCTCGCGTCCGACCACGGCAGAGGTGGTGGATATGAACGCCCTGAAGTTCGGTGACGAAGAGACGCTGCTCCGCTATAAGTTCGACAACCGTCAGGTTACCCTGCGCAACCCGCGCGATATGGGTATACTGAAGGTGCAGTCAACCATCGCCAAGGCGTTTGCCGACTTCCTGACGGATAACGGTTTCACGCAGATCTACACCCCGAAGATTGTTTCCGAGGGTGCCGAGGGCGGCGCTAATGTATTCAAGATGGATTACTTCGGCAAGCAGGTTTATCTGGCTCAGTCGCCGCAGTTCTACAAGCAGATTGGCGTTGGCGTATATGAGCGCGTGTTTGAGATTGCCCCGGCTTATCGCGCCGAGAAGCACAACACCAGCCGTCACCTGAACGAGTACATCTCACTGGATGTGGAGATGGGCTTTATCAAGGGTCAGGAGGATGTGATGCAACTCGAGGCACGACTGCTGCAGCATATCATCAAGACCGTCAGCGAGCGTTGCGCCCACGAACTGAACCTGCTCGGTGCTACACTGCCCGTACTGCCACACGAGGTGCCGGCATGGAAACTGAGTGAGGTGCACGAGATCCTGTGGGAGAATAAGTTGTGCGAAGCCGACCACCGTGGCGAGGATGACCTGGCTCCGGAAGAGGAGCGCGCCATCTGCAAGTACGCACTGGATACCTACGGTTCGGACTTTGTGTTCGTAACACACTTCCCGAGCGAGCACCGTGCGTTCTATGCTATGGATGATCCTGATGACCCGACGCTCACGCTGAGTTTCGACCTGCTGATGCGCGGACTGGAGATCACCTCCGGCGGTCAGCGTATACATAAGGAGCAAGAGTATCGCGACAAGATGATCAAACGCGGTATGAACCCGGATAACTTCCGCTTCTACCTCGACACGTTCAAGAACGGTATGCCGCCTCACGGAGGTTTTGCTATCGGTCTGGAGCGCATCACCGCTTGCTTCCTGGGCATCAACAATGTCAAGGAGTGCTCGATGTTCCCGCGTGACATCAACCGCGTAGCACCCTAAACGCTACACTTCATATATTCAAACAACCCGGCCACTTGGTCGGGTTGTTTGTTTTATCTGTCCCCTTCCGTTTAGGGGTCAGGGTGAGGATTACAACTCTTTGAGCGTAGCGAGCAGGAAGTCGTAGAACTTCTGCACCGTGGCGATGTTCACGCGCTCGTCAGGGCTGTGCGGGTGCTCGATGGTCGGACCGAAGGATATCATATCCATACCCGGGTAGTTACGTCCGATGATGCCGCACTCCAGTCCGGCGTGGATGATCACGATGCGCGGCTCGGTCTTGAACTCACGCTCGTAGATTGCCTTCATCGTGTGCATGATACGGCTGTTGATGTTCGGTTTCCAGCCGGGATAATCGCCCGTGAACGCTACATCGGCACCTGCTATGGAGAACGCCGAGTGAATGATCTCGCGCAGTTCGCGCTTGCGGCTCTCTACAGCCGAACGGGTCAGACACTGCACCTTGATCACGTTCTCCTCGCCCTCCTGGCTGAACTCAATCATCGCCAGGTTGTTGGATGTCTCAACGATGTCGGGCATCTCGGTCATCATGCGATATACGCCGTGCGGACAGATCGTGATGGCGTGAATCAGATAATCCTGCACCTCCTCGGGCATCTCGGTCTTCGGGCAATCGATCTGCTCGGCAGTCAGACTGATAGCGTCCTCTATGCCCTCATATTCGGTTACGAACAGTGTCTCGTAATCATCCACCAGGTTCATCACATCATCGTATGCGTCAGCGGGTATGGTGATCACGGCCTCTGCCTCACGCGGTATGGCGTTGCGCAGCGAACCGCCCTGTACGCATGCCAGACGTGCCTCGTAGTTGCTTACAGCCTCCTTCAGGAAGCGGAACAGCAGTTTGTTGGCATTAGCGCGCTGCAGATGGATGTCGCAGCCCGAGTGACCGCCCTTGCAGCCCGACAGACGTACGCGTAGCGCTATGTCGCCATCCTCAACAGGCACAGGCACGTAGCGGAACGTAGCCGTGGTGTCCACACCGCCGGCGCAGCCCATGTACAATTCGCCTTCGGTCTCCGAGTCCAGGTTCAGCAGCGTCTTGCCCTGCAGCCAACCGCCCTCGAGGGCAAATGCACCGTACATACCCGTCTCTTCGTCCACTGTGAAGAATGCCTCCAGCGGCGGATGAACGACGTTCTTGTCAGCCAGGATAGCCATGGCTGTAGCCACACCTATGCCGTTGTCCGCACCGAGGGTAGTGCCGTTGGCGGTCACCCACTCGCCGTTGTCCTCAACGTAGGCCTCGATGGGGTCTTTCTCGAAGTCAAACACGCGGTCGCTGTTCTTCTGCGGCACCATATCCATGTGTCCCTGCAGGATCACGCCCGGATGGTTCTCGTAGCCCGGCGAGGCGGGTTTGCGTATCAGCACGTTGCCGATAGCGTCAGTCTGTGTTTCCAGACCGAGGCTCTTGCCGTAGTTGACGAGGAACTGCGATATCTGTTCTTTCTTTCCCGACGGACGGGGGATCTGTGTGAGTTTGGCAAAGTTCTGCCAAACGCCACTGGGCTGTAGATTGGTCATGATATATAGGATTTATTTGATTTAGCCGTATAAGGGGTCCCCGAAAGCTATCGCAGATAGGTTTTGGGGTGAGCGGAGGCAATGGTGTGCTTTATGCCACCGCGTGGCATCCGTTAGCACCATTTGCCGAACGCGATTGCAAAGTTACAAAAAAAATCCCGCATTTGCAAATTTTGCGGGACTTTTTTATCACTACTCTTATTTTTTGTACTTCTTTGCCGCCTCGATGATGGCCGCCCAATCGTAATTACGTTTGAGTCCTACAATGGTTGAGTAGATCATTATACATGTCGATACGACTGCTATGATCACCACTGCTGCAATGTAAAGCATCGCTTTGAGCGCGAGTGTGGCGTAGTTGATCTCCGTCTCGTTGGTCTTCGATCCGTCGGACCAGTGCACGCGGTACTCGGTTGTCGCTTCCATGGCAAGTCCTGCACCGAAGAGTGCACCGGCTGCGCCGAAGCCCCATTTGCGGATCGTTTCAAGTATCCGCGACTCTTCGCGGTGCTTGGTGATGTTGTAACCCCACGAGTAGTTGGCGATGATGTACAGCGGTATGAGCAGCAAGAAGAATACCATGAGCGTGTAGGAGAACGCTGCGGCTTTTGAGGCGGCCGACAGGCTTTTTTTTGCATCCTTGAGTGCCACTTTCTTGCTGTTCTTAAGCGACCACCCGGATGCCTCCTCATACTGCTGCTGATATTTCTCCGCGCTCTTCTCGCCGTCCTTTATCCGTTTTGCGTAGTTCTTCTTGTTCGAGGCAAGCGTGGCGGTATCAAGGCGCTGGCGGTAATCCTCGTTGCTCTTGAGTTGGTTGGTGTACCTCTCTTTCGCCGACTTGATGGTATATGCCTTGTAGTACGTGGGCGAGTTGTACATATTGTTGTAGCTGACCTCCTCCATAGCCCGTTCGAGCGTGATGCTGTCGTTGTCTGTGTCCCACGCCTTGATCTGCGCTACCGTGCGTTGGCGTTGCTGTTTGGTCTGCTTGTCGGAGTTCGACCAGTACATGACGGCAGCCACGGTGATGAGTGTACCGAGTATAACCCACCACGAAAAGTTGAAGTGCCGCCTGCGTGACCAGCCGACAATACCTCGCAGTTCGCTGATCAGCAAGTTGTATTCGCTGTCGTTGTCATCCTTTACGGCACGCTCCGACTGGTCGAGCAGCTCATCCATACGCAGCGTCTCGTCAAGCGAGGTGGGATACACATCATCCATCCTTATCTCGCCGTTTTCCGTGATCGTGTCGTTGTGAACGTAGTTTGCACTGATAGCCATCGCCTCAACCATATACTCGTACGCTTTGGCATTGACGGAGTCCTGAGCCTCCTGTGCCTTGCGTACATCCTCGATGGTGAAACCTACCACACCTGCACGGTGCTTCTTTTCTGAACTGATATCTTTTCTCTTATTTTTACGTTTGGTAGTAGCCATAATTGCAGATATTTACGGTTAGTTTATGCTGTTTGCTGTCCTTGAGCAGGGTTTTGCCACGCCCAATGGAAAGTGACTCGCGCGATGCCGCCGTGCTTACGGATCTGCTTCACTACGCCGTTGGCGTTGAGGTAGTTGCCGGCCTCAATGAGGTAGGGTGTCTGCTTTGTGATGGCGATAGCGTGACGCAAGGTCGTTTCCAACTCGGTTTTCAAAACCTGTTCCATGGCAGGAATGTCATTTCCTGCACTCTCGATTCGGATGTAGTATTTCTTCTTCCACAAGAAGTACCACATCAGGATGAAAAGGATAATTAGAATCATAATCTATAGAATTTTATCGTTTTTTTACTTGTATGCTGCGCGGAGTGTTTCGAGTGCCTTGACGAAGTCCTGCGGGTCGGATGTGCGGGTGTTGGAGAACGTGAGCATATCTGACGGGTCTTTGCTCTGGTAGGCGAGCAGACTGGTCTTGGTTACCGGCGGCAGAACGATGGTTGTTTCCGTGCCGCCTACAAGCTTGATGTCAATCTCCTCGCCGTCGAAGTTCATGGATAGAATCTTGTCGTAATAGACCGTCTCGACGCTACAGTGCTCGAACTCGTTGTCGATGGTGTCCCACTTGTTGTTCATGATCAGCAGTTTGTCGCGTTGCGGCACGGCTATGATGTAATAGATGTACCGCAGCACCTCGTCGGGATGGGTGGTCTGGTCATTATTGTCATCCTCGTCTTCAAAGTAGTTGACGAACAGCACCTTGCCTGCCATATCCAACTCATCCACACGGTGCTCGCGCAATGCCTCGGTGACGGGGTCGCCTGTTTCGCTCAACCATGGTGACGCCTTGGCGAGGTAGTGACGGCAGAAGTCGATGTAGTCGCGTTTGGTGGCACGTGTGAAGTGGATGTTCATCGCGTTCTCGTAGTTGTCACGGTCGGCTTTGTTGGCTGCACGGAGCATGCGCCGGTCGCGCGTTGTGATTACGAACGATACGATGATGCGGATGAGGTAATACAGCAGCGGCAGCAGCACGAGGAAGATAGCCAGTGCGCCTTTCCACGACTTCTCTATGCCGGAGTATTCCTTGATGTTCACACCCTCGGGGGCTTCGGTTATATGCCCGAACACAGGCTTGCCCGTGTCAGCATTGCTGTAGCCGAAGACGTAGTAGTCGTTGAAGAAGTCAGGGTACTCTTCTTGCTCCTTTTGTGCATCGGCATTGAAGTCTTCCTGTTTCTGTTTCTTGGTCTTGGCATCGGGTTTCTTGCCGTCGTGGTTGTCGATGTATTTCTTTTCCCACTCGGCGTACAGTTCCTTGCCTGTCTTGCCCTTGTAATCGCCTACGCCGAACTCGGTAGCCGCGATGACTATGAGCATAATGACCGTCAGGATCACCATCTTCACCACCCGCCATACGGTTTGCATGACAGGATAGAACGGCAGATCGCGTTTGACGGGTTCTTTGAACGGGTACTGGTAGTCGAAGAACTCCTGTCTTGCTTCGGTATCGAGCAGCCGTTCAACCGAACCTGCTGGATCGGACGGGTCGGAGTAGTCGGCATCGCGGTCGGTGGTATCGTAGCATATGCCGTACTGGTCAGCAGGGGTGGGTGACAGCCGTGTGCCTTTGCCTGCCCGCGTTTTGTCGGGTGCGGGTTTGCCGTGCTTGAGTTCGTCGATCCACGCTTTGGTCTGCGGGTCGGAGATCTGCACGTGCTGCTCAATCTCAACGAGATCGTTCGGCTCGGGCATGAGCGTGCGGATCGTAGCCATCAGTTCGGAGGGTTGCTCGCCTTTGATCTGTAGTCCGCGCGCAATGAACGCACCTTGCCGCAGCACCATCTGCAGAATGAGGTACTTGCGTTTCTTGTTCAGGTTCGTAGCGGTGTGCAACCATTCCTCGATGCGCTTGGTAACGGTGTCGCTGAGTTCGATAGGGTTGTGACCCTCGAACAGCGACAGGGCGAAGTAGTAATATACATCGGGTTCTTTCGGCTGCTGGTCGGCCGCCATCTTGAAGTTCCGTTGTGCCAACTCGTAGTTCTTCAGGCCCATATATACGAGACCCATGCCGAACAGCGCATTGGTATCCTTGGGATTTTCTTCTGTCTTCTGCTTGAAGAAGTTCACATAGTCGTTTGTAACATCCGGCGGCAGCAGCAGCGGGTTAACCGGTGCCTCGTTGACAATCTTGTGTACGGTGTGGCATTTGGGGCATTCGAGCACCCCGTCAGGCAGGGGATAGAAGCACTCCCTGCACTTCATTACTTTCAGTACAGCCATAATTTGTGCGATTAACCTATTTGTGATTTACGACGTTCTTCACTACGGCGCAGCAGTTCTTCCCGTTTGTTTGGGACTTGTGCCTGCCGCTCGGCATGATTGCTGTCAGCCTGTGCCATCAGTGCGGCAGGGATGAGCCAGAGAATAGTGATAAGCACGAGTGCGGCGATATACCATTTGATGCTTACTGTTACAAACAGCGATGCCACCGCCGAGCCGATGATACATGCCATTCCGGCGGAGACATAATAAGCAGCATACGTGCCCATGATCACAGCCAGCATAGGTGTAACCTCTTTGGCATCGGCACGCACCCATACCAGCCAGCCGAAGAACACTGTCTCCAACAGTATAAGGTAAACCATGTTCACCCAGTACAATGCAGTTGTCTCTTCCGGCATGAGCAGGAGGAACAGCCCTATCGTGGCGGCATACACCACGCACGGCATGACGATATTCGTCAATGTGTTGATAGATTTGGAAGCCATAGTCTGTGCGATTTGAGGATTAGAATTGTGGCAGTTCGAACGGGAACTTGTATTTCTGCTTGAACGCCTCTGTGTTGGCGGCAATCATGCTGTCGTCCTCTCCGCGCAGGATCGTGTAGAGCCGTACCAGATATTCGGCTGCATTAGCCTCCTGCTGTATGGCGGTGTGTCCCTGACGCGCCTCATTAAGGTCTGCTGCCCATTCGTTGATGCGCTCCATGGTAGCATCATCGAAGTGTCCCGGCGCGTTCTGAATGAACGTGGCGTAGCCGTTCAGGAAGTTCACATCCACGAACCATGCCGGCATCTTTTCTACCTGCCAAGGTTCGGCTTCGCCTTTCGCCGCTTGATCCTTGTAGTAACGTCTGTATATGTCCTCGTTCTCCACCCATGCGTCGGACAGGTGCTTCCAAACGGTCTTGATGTTCAGTCCCGATGCACCGGTGCGTCCGGCGGCAATCAGCATCCAGCCGACATACTCCTGCATCATATCCATTCCGTTCCCAAAGGGATCGGCGAGGGCTGCGAGATCTAACAGTTCGTCAAAATCGGCTTTGGTGCTCTGGTCATGCACGTAACCGTCATAGGGGACGTTGTTGCCTTCCTCCTGTTGAGGGGCGTTGGTGGCAGGTGCCGCAGGCGCGTTGCCTTTTTCGGCTTTGTTCTTGGCGAGCCAACCTTTGATTTCGGTCCCGTCCGGAAGAGTGAACTTATGGAACCAGAGAACATACACGGCTGCTGCAACGAGCAGCAAGAAAATCAGTGTACTCATTGTTGTAGGGTATTATATATTATGTGTTTCGTAATTCGTAATTTCAGGCAATCACGCCGTAGGCGGCACAGGCGGTACGGGCGGTGTCGATGGGGCAGCGGGAGCGAACAGCGGTGCGAGTTCGGGCAGGGTTGACGCTGCTGCCCATTGCGGCATACCGGCTTTCCATACGAGGGTCTGCGGTGTGAGCAGTCCCTGGCGGGCATATTGCTGCAAGGCGGCGATGTCGTACGGTCCCGCCTGCTGGTTGTTTATATAGAGGTACAACTGCACGGGAGCGGGCATTGGCGGCGGTGCAGGCTGAGCGTACACGGGTTGCGCCTGCATAGCCTGCTGGGCTATGCCGCCCATCTGCTGACCGAACATGCCTCCCATGCCGAAGCCCATACCGAGGCCCATTCCGGCACCCATCATCTGACCTGCACCACCCTCATTGCCGGCTGCTGTCTGCATGACGTCGAACTGACGCTCCTGCTGGTAATTGTATCCCTCACGCTGACGTTTGCGGGCAAGAGCACTACTTTCAATATCCATCTCCGACCCTGCGGTCTGGGCGGCTATGATGCGCTGGTATTGCGGGTCTTCCTCGTCAGGATTGAGGCTCTCGACATCGAACTTCGTCAACTCGATACCGTAGTCGGCAAAGTACTTGTTCACCTCACGCTTCACAAAGTCGGAAATCTCTCCGAGGTAGTTGTTGCCTTCGGTGATGGATATGCGCTCCTTGCTGAAATACTGGCTTATCAGCGGTTTGACGCGCTGCGCCACGGCTGAAGTGAATTCGCTTGCGAAGTCTTCCAGCCATATCTCATGCTGCGTGCCGGAGTACTCCTTGATGAAAGCTATCGAATCGATGATCCGGAACTCATAACTGCCGTAGGCTCCCACCTTGATGACTACGCCTGTGTCACCGAAGGTGTAGTCCTTTACGGTCAGTCCAACACCCCAGCCGCCTTCGTTGCCCGCAAAACGCTGGCGTGTGGTGCTGACTACGAACAGTGTGGTCTTGAAGGCACTCTGGTTGCCGAACGGTATCTGCATGATCCGTCGCAGGAACGGTACGTTGTTCGTGCTGATGGTGTGCGGACCGGGGGTAAACACGTCGGAGAACATG
>JAFXSS010000076.1 GCA_017525455.1 Paludibacteraceae bacterium
CCATGTGTACGTACTCGTATCCGCAAACCTCGTTGTCCTCGTCCAGGAACTCCTTGGTGATATAGCCTTCGGTGAGTTGCAGGTAGCGAACGCCTTTAGCCTTGGTTGAGTATAGTGTACCGCACTGCGATACCAAACCCTTGCCCAGATCTTCCAGACCGGCACCGATAGTCAGACCGCCCTCGCTGAAGGCAGACTGTGTACGGCCGTAAACGATCTGCAGGAACAGCTCGCGCATAGCGGTGTTGATAGCGTCGCAAACGAGGTCGGTGTTCAGCGCCTCAAGGATGGTCTTGCCCGGCAGGATCTCAGCAGCCATTGCAGCCGAGTGAGTCATACCCGAGCAACCGATAGTCTCAACGAGGGCTTCCTCGATGATACCGTTTTTCACATTCAGACTGAGTTTGCATGTGCCCTGTTGGGGGGCGCACCAGCCGATACCGTGCGTCATACCCGAGATGTCCTTGATCTCGGTTGCCTTAACCCACTTACCCTCTTCGGGGATAGGGGCAGGACCGTGCTTCGGACCTTTGGCTATTACGCACATTTCTTGTACTTCTTTCGAGTAAATCATGTGTTTTGGGATTGTATTGTTTGTTAATTAAGTTTGTTATTGTTTCACAATTGGGGTCCCCGAAAACTATCACAGATGGGTTTTGGGGAACGCGTGTGCAAAGATACAAAAAATTATTGACATTTGCAAATATTGCAGTATTTTTTTGCGATTTTTCACAAATATAATGCGGATAGGAATAACAGGATTTTCTGACAAATGCAAATATTCTTACCGACTTATTTGCAAATGTGGGATTTTTTTTGTACCTTTGTGCCCGTTTTCAGTGTCTGATTGCTGACAGCCGATGGCTCATATCATACATATCATCCGTTCGTATCTGCCGTACTACCGCCGTAATCTGGCAGTGGCTTTTCCCGTGATGCTCACGCAGCTCGGGGCAGCATTGGTCGGCTTGATTGATACGATCATGGTCGGTCACTACTCCACCACCGATCTGGCGGCAGTCAGTCTGGCTAACGGTGTGTTCTTCACGTTCATGGTGTTTGCCATGGGTGCCGTGATGGCGGTCACGCCGCTGGTCGGGCATGCGTTTGTGCAGAAGCAGGATGAGCGTGTGGCATCCTTGCTGCTCAACGGATTGTGGTTCACGCTGATGTTGGGCGGAGTGACTTGCGTGGTGCTCGCAGCCTGCGTGCCTGCCTTGGATAATATGGGCCAGGATCCGGATGTGGTGGTAGCCGCACGGCCGTATCTGATCATGCGCACAGTAGGCATGTTGCCGTTTCTGCTGTTCTGCCTCGAGAAGCAGTTTATGGAGGGACTGGGTAATACTGTGGTCGCAATGGTGGTGACGTTTGGCATCAATATGCTGAATATATTGCTCAACTGGGTGTTTATCTTCGGTCATTGGGGTTCGCCGGCGCTGGGTGCAGCTGGAGCCGGATTGGCTACGATGATAGCGTGGATACTGCTGCCGGTGGTTTTTCTTGCGGTTATTCTCCGTCATCGCGAGTGGAGCAGGTATCTGCGGTTGTGCCGCTGGCAGTTGACTAACCGTGCCACGGTGCGCGAACTGTTGCACGTAGGTGCGCCTATAGGCATGCAAACAACCATGGAAACCGTGCTGTTCACCTTGTCGTTTATCATGGTAGGATGGATCAGCAAGGAGGCACTGGCTGCACATCAGGTCACCAATCAGGTGGCGGACTTTGCGTTTATGCTGTCGCTGGGTATAGGCTCGGCTACTACGATCCGCGTGTCGCATCAGTTCGGATTGGGCGATATACCGGCCACACGCATGGCGGCGAACGCCAGTGTGCATCTGATCTTGCTTATGAACACGATAGGTGCAGCGCTGATGATTGGTCTGCGCAACTATTTGCCGTACCTGTTTACCAACGATGAGCAGGTGGTGGCTCTCGCTTCACAACTGCTCATCTTTGCGGGTTTGTTGCAGTATGCTGACGGTCTGCAATGCGTAGGCGCAGGCATGCTGCGTGGCGTGACGGATGTAAAAGTGCCGATGTGGATTACGGTGTTTACGTATGTAGTAATCGCCCTGCCGTTAGGTTATCTGCTTATGTTCCCTGCGGGAATGGGTGCCGTAGGTATGTGGATCAGTTTTGTAGTTGCACTGACCATTGCGGCCATAGCTTTCCACTGGCGCTTCCGGTACTTGTTCAGCCGGTAGGCGCTTACTGATTCATAGTCATCAATTTTTCTCTCAAGTGACCTCCGCTCACGCCGAGTTTGCGGGCGGTGAGGTCCTTGAGTTTGCCTATGCTCTTGGGCGAGCAGGGCAGCATTTCTGCAATCTGCTTGTGAGGCAAACCTATCATAACCAATACGCACAGCCGTATGTCCTGTTCGTTCAGTCCCTGCTCAACAAGTCCGGTAGCCAAGCCGTGGAAGAGCCGGTCTGCCTGATGGCAGAATGCGTTATAATTCTGCCAATGCAGTTCGTCTTTCAGGTCGGTGGCTTGACTCAGGGTGTTCAGAGTTTGTGCCAGTTCGTTCTGACGCGCACGTTCATGTTGCTCCCAGTCGCGCATCATACGTTTGCGCTCAATGATGGTCATTAAGCCCATGACGGCTGCTACCAGACAGACCAGACCGATCAGTATGGCTTCCACTATCAGTTTCCAGTCTGAAGGGTGCTCCGTGAGGCTGTCGCCTAACAGTTGTACCGCCTGCATGAGTTTGCCGTGGCGCAGTTCGATGATCTTCTGCACATCGGCGCGCTCAGACGACAGGGTACGCAGCGTCTCGGTGTCGGCATATTCATCGTCGTGGGTAAGGATGTAATAGATATCGTCCAGATAAGCCGGGTCGTCGGTGTTCGGCAGCAGTTCGCGTGCGTAGTACGTTGCCGAGTCGCCCTTGCCGAGGTACGAATATGCCTGTGCACGCAGCATGGTCATATATTCCTCGCTACCGGGCAACCGCGGTGAACTCAAGAGATAATCGTTGCCCTGCAGCGAGGTGTAATACAATACCGAGTCATACTCACCCGCAAACATACAGGCAGTGGCGCGCGTCTCCACCACTTTTTCCGTCAGCGGATATAGCGGATAGACCTGCACGGCTTCGGCAATCAGCGCGAGTGCGGAATCTTTTTTCCCCTGTGCCGCCTGCTCCCACGCCATGTTGTTCAGCGCGTAGGCGTACGCCAGTTCATCGCCCGAGGCGCGGAAATGCTCTGCCGACAGTCCGTACACGTAGTACGCCAGCGCGTGCTCGTTTGCCTGCCGGCAGATGTTTGCCATGTTCGAATAGATGCGCCCTAATAACATCTCGTCGGGCGTGTTGCTCTTGGTGGCTTGGATGAACACCGCCAATGCTTCTGCCGGTTCACCCTGCTCGCGCAAAGCTCTGCCTTGTTCGTACAACGTCTGCACATCGTTATGCGACAGCCTGCCACAGGACACAACAATTCCGCACCAAACAGTCAGAAGTAATATGTAGCGTGCTCTGTTCATTCAATCTGCATGCCGGTTGGGGTAAATATCCTGTCACCTTGGCGGATAAGCAGTTGTCCGTTGCGGAGGATCTTCGCTGCCGCTGTAGCCACAGCTTCCGGCACGACGGGCTCAATGGCTGATTTGCCGTAGTCGAACGTACCATAGATGCCATAGCCCCACTCCGGGTTCGTCAGGTCAAGGCGGTACGAACCGTCCTCTGTAATTGTGACGGATACTGTGTTGCGGAACGTATCTTCCCGAACAAGCTTCGTTTGAGCCTGTTCGTTGTGCCTAAACGGAGTACCGGCCGGTGATTTCTTGAGCGAATACGTAATCTCCTCGCCGGTGTACTCGCGGATCGTCAGCACATCATTGAGCAGCGTTGCCACGATCTGGTTCGGGTCAACGGGATCAACCGTCGATGATCCCGGACTGTCCTTAACGTATCTGTAGAGCTTGACGGTGTCACCGGGTTGTTCTGTACTATCATAATAGCACCAGTCCCATGCAGGATTGTCATACACTAATTCTCCATCTTTGTAAGCGCAAAGCATGATATGTCCGCAACTGCATGCACACCCAAGGATACCGGGGCATATACTTCCGCCGGGGCAGTCAGTCAGACCAACACCCTCTACCCATTGTATTGACTTATAGTCATCAACATCCATGTTACCGTCAGCATTCAAATATAGAGTAAATAACCGTGGAGATGATTCAGTAATATCTGCTACAGTGGCATTTAAGCCATCCGGAAGACCTCCTGTTTCTGCTGCACCGCCAATCCATAGATTGGACAACTTGTCACCGACTTTGGCATTGAATGCATAAAGTAGATATTCATGGTCACTATTTGCCGGAACAATATACACATTGGCGTTGTTGTCTTCACGCAATGCTCCTCTGTATGTCACTCTGTCTCGAACGCCATAATCACCATATATGTATAATTGCACGTATGTTTTCCCGTTTATAACGGTATCAGTTGTCAGACGATGAACTTCTGTACTAAGTTCGTCTCCATTTGCTCCCATCCGCACAAACAACACATTCCATGTGTCACACAGCGACTTCAAGCGGGGAGGGTCACATGCGCAGTTAGCATCGCCAACATATATTTTTCTTCCGTCTTTGCAAGCGCATGCGAGATAAGGATTATTTAGCATGTATACGATAACACCAGCCGGTCCTTCACTTGTTGCAGAGCCTACACTATCAGTCCAAAGTTCCCAGAAATCCTCAAAATAATGACCGCTTTCTATAACATGGACCTTTGCTTGAAATGTCCTAAGTTGCCCTGTAGAAATTTCTGTTATTATCGCCGTTGTACATTGCATATCTGTGCCCATCCATAGATTCTTCAATGTATCCCCCACGTTGGCATTAAATGCATATAACAAGTACTCATGTGTGCTATCAGCTGGCACATAATAAATATCGGCATTATCCCCTTCCCGCAATGCTCCCAAATAATTATCGTTAGAAGAATATCTGTATCCTACTCTACCGCGCAACTGCCTATACTTGTGTTCGCCGATAACGGTATCTGCGGCGAGGTGTTGCGAATAATACACCGGAGTCGCAGGTATATCCATTCCTGCTGCATAATAAGTGACATAATGCCACTCGTCGCACAGCGACGGTAGTTGTACCGCTGCCTCAGTTGTTGTCCATACGCTGCCTGCTATCGCAAGCATCAACGTGAAGATGAATTTACGCATAATCACTGTTATTTAGAGTGTTGCATGATCGTATATTATTGATTTGAACCGTTAATTAGTCTACACCTACTCCACCTGCATGCCGGTTGGCGTGTATATACGGTCGCCCTGCTGAATGAGCAATTGCCCGTTGCGGAGGAGTTTGCGTGCAGGTGCATCGGTCGCTGCGACTGGTTGTAAGCCGGATGCAGTATAGTTGAATGTGCCGTAAATATCGTTCTCCCAGCCGGCTTTACTCAGCGTGAGCGTGTACGAGCCGTCCTCGGAAAGTTGTACGGCAACCGAGTTGCGGAACGTGTCGGCTGATACTTCCTTTTGTGCTTCCGGCAATGCGTGGTGTGCCGGAGCGTGACTGATTGGCGTTACAGCCAGCGAGTACGTCACTTCCTCGCCCGACTGTTCTCGTATGGTCAGCAGGTTGTCGTTAAGAGTGGCCACTACCTGATTCGGATCAACGGGTGTGACGGTTGTCGAACCCGGTCCGTCGTTGACGTATAGAGGAATTGTGTCGCTTGTCGTTTCATAGATGGCAGATACTTCAATGAATGGAGTATCCTTACATATTAGCCACACACCTTCTATAGTAAACTGCTTGCCTGTAGGCATGTGATTGAGTTGGTCAATTATTTGAGCATCGGTAACAGTGAGCGAATAGAACGAAACAGGGTAAGCGGATGTCGCAAATATACCGTAACATGTCGGGCACTCTTCAATAGTACACTCGCGAAACGATTCTGTCAATGATCCGCTGAGTACGACACGCTCTCCTTCGGCAAACGGCTGATCAGTTTGACAGCGTCTGAGGAACTGGTAATGCGTTACCGGTCCTTCGTCACCGCCATAACTATCATACTGCCACTCCAGTTCGCTGTCGGTGAGTCGGTATAACGTGAGAGGCGAGTAGCCACCATCGAGATTACGCGGTGTATCGAACAACCCTTCCACACTAAGCAGCCAGCCATCTGCACCATGCTCCAGGGTATATGCGTGGGGAGGGAAATAGCCAGTACCGTCTTTCATGAACTGATACATCAAACCAAGCGAATCAAAAACAAATCTTGTACTACTATTCACATCACGCGTAAAGATATCGCCGTAACCCGAACCGTTTGCTACAATCTCCTTGTGCACTTCCCATGCGCCTGTCAGCCAATCTGCAGATGACCATAACTCAATTCTGGTTATCTGGGCGGGAGCAGCGGTGTTGACAGCAATATATCGATAATCACCGCGCTTAAACTCCTTACCGGACAGTAGCGCGTGGTATGAATAAGTGGGTATCATTGCGTTATAAGGATAGTCATACAGCGAATCCAGAAATGCCTGCCACTTGTCATCCAAGCCTGTTAGATAATACAGGTTGCTGTCATTCGTTAGCAGTGCAACAGTAGTACACGGCAGACAAGGGTTGTCATCATCGGAATCATCGCACGGCAGCGATGCATCTACCAACGTGCCGCTAAAGATACTCTGGTAGTACATATCATCGTCAGTCATGTTATATCCATGCGCCGTGCAGATAGCATGGCTTGCCATCCATACGCTGCCGATAAAGGCAAGCAGTAATGTGAAGAAAAACTTACGCATAATTCAGATGTTTTTAAGTTGTGATTTCAGGTGTTTCAGTCGTGATTTCTGAACGTCAGAAATTTAGTGCAAAGGTACTGCTTTTTTCTGATATATGCAAATTTTAGTGTTTGAAAAATGAAAAGTGCAAATGCTTGATATATGGTAAATTACGGTAAATGGCGTTTGAAAAGTGTATTTTTGGGGTGCAAAAATTGTCAAAAACGTTCCTACGCGGCTATGCGAATGGTAGGCGGCATAGTGCGTAAAGGTATAAATTGCGCGTGCGCAGCAAGGCGGACAAGCGGGAAAACGAGAGGTTGTTCGTGTTGTTGTTCTTCAGTCCGTAGCGCGCGGTAGATAGTGACATAGACAAAAGGGTAGAAGTTGGGATAGACCTTTTTGTCAGGAACAGGGTTGTAGAGTTGCTTGAAAAACAACATTTTCCACTCCAAGGCAGCAATGGGATCGCGTTCAATGGCATGCGCGCGTCGTTGTGCCTCCTTGATGATCTCCCGGTTGGTGACACATCCGGCTGCCCAGGCTTTAGGGAAGTGCAGGGTATAGAGTTCGCATCCCGGGCGATGGCGTGAAGGCCGGAGAATAATGTTCTTGCGGTAATGTTGCGCCTGCTTGCGTGTGTTAACCGCGCCATGAAATTTCTCGACTGCATCCACAAGAGTGCAATATCGGACACCCCTAACGTGCGGAGTATCAGGGATTTGTATCGACTTGGCAATAGTATTTTGCAAGTCTTTAATCATTTTAGATTTTAAGTGCTCTGACATGGGCTTTAAGTGTTTGATAATGTTATGATTATAAGCGTTGCTGTTCTGATAAGGTCTAGGATTACCTCGGTAATGGACTGATTCAGTATGTATATTACTCCGAAAACAGATGTACAATAGGCCGTTGAGAGCTGAGAGTCAAGAGCTGAGAGCCGAGAGCTAAGAGTTAAAAGCCGAGGATAGGCGGTTAGCGGCGGGCTATGGCTCCCCAGAGCGAGTCGCGGACGTTGGGATTGAGTGCTTCGAGTTGACTGACGAGTGCTTTGATCTCCGTTCGCGCTGAGTCGTGCTCAAAAGGGCAAGGTTGCTTCTGGCGGACGTAACCGCGAAGTTCGGCGTATCGCCTGAGGTCTTTCTCCTCAATCAAACAGAGCGGACGGATAAGCTGCAACGGCATCTTATCCATCTGCAGTTTGGGGTAGATGGTCGAGAACTTGCCGTCGAAGATCAGGTTCATCAGCAGCGTCTCAACTATATCATCCTTGTGGTGCCCGAAAGCAATCTTGTTACAGCCAAGCTCCTGCGCTGCATCGAACAACGCCTTGCGCCTGTACCAGGAGCAGAGGAAGCAGGGATTGGCGCTCTGCGAGCGATTTGAAGATTTGAGGATTTGAGGATTTGAAGATTCGGAATCTTCGCCGATGGCGGTGTCGCGGACGAGGAGCGGGACGCGGAACGCGTCGCAGAACGATTGCAGGTAACTCAGATCGGATATGTACGCGCGTTCCTTAACACGCACGTGTAAAGCCGTTACTTTGAATCGCGGAACGAAAATTTGCGCACGTTTGCCGAGCAACTCGACCAGAGCGAGCGAGTCTTTGCCACCGCTCAGAGCAATAAGTATATGGTCGCCGTTCTCGATGAGCGAGTAGTCGGCACACGCCTTGTGAAACCGCTTGGTCAGGCGGTTCTGCAGACGTGATAACTCTATTTGTTCGGGCGTACGCATGACTTCGGAAAACAAAAAAGCCGCTTAATTAGCGGCTCTTGGTTGCGGAGGGCGGGATCGAACCACCGACCTTCAGGTTATGAGCCTGACGAGCTACCACTGCTCTACTCCGCGATACAACTTGTACAAAAAGCGACCTGCAGGGCAATCTTTCCATATTCACAACATCTCGCAAGACGCCTTCTGGTTGTCGCTATTTCTGTTAAGCGGGTGCAAAGATACAACAAAATTTTGAAATATGCAAATATTTTGGCACTTTTTTTGAAAAAAATGTAATTTTTCTTGCATTTATCAAAATAAATTTGTAAATTTGTACGCTTTTTTGCGCGTGTATCGCTAAAAGTGCCAATTTCGGGCTATAGAAAAATAAAACAAACTAAAATAACATTATGCAAAACAAAGGAATTGTAAGAACACTGGCAGTGTTGCTGTTCTTGGTTTGCGCTTTTTATCTGTCGTTCTCGTTTGTGATTCGTCACTACGACAAGCAAGCCAAGGTGTACGCCGCCGGTGACCAGCTGAAAGAGTATCAGTATCTGGACTCTATCGCTGCTAAGAAAGTGTGGTTCGGCTACACGCTGAAAGAGTGCCGTGAGAAAGAGATCAATCTTGGTCTGGACCTCAAGGGCGGTATGAACGTAACAATGGAAGTAAGTGTGCCGGACATTCTCCGTGCGCTGAGCGGCTACAACACGAGCGAGAACTTCAACCGTGCTATGGCTCTGGCTCAGGAGAAGCAGAAATCCAGCGGCGATGATTTTGTAACATTGTTTCTGGCTTCGTTCCGTGAGATTGATCCCAACGCCAAATTGGCATCGATCTTCGCCACCTTTGAGCTGAAAGACAAAGTTACCACCAGTTCGACCAACGAAGAGGTAGAGCGTGTTATCCGTGAGGAAGTAGAAGGCGCTATCAATAACTCGTTTATGGTGCTCCGTACCCGTATCGACCGTTTCGGCGTTGTTCAACCGAACATCCAGAAACTGGCTCAGAGCGGACGTATTTTGATAGAGCTCCCGGGTATCAAAGAGCCCGAGCGTGTGCGTAAACTTCTCCAAGGTTCGGCTAACCTCGAGTTCTGGGAGACCTACGATTTCGCCGAGCTTTTGCCGCAAATGGCCCAACTTGACCGTGAGATGGCAGCTGCTAACGCCGCTACCGAAGAGGATGAGGGTGCAAAAGTAGAGGAAGAGACCAAGGCTGAGGTGGCTGCCGATGCTACCGTTGACGAACTGACACAGGCTATTGCAGCTAACGACAGCGCTGCAGAGGTGGCCAAAGAGCGTGCTGAGGCGCTGGAGAGCTACAAGAAAGCTCACCCGTTCTTCTACATCCTCAACCCCTCTCTCACCCAGACCGGTCAGGCTTATCGCGGTCCGGTGGTTGGTACCGTTCACTATACCGATACCGCCAAGGTGATGGCTGTGCTGAATTCGCAGCAGGCTAAACAGATCCTGCCGCGTGAAGTTCGCTTCCGCTGGGAGGTTAAGGCCGCCGATGAGGCTAACTCGTTGTACCGTCTGGTAGCGCTGAAGGCTCAGCGTGACGGTCGTCCGTCGCTGGAGGGTGACGTGATTACCGACGCACGTGCCGACTTCTCGCAAGTGAGCGCTTATGCCAACGTATCGATGTCGATGAACGCTGAAGGTGCAAAGGCTTGGCAGCGTATAACGAAAGAGAACATCGGCAAGTCGGTTGCTATCGTGCTTGACGGATTTGTATATTCGTTCCCGACCGTACAGAACGAGATTGCCGGCGGCAACTCGCAGATCACCGGTAACTTCACCGTTGAGGAAGCCAAGGACTTGGCTAACACGCTGAAGTCCGGTAAGATGCCAGCCCCTGCACGTATCATCCAAGAGGATGTAGTCGGTCCGTCGTTGGGTAAGGAGGCTATTCAGAGCGGTATGTGGTCGTTTGCTATCGGCTTCGTACTGATACTGCTGTACATGATCTTCTACTACGGTCTGATACCGGGTCTGATTGCCGACTTTGCGTTGTTGTGCAACGCCTTCCTGCTGGTAGGTATATTGTCGTCGTTCTCGGCTGTACTGACATTGCCGGGTATAGCAGGTATTGTGCTGACGATGGGTACCGCCGTGGACGGCAACGTGCTCATCTACGAGCGCATACGTGAAGAGTTGCGTGCCGGCAAGAACATGCGCAAGGCTATCGAGGACAGCTTCAAGGGCGCTATCTCCGCAATTGTGGACGCCAACGTAACCTCGCTTTTGACAGGTATCATTCTGGCGGTGTTCGGTACGGGTCCGATCAAGGGTTTCGCCGTAACATATATCATCGGTATCATCTCGTCGTTCCTGACAGCCGTGTTCATCACCCGTCTGTTGCTTGAGGACTATGCCAGTCGCGAGGATGCCAAGGAACTGTCGTTTACCTCGGGTATCACGAAGAAATGGTTCCAGAACATGCACTTTGACTTTGTAGGGGCACGCAAGTGGGCTTACCCATTGGCAGGCTGTCTGGTGCTGTTTGCCGCTCTCGGCCTTGAGCCGCACGTGTTCGGCAAGCTGAACTTAGGTATTGACTTCTCCGGTGGACGTAACTACGTGGTACGCTTCGATCAGCCAATCAGCACACAGGATGTAGAAAAGTCGCTCACCGAGGTGCTGACTGCCAAGAACCCTGAGGGCGAAAACCTGACTGTACGCGTGATCACCTTTGGCGAGTCGAACGACCAGGTACGTATATCCACCAACTTCCGCATCCACGACAACTCAGAGACGCTGGATGATGAGATAGAACAACTGATCTACGAGGGCACGAAGCAGTTCTTCAGCACGCCTATCACGTTTGCTGAGTTCCAATCGACACAGGTGAACGAGAACGTAGGTATCATGCAGAGCCAGAAGGTAGGTCCGGCTATTGCTGACGACATCACGACCTCCGCCGTATGGGCAGTGCTGGCTGCGTTGGCAGTAATCTTCCTGTACATCTTGGTTCGTTTCCGCAACTTCGCTTACTCGGTAGGTGCTTTGGTAGCGTTGTTCCACGATACAGTTATCATCCTTGGCTTGTACGCTATTTTGTGGAAGATCATGCCGTTCTCCATGGAGATTGACCAGGCGTTCATTGCAGCCATACTGACGGTTATCGGTTACTCAATCAACGATACGGTGGTTATCTTCGACCGTGTGCGTGAGTTCAACGGTTTGTATCCTAAGCGTGAGCGCGAGCGTAACATCAACGAGGCGTTGAACACTACGTTATCGCGTACGTTCTCGACCTCACTGTCCACGTTCATCGTGCTGCTGGCTATCTTCCTCTTCGGCGGTGAGAGCATCCGCGGTTTCGTATTCGCGTTGCTGATGGGTGTTGTGTTCGGTACGTTCTCGTCGTTGTTCGTAGCTTCGCCTATCGCCTACGACATCCAGCGTGCCATCGCCGATCGCAAAGCCAAAAAGGCCGGCAAGTAAGTCCATACGGACAAAGCGGTAGCCCTAAAGGCTGCGAAACAAAAGAGTGCACCCAAGCGGGTGCACTCTTTGTTTGTACAGAAGCTGACTGAAGGTATGTATGCGCATTGAACGACTCAACGAATCGTGCTGTCAGTGCGCAGACGAAAAGCGAATATACATGCGGAAAAGCAATGGAGGAACAGTAACTGCCATCAGCAGAACAATACTCATGCCAATCAATGTAACGATGCCCAACGAGTGCATGGCCGGATGAACAGCCAGAACCAATATGCCGACACCGATTAGCATAATGAGTGCCGATAGCAAAATCGACTGACGGTATTGCGGCAAGATAGGTTTGCCCGTGCGATGCTCGTACAGCAAGCCTTCAACAATAAATATTGTATAGTCATCCCCTTGTCCGAAAATGAACGTGGCAAGGATGATATTAACAATATTGAATTGCAAGCCGAACAGTTGCATGATAGCCAGAATCCAAACCCAACTCAAGGCCATCGGCACGAAAGCAATCAGTGCCAGCCACAGGTTGCGGAAACTCAACCAAAGAAACAGAAAGACGATGACTGAACAACAGAGTCCGATATAATCGAAGTTATCGCTCAATCCTTGTGTGAGTTTGCGCATATCAAAGGCTTTGACCGGTTTCCATGACTGAAGTATAGTATAGAACGGATTAAACGCATCCTGACGGAACCCGGCTCGTTCGGCCTCAGTCTGCACGCATGCAATGAGGCTGTCCGCAGCGTGCGTCTGCCAGTATGCCTGCCATTGCTCGGCGCGGTAAGCATGTTCGCTTATCTCGCGCTGCGGATTGCTGATGGAGTCGAAGTAAGCAAGGTCGGCGCGTTGCTCAGCAGTCATGTAATTGATATGACTCAGATTGGAGTCAAACAGAGAATATTGCCTGCTGGCTGAACTGCTGACTGCTGAAAGCGTCAGATATCCGCCGAACAGTATAGTTATGCCTATCACACTCCATTGCCCGATACGCTGCAACTTGTTGCCGTTCAGCCTAAGTTTGTCGCTGCTGAGTTTGATTTCCCTGACGGGAGTAGGTTCGGCAGACATCAAGTGGGGCAGTACAAATATGCAGAACAGAATAGTGCCGACAAGCATCGCTGAGGCGAAAATACCCAAGTGCTTAAGCGCTGTGGCCTGCAGAGGGATAAGTGTCAGGAAGGCTCCCACAGTAGTGATATTGCCCACAACCAATGGCGAGAGAACCTCGTTCAGTGTCTGCCGGACAGAAGTGGTGTAGCGCTGATGTACCAGCAGGTGTAGCGGATAATTGGCAGCAATACCTATCAGTACACTGCCTATACCCAGTACCACAGCGCTGATAGTAGGCGTAACAAGCCTAAGTACCGCCATTCCCGTGAGCCAACCAAAGGTGATAGAAAGAAGGATGAGCCACAAGTCTCTCCTGCGCGGGAAAGCATAAGCCAGCAATATAACTATCAGAACCAGCGATAGTGCTATGCACAATGCGGAATCCAACTTGATTCGCCGTGCGTTGCCTACAGCAATCAGCGGCGCGCCAATCCATCTAAGACTAAGATTAGGAAACGAGACCGACACTTCGTCGGTAACCGCCTTCAGCGAATCGACCAGTGCTGCATTGCGCTGGGTCTCAGTGCTACCGTACGGACTCTGATAGAAGGCATACGTCCGGCTGCTGTTCTGAGGGATATGAAATGTGGATAAACTGATTAATCCCAACGGGTCGGACTGAATGACCGGTGCCAGAAAACTTGCGCCGGGAGTGGACAGGATACGTTTGTCGCGTTCCAGGGCAGCACGGACAGCATCGGGCGTAGTGAGTGAATCGAGTTGAGCATAGGTGCTGTCGGTAATGAAATACGGCATTTGCGAATATATGCCCGCCAGTTGTTCCGACAAGTCCATTTCAGTAGTCAGGTCGGGTAGCAGATCTTCGCAAGCCTCGATAGCCTCATCGCGCAGGCTGTCACCTTCTACAATCAAGACCAATCGCGAGGCGGACTGCTGCGATTGATACAGGGCAAGCGCCTCACGATCTTCGTCGTCAACAGGAAGGAAATCCATAATATCCTCATTGTACCTGAGCGAAACAGCCAGAGCAATGAGCGCTGCCACTATGACTGCACTACCTATCCATAACCACCGGCGATGGACGGACAGCAAGTCATATATGTGCAGCAGGAGATTTTTCATCTCTCATCGATGAACTTGACAGGTTTGCGGCTCTTGGGCGGAAAGGTAATCTGCTGAATAACATCGGCCGGCAGGATTTCCACTATCGGTGCTACGCGCAAGCGGCTGCGGAAGTGATCCTTCAGTTGCTTGATGGCATCATCGGCGGGTATGGTGTTGTCACGCAAACTGATTCGCACAATAACTTCGTCGGTTCCCGCGTCCGACGGACGAACAACTACCACATAATTGCTTACGAACGGTGTGTTGTCCAATACATCGTTGATAGCAGGCGGGTAGATAGTTGTTCCCTTGAGTTTAATCATGTTATGCTTGCGTCCGATGAGTGGCGTCAGACGGTAGGAGTTACGTCCGCAAGCACAGGGTGTCACAACCTTAGCGGCTATATCGCCCGTGCGGAAACGCAGCAGGGGTATTCCCTCAACGCCTAAAGTGGTAATGACAATCTCTCCGGGTTGACCGTCCGGAACAGGTTGGTCGTCTTCGCCAATGATCTCAACGATAATCAATTCGGGATGAACGTGTCCTCCGCAAGCATGCTCACACTCGCTGAACGTAGCGGACATCTCGGTGGAAGAGTAGGTAGCATAGAGCTGCACTTCAGGCCACTTGTCGTGAATACGTTGTCCGAGCAAGTTGAGGTTGAACTGTTGGTCTCGCAAGCCCTCGCCAATACCTATAATCTTACGGATGGATGAGTTCCGGTAATCGATAGAATGCTGTTCGGCATACTCAATCAGTCGGAGAATGAACGACGGCACGCACATGATGGCTGTAGGATGCAAGCGTTGGATAGTATCCCACTGCAGTTCGGGAATACCATTACCCACGCGGATGATACTGGCGCCCAGGCTACGGATACCCATCCAGTATGCCAACCCGGCCATGAAACGCTTGTCGATAGTGGTCATGAGTTGCAGAATATCGCCTTTGTGCAATCCGGCACAAGCGAAAGACTTGTGCTCGTTGTATGCGAGGCGTTGCAAGTCAGACTCTGTGCAACCGAACAGAACCGGATCACCCAGCGTGCCGGAAGTAGTGATATAATCGATGATATCTTCACGCGGCACGCATAGAAAATCGTTGTTGTAACGCTGCAGGTCAGCCTTCTCGGTAAACGGCAGGCCTTGCAGATCGTCAATCGTGCGTATGGTTGACGGGTCGATAGCCTTCTCGGCAAACATCCTCCGGTAATACGGCGAATGGGCTGCCAGATAGGCCATCTGCTTGCGCAGTAACTCTTCCTGATGAGTGCGGATGCACTCTACTGATTGAAATTCGATATCCATTTCAGAAATTCTTTCTTCCATTGTCTTGATTCTTCCGTTCCTTTGGTGTCCGATGCGCCGAAACCGTGTCCTCCTGTCCGGTATTGGATATACCTGTGCGGTACATGGTTGGCGTTAAGTGCCGAGTCCAGCAGTTCGGAGTTTTGGTACTTGACAACGGGGTCATCTACACAATTGACGAGGAACACCGGCGGGCAGTCGGCAGTTATATGTTTCTCCAGCGAGAGTGAGTCACGCATTGTTTGGTTCAGATGTCCCCACACGCCCAATGCACCGCGCCGTGAGCGATGGTGGACATAGCGGTTGTTGCTCATTGTTACAACCGGATAGATTGGACAGACAAATGCCGGTTTGTAGTGCGTGCGGTTGTGCGTGGCACTCATCATGCTCAGATGTCCGCCTGCAGAAAATCCCATGACACCGATCCGTGTAGTATCGATATGCAAACTATCGGCATGCTGATATGCATAGCGCAGAGCATCTTCGACATCGGTAAGCATATTCGGGTACGTGTTGCCTAATCCTATCACGCGGTAGCCCAAACAATAAGCGCTGATGCTTGCAACCCGGTACTTGAGCACAAAGGCGTTGATACCGTTGGCGTTCAGCCATTGCGCGACCTGCCGTCCTTCGTACTCCATGTCATGCCAGCAATAACTGCCTCCCGGGCAAACGATGACAGCCATGCCCGTATTTGTGGCACTGTCTGCCGGATAGGCATACAGTCTCATACCGCCTTTGCCCTTGCGAACAAGATGGGCGGCATCAGTATCTGCTGCCAAAGCAAGGCTGCTGACAGCCAATAGATATGTGAAAATTATGAGATGTAATCGTCGCATAAGGCTTGTACTGTTTGTTGGGCTGTCATAACGACGCCGCATAGTCCGTGGAGGAAAATATTCTGTCCCGACATGTAGAATCCTTTCATTCGCGTACGCACAGAGCCGACGGGTTCAGACATGCCGAACATGGCTCCTTCGGGACTGATATAATCGTCGCGGAACGTGAGTGAGGTTGAACTGAACATATCTGTCACCGCCTCGCGTATATCGGGATAGATAGTCTGAACGAGATTGAGCACTTCCTGCTCCTTGTTATGTTTGAATGCCTCGTATTCGGCATAATGTGCTTTGCGGTCGGTGTGCCATGGTGCGAGTTCGCTATAATCGAGCGGCATAACCGTTTCGATGGTGCGGGCATAAACCTGGTTGTATTCAGCGCACGGCGTCATAACCAACATGCATTGCTCAGGCAGGAAGTGTGTCACCCGGTCGTATGGCAAGGTCTCCGGTTTGAGGCGGATATAGGTCTTGAATGAACCAAACGTTTCCGGTGTGACTTCTATCCGTTTGCGTGTAGCCGGGCGATAGAGCGGAAGGTTGGTCAGTTTGAGCAATTGCTTCGGATGCAATGTGCTGATGACGGCATCGAAAACAAACGTACCGTTAACAGCGAACCGTTCGCCGGTTTGTGATATATCATTTACCCGTTCACCTGTGATAATCCGCCCACCGTGACGAGTGATGAAAAGTGCCAATTTGTCCGCTAAATTTTGGCTGCCTCCTACGAATCTGTAAACGCCTGATTTACAGCGCTCCCACTCGGGTTTACCTATAAGGTTTTCGGGTATAAGGTCTAGGATTGTCTCGGTAACGTCCGCTTGTACCCCTAATTCACCCAGTACTTGGGTTACTGCTCCACCGGGTTCCATGCCGGAAATGATGTGCATGCCGGTTGCCCAAGTTTCGCCGTTGCGTTCGTAGGAGTACAATCCTCCTCCGTACACGGGCAGTTGTTCAATCAGCGTAACCTCAAAGCCTTGCTTCGCCAACAGTGCGCCGGTGAACAATCCTCCGACTCCGGCTCCTAAGATACCCACATGAATGCGGTTGGAGTGTAGCAGAGCATCGTAGTGTAGCTCAAAGGATTTGGCGCGTTTCTTATATGTTGCTCCCCATGAGCGGTCATCGGGCATAACGAGTGGCAGAATAGTAAGCCGGACGTTGTATGGCCGGAGCATAAACTGGCGCTTGCCCATATAATCGGTCATTCCTTCAAGCAAAATAGGCTGGATGGGCAGATTGTACAACTCGGCGTAGTAGAAAGCCCCACGATGGAATCGTCCAACTTCTCCGGTAGCGGAACGTGTGCCTTCCGGGAACACGAACAGCGAATAGCCTTCATCCATAACCTGCTTGATAGCCGCTTCGCGTCGTTCATCGTCATACGATGTAGGAATGCAACCCAAGTAGCGGGCAACGACACCCAAGAACGGATTATACCACACATAATCCTTTACAACCATCACAATCTTCGGTGACAACGACAAGCCAATAATGATGTCGATGAATGACTGGTGGTTGGATATGATTACCGTTTGCTGTTCGGTGAGTGTGGCTAACTGTTTGTCAATAGTAAGATGCAACCCACCGATAAGCCACACGTAATGTGCAGCCACACGGCGTGCAAACCGATGGTAGCGCTGACGGGTACGGGCATTGTCGCCATGGATGGCAAAAAATATCCATGTAAAAGGATTGACGACGAAGAGCATGGTAAGCCCGAAATACAAGAAACTCAGCACCGTTCGCCAATACATATTGATATAGCCGAACACAATAGCACCGATGCAAAGGAAGCAATTAAGTATACTGATTCGTGTAAAATCGCGTGCCGGTACAAAATGGCTGACGCGCATCTGCTCGGGCGGATAGTACACGCGAACCGGAACGGGTACCAGCGGCACATTATGCCAAGCGGCAAACACCAGCAGTTCCAGTTCGGCTTCGTATCGACGGGTGAGGATACTCAGACCGTAGAGTTTGTGCAGAGGATACAGTCTCATGCCCGTTTGGGTGTCCGGCAGATGGACGGTTGTCTGCAGCGCGAACCAGAAGTTAGAGAACCGATTGGCAAACTTGCTCTTGCCTGACATATTGTCGTCAGTAAACGGACGACTGCCGACAATCAGAGCATCCGGGTGAATGTCGTGTGCACGCAGTAAGGCGGGAATGTCTTCGGGATAATGCTGTCCGTCGGCATCAATAGTCAAGGCGAAATCATATCCCAACTCGATGGCTCGACGGAAGCCTGACACAAGTGCTGCGCCTTTGCCTCTGTTCTTGCTATGTCTGACGACATCAACGGGAAAATCGAGTTCGCCAAGCAAGGACAGAGTGTCGTCCGTACAGCCATCTACCACCACAATTATATTCCGTAAGTGGCAGTGTACCCGACGAACGACATCGATAATTGTTCCGGCGTTATTGTACGTCGGAATGAGAGCACAAATATGTTGCTGCGAACTGCGCATAAATTTCGGTTAGTGACAAATCGTACACGGTTACTTTCCCGTCGCGGATAGACAGAATAATCTGCATGTCCGGAGTGACCGGTTGGCGGAACTTTAGGTTTCGGATAGCCGTGAAACGTACGGTCTGACCGAGTTGCTCGGATGCCAACTCCTCGGCAATCTGTATCAAGCATGCCCCCGGCACAATCGGATGCCCGGGAAAATGCCCAGAGAATATAGGGTGCGAAGCATCGAAGCGGATGGTAAAACCGGTATCGTTGCTATCGACTATGAAATATAGGCTATTGCGTAATGACATTGCTGAATTCGATGATTGTGATATCTCCGTTCTTTTCAATCAATTCAACTCTGTTGGCGACTTGTTTGGCTTCGTCCATGGTGATGTTGACGGAACGGAACATTTTTTTTGTTTCCCGTTGCAACTTCGGGTCATTGGTATTGCCCCCTGCCACAGAGGTCATAATCATCTGCAGCAACCGTTGCACTTGCGGGTTGACATTGCTTTTGTCACCGTCAATTTCCCACACAACAGTTTGCGGTGTGCTGTATGCCCAGCGGATATAATCCGGGGCACGATACGTCATGTGGCCGGTTGACACCTGCGGCTCACTCATCATGGCAACGGATTTCGTCTGAACGAAATCTGCCTGAAGACTTAATATGACAGACAATATAAGTGCGAACATATCAATTAGCTACCAAGTAACATCCACCCATAATCAGTAATATACCTACCCATTGCGTCCAGGCTATATGCTCATGAAAAACCATCATAGCGGCAATCATGCCGAATACGTATGCCAAACTGCTTAACGGGTATGCCTGCGAGAATGCCCAGTGCTTGAGTATGTACATCCATAGCAATCCGGCAGCCGTGAACGATACACCGCAGGCGAGCCACCACCAGTTGGTGAGCTGGCTAACGACAAACGCCCAACTCCACGAAACGGTACCCATAGCCTTGAGTGCCAGTTTCATAAACATCTGTCCGGCACAAAGAAGCAAACTTTGTATGAGAGCTAACAGTAAAAGTTTCATATCACAGTGTGTTTACGAACATAGTAGCACGTGCGATGGCGTGTGTGCGGTCACCGATATGTGCGAGGACATTGTCCCATACTTCCACCTCTTCGTCAAACTCCAGCACCAAGGCATTACGGATAAGTCCGAGACTCATTTGTGCCTCAATGTCCGCCATGGCGCAAGAAAGTGACTGCTTGCCTTGTGCGTAAGTGGAGTTGTAACCGTTGTTTCCCGTCATAATAGCGATAAGCGAAGCGATGGTATTGTGGGTGGATTGAATGAATGGGGTCGGTTTGAGTTGCTGCTCGTCAGAATCCAGCATATCTTGCAAGAATCGCATCGACTGCAACATACATCCCCACTGTGTGGCGCAAATGATAGCCTCCGGCATAGTTATGCCGCTCTGCTCCACAACCTTCCTTGCAGCGGCAACAATTCGTCTCATCTGAGGTGTCATGCGGCGTCCTTCTGCCGCAGATATATATATGCTGACATCGGAATCGTCCGTTTGCTCAACCGAGCAACATGCAACAGGTTTGCGACTTTCAGCAGCGGGAAGGTCAATTCCCTGCGAGGAAAGAATCAATGAAGATTCGTTGCCGCCAAAGCCAAACGCGTTGCACAACACGTGCCGTAAGGTCTTGTGCGTGGTGTGGGTAACGGGAACAATCAGTCCTTCCGCTGTTCCTGACCAATTGAGGTTAGCCGGAATGAATCCGTGTACTAAGGCTAACACGCTGATCACAGCCTCGATACCTCCACTGGCAGAGGTCGTATGCCCCGTAAAAGCCTTGGTGCTGCTAACAGCAGGCATCTTGTCGCCAAACAAACGTAGCAAGGCTGCCGATTCACTTAAGTCGTTGTTGGGCGTAGCAGTACCGTGAGCATTGACATAATCGATATCGTTGGGCTGTAGTCCGGCCATTTGCAGTGCCCCCTGCATAGCCAGAAATGCTCCTTTGCCATCGGCAGATGAAGCCGTCTGATGGAATGCGTCACAAGTATTTGCGTAACCGCTCAGATAACCGAGAATGGTTGCTCCGCGAGTGATAGCCTCTTCTTCCGGTTCGATAACCAGATATCCTGCACCTTCACCCAGATTCAGTCCTGCACGATTGGCATCAAATGGCCGACAAGGCTGGTGGTCAAGAATCATCAATGTATTGAACCCGTTGAGATGAAACATGCTCAGGCTCTCTGCGCCTCCAACCAATGCCGCTTTAGCTTTCCCGGTTCTAAGGAGGTTTGCCCCAAGCATAATGGCATTAAGTGCTGAGGAACATGCCGTGGAAGGAGTGAAGACATTTACCATTTGGTCATTTTGCAAATGGCTCAGGATGGCTTGTGTTGACTCGCCTGCCTCGTGCAGGCGTATATTCTCCGTGGCTTTGCCTTGCTGATAGTCCAGCCAATGTTGCTCAGTCAAATCCATGCCGCCTACCGTTGTACCGCTGATAAACGTGTCGACCGTGCAACCCGCCATTGACAATGCTTCACGAGCTGCGAGTAAGCCGAGCAGAGATGTACGCGGCATAGGCTCATCACCGATACCGCAATGCACCCGCAGTTCACTATCCGTATAAGGCACCTCGCCCACCGGCAGTTCGGCATGGGCACTGCCCAGAACACGCATAGCGCCGATACCCGAACGTTCGTCGAGTAACGACTGTAGCGTCTCAGTACAGTTCATACCTATTGCACTGACCACTCCTATACCGGTAACTGCGATGCGCATTGTTTATTCCGATTACTTCGTGCGGTTAGCCTGAATATATTCCGCCATGGTGCGTACGGACTGGAAGATAGCCTTGCCGGCTTTAGGATCTGCCAGTTTGATGCCGTACTCGCGGTCCATAAGCATGATCAGTTCAAGCGCGTCAATCGAGTCAAGCCCCAAACCTTCACCGAACAAAGGTGCATCGGTGTCAATATCTGCCGGAGTCATATCCTCGAAGTTGAGTGCTTCGATAATCTGCGATTTAAGTTGTTCAATCAGTTGTTCCATATAAGTTGTAGTTTTGCGTAGAAATTGTCTTTTGTACTGCACTCGCACCATCCGGCTAATGCCGACTCAAACGGTGTGGCAGCTATGATTGCGTCCAGTTGTTGCGGCGTATCAAGGATATAGAACGAGGTTTCACCTTGCACATGGTGGCGGATAGCAATCTCGCCGGTAACGATGTTCGGCAATGTATATACGAACAATGCCGGACTCGGGTAATAATTTCCTTCAGAGATTGTAGCCAGGTAATCGCGGTCGTCCTTGATACTTGCACTTCGATTCGCCAGAATAATGGCAGATGGCACATCGTTTTCTGCTCCTATCAGCATCTCTGCAGCAATGAACCCGAGACGGCAGAGCGTATCCATCTTGAAGAACTTCGGATAATCCCCCACATAGCGCCTATAGAGTTCAACGAGCATCTTTTCACCCGTCTGCTCCACCGCAATTGTCCGCCCATCGAAGATCACCGATGTTGGCGAAATTTCTATTTCGTGAGTTACTCGCATGTCAATCTAATAGCGGCATTCACTCCACCAAACCCTGACAACATCTTAATGAATGTGCCGTGTTTGAGCATAAGCATGCCAATGATGGTTTCTATGATCCCCGCAGCGCCCATCGTATGTCCGAAGAACGGTTTGAGAGCAGAAACGGGAATATCTTTCAATCCGGCCCGTTCAATGGCCGCCAGTTCCATTGCATCATTGTACAATGTGGCGGTGCCGTGGACTCCGATAAGATTAATATCCTTCGGGAGAATGCCTTCAGTTACATCCATCAGGCATCGGAATGCCCCTTCGCCTGTGCGACTAGGCGCGGAGAGATGGTTGGCATCGTTATGAATACTGCCTGCCATCAGTCGCCAACCCGATTGCTGCGGCTCGCTGGTATAAATGATGGTGGCAGCGGCTTCACCGAGATTCAGCCCTGCACGCTCCGGACTGAATGGCAAGCATGGGTCAGGCGACAATGCCTTGAAGGATTGAAAGCCACTGACTATAAATCGAGACTGTATGTCGCATCCCATAACGACAGCATACTTGTACATCCCGGCTTCGAGTAGCCGTTTGGCAGTTATTTGTGCGCATACACCTGATGTGCATGCGTTGCTGACTACAATCGGAGGGTTGGGGTTTCCAAAGTGTGAAACAATAGCCTTGGCCGGTGTGAGCAAATCCAAATGATCACCTTTTGTAGTGCTGAGAATGAATATGGTGTCGGCAGAAGAACATGGTACTGTTTCGCCTGGGATGGTGAGTATAGCACTTTTTATGCTGCGGATACAAAGTGGCACAAACTCTTGTGGTGTGTCGAATAGCGAAGCGCAGAACGGCTCAACATCAGCAAAACGATGACTATAACGTTTCAGCCCGCTACGACCGCTCTGTATAGCCTCTACGTTTGCCTGCGAACCCTCCCCAAGAGGAGAAATGATGCTATGTCCGATGCAGTATACCATTTAATCCATTATTGCCAACTTAAGTGTGGCTTGGGCTAACAATTCATTTCCTACACGAATGGTGCATTCAATCAGACTGATGTTCATCACCTCTTCGATAAGCCTTGTTTCAGTGGTGAGCGTTTCACCTACACGGGGCAATCGATACGTCTGCATCTGTTTGATAGCACCAATATAACCTATTTTGTTTCCCGAGGAGTAACCAGCCCGTACGGCGCATGTCTGTGCAGCGTTTTCCACAAGTCCGGACAACGGTAATATACCATCGGTTACCAATGGACAATCAGCAGATACAGTATATGCTGTGCGTGCCTGATGGGCATTGATATCTTCGATGGTATCAATAAACACAAACGGAGGCCGTTGAGGAATAAAAATATCTATGTTACGCCCAGAAGTCATAAAAATTAAACCATTGATAGGGGTATTTCAAGGCAAAATGTTCTACTGCCTGTGCATATTGTGAAGCGATATCTCTGGTGGGTTGCAGTTGCTCGCAATACACATGATACGTCTTAGCATCTTCCTTAATAACAAAAACAAGCAGCACCGGCTGCTTTACGACCTGACAGATACGGAACGGTCCCAAAGGAAACTGTGCCGATTCACCCATAAAAGTGCATGTAACCGTAGCTTCGCCCGAACGCCTATCAGCGGCTGCGGCCAATATTTCTCCACGCTGCAGAACATAGCCAATATGGTAGATATGATTCATATCGTTGGGCTGAACGGTAATCATATCGATATTGTTTCTTGCCAGCACCTGTCTGCGATGTTCCATTACAACCGGTGACTCTCCGCCGTATGCGAGAATATGCAGGGGCTTGTCAGGAGTAGATAGAAAATATCCGGCTATTTCGGTATTGCCTACATGCGAAAATAGCATGATAAATCCCTCTTTGTTATGTACTCGTCCGTAGTATAAATCGCGGTTCTCAACAGTCACACCGAACTGCTGCCCGGCATATACAGCAAAGCGGTCGATGATAGCTTGCCCGAAATGATAGAAACTGCGATAAACGTCAATAGCAGCTTGGATGCGTGAGCGTCCTCTGCGACGATGGAACAGGTATGCTCCCCGGCGTTCTACGCGCCGAACGATGATATACCAAATCAGCCACAAGTGCATCATCGCGTATGCCACCCGGATATCCGTATGGCGGATGATACTCACCAGTGAACGCTGCATCCAATGTGTGCCGCCTGTCTGTCCGCTCCACTCTTGTGCCATTAGCAGTGCGCTTCGATATAATCGTAAAACTCGCCTAACGTTTTTACCGTCTTGAGTTCCGAGGCTTGAGGTTTAAACCCGAATTCGCGGTCAATGAGTACCACAATATCCACAAAGTCCAATGAATCTATTTCTAGATCCTGCTTGAGTGATGCCTCGGGAGTTAATGCTGCTTCTGTGATTTCAAATTCCTCGACGAGGAGGTCGTTGACTTTGCTAATAATCTCTTGTTTAGTCATATAATAATATTCAATATTTTCAAATTGTACGTTTTACAACCAATATGGAGTGTCCTCCGTTGCCTATGCGGTCGTGGATAGAATCGATTTCCAGTCCGGCCTCGCGGATTAGTCGAGTCAGATCATCGGTGTTATACATCTTGCTATTACCGTTGGCCAGTGCCGTGAAATACAGACTTGTCATGGTAAGGCTCATAGCAGCAGGTTCGTAATCCTGTCTATCCCAGAGGGTTTCCATGATAAATATTCTGTTGCTCGAGTCGAGAATCGTCGCAGCGCGACGAAGGATGGAAACAATCTGTGACTCACTGAAGCAATCCAGGAATTGTGACATCCAAATTACATCATATCGTTTGTCGGTTGGGAATACGCTTTTCTCGTTAAGAATATCCATCCCTATACCGTGAATGCGCTCAGCTCCCTTTTGGCCGACTATAGCTTGTTTCATCATGGCGATCTGCTGTGGTAAATCGCAGATTGTAACTTCTATGCTCGGGCTTGACTCTACGCAGCGCATAGCAAATCGTCCGGTATTGCCTCCCACGTCCAGGAGATGCTTGGTGTTGCCGGCGTTGATGATTTGTAAAGCTTCTTCGAACGAGTGGTCAGAATAATAGTGGTCAAATCCAAACCACGACTTTTGTACTTCAGCAGGCAGACTACTCAGTCCCTCATATATGGTAGGCCAATCGCCGAAATGCTTCAATCCTGCGGGGCGCCCTTCTTCAAGTGCTTTGTCGAGAAGAAACCAACCTTCATAATTTACATCATGGTTGAAGTCAATATCTGCCCGAATCATCCGGTCGCGCAGCAGAAACCATCCTGTCTTAGCCAGTTTATACTTGTCAGTATCCGGATCGATGAGTATTATATGTGTGGTTAAAGATGCCTCCAGCAGGCATTTGGTAGCGTATTGGCTGAGCCCGGTTGCTTGTGCAATCTCATTTTGCGTCAGCCCTTCGCGATTCTCGTTCAGCAGTTCAAGTATGCCGTACTTAATCATCAATCGGCATACCTGGAAAATTACAGGTCCCCATGAGTACAGGTGCGCCAAGGCTTGCGCTTGTTGCGCGTTATGCTGTTCGTGGCTAAAAGCCTTACGTATGTTGTCAAATAATTGCATCGCCAAAATATTCCAAACTATTGATGCTGACGGTGTTGGTTAAATCGCTCGCAATACAATAGCGCTATTAGTTCCGCCAAATCCAAAACTATTACTCAGTATTGTGCTTAAAGGTGTTTGTACAGTTTCTGTTGCCAGGCGCAATGTGGTTGCAGCAGGATCCACGTTGTCAAGGTTGATGTTGGGGGCGACAAATCCATGTTGCATCATTAGTATCGAGTACACTGCTTCACTGGCTCCTGCCATCCAACATTCGTGCCCCGTCATGGATTTGGTGCTACTTATCCATGTTCGCTTGTCGCCAAACAGCCGTGACAGGGCAATAGCCTCTTCTTTGTCGCCTTGCCATGTGGATGTGGCGTGAGCGTTAACGTAATCGACAGCATCAGCTGTTATGCCTGCGTCGCTTAATGCGCGTTGCATTGCTATGAATGAGCCTTCGCTGCTCGGCTGAGAGATGCCTCCGCCATTACTGGAGAATCCATACCCGCAAACCTCTGCCAGGATTGTTGCGCCACGTGCGATAGCGTGATTATACTCTTCAAGCACAAGGGCGGCGGCTCCACCACTAGGAACAAGGCCATCTCTGTCCGTGTCGAACGGGCGACTGGCTTTTGAAGGTTCATAGATGCGTGTACTGAACGTACCTAATGCATCAAAAGCCGCCATGGCGTACGGATTAACCTCTTGCGCTCCACCAACAAGCACCATGTCTTGCAGACCTTGGCGAATAAACATCGTTCCAAGACCGATGGAATGGCTGCCGCTGGCACATGCTGCGCTGACAGAGAAATTGATTCCGCGCAGGTGGAAAATGGTGCTCAGATTCATGTTTACCGTCGAGTTCATCGATTGGAAGATGAGTCCGCTACCTAACAATGCTGTATCATGCTTGGCAAGCATCATCTCATGCATTTCCACAGTGGGCATAGCAGTGCTGTCGTTACCGAAAAGTACCCCCACCTCATTCTCCAACAAATATTGTTCGTCGATACCTGCTTGCTCAAATGCTTCACGGCTTGCCATAAAAGCATATTGTGCTTCTTGTGACATGCCCGTACGCAAACGACGGTGCAATAGCGCTTTCAAGTCGGGCGTTTCTACAATACCAGTTAGCGGACTGCGGAAGCCATATTCGCGACGCGACTCGTCATATCCTATGCCGCTGCGTCCAGCGCGGAGTGAGTCGCAAACTTCTTGCTTGTTACGCCCTATACACGACCAAATGCCTATGCCAGTTACAACAACACGTCTCATCCCATACCTCCCGCTATGCTTATCACTTGCCCTGTTATATATGACGCCTCCTCTGAGCATAGGAAACTGACTAATGCCGCCACCTCTTCCGGTTTGCCAAAGCGTCCGGCAGGTATAGTCTTTTTCAGCTCCTTCTCATCAAGGTCGGATGTCATATCTGTGCATATGAATCCCGGAGCAACAGCATTGACGGTGACCTTACGTGCGGCCACTTCCTTGCTCAATGCTTTGGTTGCACCGATAAGTGCAGCTTTGGCAGCCGAATAGTTAACCTGTCCGGGGAGACCGGACACGCCTGACACTGAAGTGATGTTGACAATGCGTCCGCTACGCGCCCGCAACATTCCACTGAGCACATGATGCGTGGTGAAATAGAACCCGTCGGCTGTGGTGCTTAACACTTTATTCCAATCTGTTTCGTTCATAAACACCATCAGTCCGTCGCGACGTATACCGGCGTTGTTGACGAGCACACTGATATGCTCGCCCTCATGCGTTGTCTCCCATGCCGTCAATGCTGCATCAATAGCCTTCCCGTCGGCTACGTCAAAGGGCAATAACTCAGCCTGTCCTCCGGCAGCCTCGATGGCCGCTTTGGCGGCTTGGGCAGCATCTGAATTGCTATGGTAATTGATAATCACCGCATAGCCGTCTTTAGCCAAACGCTCAGCGATGGCTCGACCGATACCTCGGCTGGCTCCGGTTATAAGTGCGTAGTTCATATTTTCCGTAGATATTTCTCTATATCAGCGAGTCTCTGATAATGCGGTGTGTCCAGGACGATAGCTGGTGTTATTGCTCGGATGGCATCGTATTGCGCTTTTGTAGCACTTGCCAATTGGTCACTTATGCCCAGGCAATCAACAGCCTGTGCCATGGCCAAATAGAGGATTGACAACACCTGGTAACAATTGTCTATCACTTGTGCGCATAATTCGGCGCTGTTTGTACCCATTGATACGATGTCTTGATTGTCGTTGTTGTTAGGTATGGAATGTACATAATTAGGCATTGCCAATGTCTGACACTCCGCTGTAGTGCTTGTGGCAGTAAACTGACAAGCCTGTATGCCGTAGTTCAATCCGAGTGTTCCTAAATTCAAGAACGGCGGCAAAATGCCGTTGATACGATCGTGGCACAGGTAGTTCAGTTGTCGTTCGCTCACCATTGCCAGGCGAACCATGGCAATCTTCATCTTGTCAGCCTCCAGAGAGATGTAATCGCCGTGGAAATTACCTCCATGGTACACATTCTGTGTTGCTGGGTCAACAATAGGGTTGTCGCTTGCAGCGTTCAATTCTTCTTCAATCACTTGTCGACTGTACCGCAGTGTGTCTGCTATAGGTCCCAAAATTTGCGGTGCGCACCTGAGTGAATAATACGCCTGCACCTTGTCGTGGAACACCTGAACATCTTTGTGCCCTTCGTCGTATAATTTATTTTCGCGTTTCTGCAGACGTTTGCTGTCTTTGCACAGTTTGCGCATCTCAGCCGCAATCTGAATCTGTCCGTGATGACGACGGCATTCGTTCAGCGGTGCTGCCATCAAGTCGTCGTAACTACCGGCAATCTCATTCATCCACACTGCGGCTATTGTTGCGTAATGCAGCAAATTCTCGGCATGTAGTTGGTTGACAGCACTGATGCCGGTCATGACACTTGTGCCATTTGTACAACTTAACCCCTCGCGGATATGAATGTCAATGGGCTTCAGCCCGCACTCGTCCATTACTTCTTTAGTTGCTCTCCATGTGCCTTGGTAGTGCACTTTCCCTTCTCCGATCAAGCACAAGGCTATATGTGCCAACTGTACGAGATCGCCACTAGCGCCAACACTGCCGTGTTTAGGAATGAATGGGTAGATGCCACGGTTGATAAATTCGGTAAGCAATACTACCAATTCAGGGTGTACACCGCTTTTGCCTTGCGCGAACGAGCCCACGCGTGCGAGCATACTCGCGCGTACAAAAAAATCGCCGAACGGTTCGCCCATGCCGGTGGCATGCGAGCGGATGATGTTATACTGCAAGTCGCGTAAGTGATCGTCACTTACACGCCATTGGGCCATCGGCCCGAAGCCTGTATTGATACCATAGATAATCTTGTCATGCGAAAACTGCAGAAGAAACAAGTAGCAATCCTCAATACTACGTTTGGTCGCATCATCCCAAACCAAACGTCCGTTGTCGTACAAGATATCATGTACTAATTGTATGTCTATCTTCATCTCATTACGCAAAAAGCCTACAAAGATACGAAAATTTAATGAATTTTGCAAATGTGTTTGCTTTTTGCTTACAATAGTTTACATTTTTATAGATTTACTTTGTAATCTTTGGCTCTGCGATTTCCCGTCCTCGGCAAAAACGATGTTCAATATGCCTATCGTCACCGAGATAGATGAATCGCTCCAAACGATGAAGGAGGTTGTAATTGTCGTGATTGAGTTCATGATCGTTGATGACGAGAGCATCAAACTCGTAGCCTTGTTCGAAACTGCCAACTTTTCCGAATAGTCGTCCGCCGGATTTGGTAGCAATCCAGAAAATCTCAGGTAGAGTAAGGAAGGGAAGGGATTTGTCCTGGCAGTAACGTATTTTGCTGGTTTGGATAGCATAGACCATCGTTCTGAATATACTCAGGTGGTTTCCGCCGCTAATGTCACTACCCAATCCAACAGGAATACCTTCGTTGAGAAATCTACGTACCGGAGCCAATCCAGAAGCGAGGTTAAAATTACTGCTTGGGCAGTGGGCAATCATAACTTGCTTGTCACGCATCATGGCAAGTTCCTCACCATCAGTCCAGACGCAGTGTGCCATGACTGTCGGAGTATCGCCGAACAATCCATAGCGGTTATATGCATCACCATAATGGTGACTCTCCGGTTCAAGTTGTTGCACCCATGCAATTTCATTGCGATTCTCCGATAGATGTGACTGCACCGGCAAATTGTACTTGTGGGCAAGTTCTCCGCAAACCGTCAATAGTTCAGGTGAGCATGACGGTACAAACCGCGGTGTGATAATCGGGCTGACGAGAGCATTAGGCTTGGCGTATTCGGCAATCAGCGCCTCGTTGTTAGCGACGGCTTCTTCAATGGTTTCAGTGAGTGCTTTAGGGCAGTTCCTGTTCATATCCACTTTACCGATTCGCGCACCCATGCCAGCCTCTTTGAAAAGGTCCATAAGCAGACGTGTGCTATCGAAATGAATGGTAGCAAAAGCTGCTGTACGCATAGTGCCATTAAGCCACAAATCGTGTACAAATCGCCGATACATACGTTCGGCATATGCTGTATCGCTATATTTGCTTTCCTCCGGGAAAGTATAATTGTCGAGCCATGGCAAGAGTTCCAAATCCATAGCAATGCCAAGGTTGCGATATTGCGGTGCGTGCACATGTATATCATTCATGGCCGGAATAAGCAGTTTGTCGCCGAAATCTGTAACCGGCTGCCCGGCCAACGAGGCTGGTAATTGATTATATACACCAGTTATCTTGCCGTCATCCACAGCGATGTAACCGTTTGGAATGACCTCAAACTGCGTACGTTCCCTGGTAAAAAGGATATGTGCTTTGTAGATTTGCATAGTATTTTCTGAATTTGAGTGCAAAGATACACAAAATTCTTCAATTCTGCAAGCCAAATAGCAAACTTAAGCGATATTTATCAAAATCTTTTGCATTTTTGCAATATTTTTAGTATCTTTGCAGTCTCGTAAGACAAAATTAACAGAAATATGTTGTTCCCGGAAATAGTATATGGCCCTATTCACTCCCGCCGGTTAGGAATATCGCTGGGTATGAATCTTATGCCTGTAAATTGTAAGTTGTGCTCGTTCAATTGTATATATTGCGAATGCGGCTTCAACCGTCCGCAACTCCATCCGGTCTTACCATCGCGTGAGCAGGTGAAGGATGCTTTGTATGCCAAGTTGCAGCAGTTAAGCAAGGAAGGTGTGGTGCCTGATGTTATCACGTTCAGCGGAAACGGTGAGCCCACGATGCATCCGGAGTTTGAAGGGATAATAGAGGATACATGTTTATTGCGCGATACATACTGTAGAGAGGCAAAAGTGTCTGTGTTGTCAAATGCCACACAACTTGCCAGAAAAGATGTAGTACAAGCACTTAACCGTTGTGACAACCGTATTCTGAAACTGGATTCGGCAATAACAACCACAATGCGCGCTATCGATGATCCGGTCAATAGCCAACTTACGGCGGAAGATATTGTGAATCTCTTAAAGGTATTTGACGGTGACTTTACTCTGCAAACATGTTTCCTCCGAGGAGTTCTGCCTGACGGACGAGTGGTAGATAACACGACTGCTGATGAGTTGGAGGCATGGTATGCAGTTGTACATTTGTTGCATCCGAAACAAGTTATGATATATGTTATCGACCGTGCTACGCCGGTTAAAACTCTTGAGAAAATTTCTCCCGAACAGATGCAACAGATAGCCGATCCGCTGCTTGCTGAGGGAATACATGTGCAAATATCTGCGTGATAGTAACCGCATATAAGCATAGTTGTTGTAAATAATGCGAATCCTTGTTGCACCATTGAATTGGGGGTTGGGGCATGCTTCACGTTGCGTGCCTCTCATTGAGCGGCTGCAGTCAGAGGGGCATGAGGTAGTGTTAGGCGGAGCAGGAGAGTCGCTGACATTGTTACGCAAGCACTTTCCAATGTCGGATGTTTTACCGTTGGCGCCGTTAGAGTTGCACTACGGAAGTGGGAAAAGGCAGGTTTGGGCAATGCTTTGTGCATTACCTAAGATTATATTATCGGCGGTGCGTGATTACAGGATGATAGTAGAGTACATGCAATACGAAAAGATAGATGAGATTATATCCGACAATCGTTTTGGCTTATACTTAAACAAAGGAAACGGAGGTAATCATGTTGCTGACTGCAAGACGGTATATATAACTCATCAACTTGTAGTATCACTACCTCATGGATGGCAATGGTTGGAACCGATATTGGCAAAATGGCACAAGCGGCTCATAGACCGCTATGACGAATGTTGGATCCCTGATGAGGCCGTTGGCACTACAGGGCAAATGGGGCTGGCTGGTAGATTGTCGCATCCTGCAGTTATGTCGTCCAATGCACGATATATAGGAGTGTTGTCACGGTTTTCCGGTAAGACATATGCCGCTGATACATCGTATGCGGTAGTAGCAGTATTATCCGGATTGGAACCTCAGCGTACAATATTGGAACAAAGCATCTGTCAGCGTTATGAAAATGCCGATGACACCGTACTCATAGTGCGTGGAAAGATGCAAGGGCCTCCAACAATGGTTAAACATAACAATATATCCATAATTCCTTGGTTGGACGATAATCATTTGGCTGCATTTCTGTTAGGTGCAAAGTGCATCATTTGCCGGTCAGGATATTCATCTGTAATGGACATGTATGCTTTGGGCGTTGAAAACAAGGTAGAGTGGCATCCTACACCCGGACAACCAGAGCAGGAGTACCTGGCTGAATATCTGAAAAATAGGGAGAGGGATATGATATGAATAAATTGAAAATTCTATTCTTTGTTTTGGCGTTGCTATCGTCCGTTTTGTGCATGGCGGTTGAGCTCGTTCCGGATTCAGTAGCTTACCGCGCGGGTAGATGGTTTCAATATGTGCCATTCGGGCAATCGTTGTGTGCTGACGAGCACCCGGATTTTGCCCGTGTGGAAATGGGGGCTGTGTCTGTCCATCCGGAAACCAACTATGGTGGAACTTCGGCTAAGTATAGCATGCAAATGTTTGCTGTATTCGGAGGGAGAATTAATATATGGACATATGATTTGCAGGCCGGGCGGTTTGCGATTAATTTGGCACAAACCTTTAGCGCGCATCTCTGGATGGATGTGTCAGAACATACCACTGTTCCAGTAGTGAATACCGATTATAGGATAGCAGCACCTACATTCACATTTATTCATCGTTTGCGTGACAAGGAGGCGATACCTTTCCTTAGAAACTATAGTATACAATTCTGCCCTTTCAAGCATGAATCGACTCATATTGGAGATGAGATGGTGCTTCAGCGTGCAGACAAGGGATATGCTCTGAGGCGCGTAAACGTCAGTTACAATTATGCGGAATTTAATCTAACCCTAAACGAGCCAGAAGACCGTTACGCCGAGACTCATACGTTCCGCTTAGGAGGCTTGGTCTTGCTGAACCCCAAAGAAGGATGGTATTGGCTTGACAGTCGTGATGGTGAAGTCAATAATATTGCTTCCAACCAACCTGTTCATTTGAACAGTATAGGTTTACCTGAGCGGTATGGCCCAAGCGGAATGCCTTTTGAGGTATGGCTACAATATCAATATCAATCGCCATGCAGCAAACATGGATTTCAAGCAATAGTTTCAGCCGAGGTGCGTAATCGTGCGATATACGGTTATTCGCTGACAGAAACCATTCATGCAGCAGAACCAAGAACCGCATCGGCTGACATGAGGCGTTTCACTTATAGCATTTTTGTGGGTGCACGCTACAACATGCCGCACTATGACGGCTATTTCTCGCGTGTAGCCATGGGCGTGCGTGCTTACCATGGTAATTGTCCGTACGGCATGTTCCGCAACATAGACAATTTTTCTCACATTGGATTTTGTGTTATCTATCAGTAGGGAAGGGCTATTTGCTACCTGAGTGATTCGTGCGTTTCTCTTCCTTCTCGAGTTTGGAGAGACGATGCTTGAATAAAATATTGATAGCGACAATAGCTATTGTGCCTAAGATAGCCTCGGCGAACATGCCGAAGCCGCATAATCCGCCGACGGCTGCTGCACACCACACGGTTGCAGCGGTAGTCAATCCTTTCACGGAGTCACCGTCTTTGAATATAATACCTGCTCCCAGAAAGCCAATTCCAGAAACAACTTGTGCAATGATTCGTGAGTTGTCGCCGCCGAAGATGGTAGGTGACATCAGTACGTACATCGATGTGCCAATAGCGATAAGTGTGATGGTGCGTGTGCCTACAACTTTGCCGTGAAACTCACGCTCTACGCCAATCAGATACCCCAGGATAATAGCCATGCCAATCTTGGAGATAACCCCGATCCAGTCGGTCTGAACAAATGTTTCGATAATCTGATTCATGAAAAATGAAAATAGATAGGTTAAAGCTAAAAGGGATTATTCTCCCCAATCTGCTCGGTCGAGTTGGCGGAATTGTATGGCTTGCAACAGTTGGGATGAAGTCAGTGTGTTCGACATAGGAATTTCCGGATGTGCGGCAGTTTCCAAATCGGCTATGGTTCGTGCTACTTTGAGGATACGGTCGTAGGCGCGTGCCGATAATCCGTATATATCCATTGCCATTCTCAGATGTTGCTCTGCTTGTTCGTCAGGTTGACAGAATTGCCGTACCATTTTAGGGGTCATTTGCGCATTGCAATGTATATTGGTACCACGGAAACGCTCTGTTTGGATGGCACGTGCTTTCACTACGCGCTCTCGGATAGCGGCTGAAGGTTCGCCATCGGCTTTGCGGCGGAGATCATCATATTCGACAGCTTCGATATGGCACTGTATGTCGATGCGGTCCAATAGCGGACCGCTGATACGGCTCATGTAGCGGTGACGTTGGGCAGGTGTGCAGGTGCATGGGTGCTTGAGATCGCCGTAGTGGCCGCAGGGACACGGGTTCATGGCTGCCACAAGCATGAAATGGGCGGGATAATCGACCGACAGCTTGTTGCGTGCAACGGTTATATGACCGTCCTCCAGAGGCTGCCGCAAGACCTCGAGAGCAGTGCGCTTGAACTCCGCCAACTCGTCGAGAAACAGAACACCATTATGTGCCAAACTAACCTCACCGGGATGTGGATTGTTGCCGCCGCCGACAAGAGTGACCTCGGTTATTGTGTGGTGAGGCGAGCGGAACGGACGCTGGACAACCAGGGCGTCCTGAGGATTTGAAGATTGTGAAGATTTCTTGCGCAGTTTGCCAGAAACAGAGTAGATCTTAGTTGTTTCCAGTGCTTCGCTCAGCGTCATAGGAGGCAGGATGGTAGGAATGCGCTTAGCCATCATCGATTTTCCAGCCCCCGGAGGGCCAATCATGATGATGTTGTGTCCGCCTGCTGCGGCTATTTCTATAGCGCGGCGTACCTCCTGCTGCCCGCGCACTTCTGCGAAATCGATATCTGTAGGGAATGCATAGGTGCTGAGCAGTTCGTTGACATCAATCTGCACAGGTTCGGCAGGCTGTTCGCTGTTGAGGAAAGCAATTACATCCATCAGATGGTCAAAGCCATAGACTTCTATACCATCTACCACAGCTGCCTCATTGGCATTTTCGATAGGGAGAATCACTCCTCGAAAGCCGTTGTTCTTTGCTGCCAAAGCTATAGGAAGACAGCCATGAACCGGGCGCAGATGACCATCGAGTGAGAGTTCTCCCAAAATAAGGAAATCCTTGAGCAGACGGCTTTGTACAAGTTCGGCGGCTGCCAATTGACCAATGGCCAATGTGAGATCGAACGCTGCGCCTTCCTTCTTAAGGTCGGCAGGCGACATGTTGATGGTATATTGGTGTTGCGGGAGACGTATTCCGGATACCTGTAAGGCAGATTGGATACGCTCATGACCTTCTTTTACCGCTGTATCAGGCAGCCCGACCATTGTAAAATCGTAGCCGGGCGTGGCATGCACCTCAACGGTGACAATCACGGCATCAATGCCGACAGACGTAGCAGAGTAGGTGTTAATCAGCATAAGCCTTAACAATATGAGTTACGAGATGGTGGCGAACGATATCCTGCTGATTGAACTGCACGATCCGGATGCCCTTAATATCCTTGAGTCGGTTCATTGCATCCGCCAGGCCTGAGCGTTGCGAGGCCGGGAGGTCAATCTGTGTAAGGTCGCCAGTGACAATCATCTTGCTGCCCAGCCCCATGCGGGTAAGGAACATCTTCAGTTGCAGCACAGTAGCGTTCTGTGCCTCATCCAAAATGACCACGGCATCAGACAATGTGCGTCCGCGCATGAACGCTAGCGGTGCTATCTGAATAACTCCGCGCTCAAGATACTCTTGCAACTTGCCGTCAGGCAACATGTCTTGCAAAGCATCGTATAGCGGTTGCAGATACGGATCAATCTTTTCCTTCATATCACCGGGAAGGAAACCGAGTTTTTCGCCCGCTTCTACAGCCGGACGACTAAGGATGATCCGTCTGACCTCTTTATTCTTCAGCGCCTTAACCGCGAGAGCTATTGCTGTGTATGTTTTTCCCGATCCGGCAGGCCCAACGGCAAATAGCAGGTCATCGGTTTGAAATCCCTCAACAAGTTTGCGTTGGTTGACCGAGCGAGCAAGAATAGGCTTGCCTCCTACACCATGTAGAATCAGGTGGTCGTGCGTAACCGTTTCCGGTGCTGATCCGTGGAGCAGGTCAAGAATAGTTGCCTCGCTGAGTGAACCCCGCTGTATACAAACCTGCTGGCAACGCTCCACGTTGGTAGCGAACTGCTTGACGGCCTTTTCCGGTCCGGTAACCTTGAGTTTATACCCTCTTGCCACCACACGAATCTCCGGGTGCTGATTGCACAGGCAGAGGATATTCGCGTTGTTCACACCGTAGAATGCTGCGGTGTCGATGGCTTCGTTTAAAGTGATAACTGATTCCATGAGGGTATGTGATTTAAGAATTGTATTTGTTTTGTTTGTTCAGATGATGGCTTGTCTGCCGTTTGTTCATCGATGTGTGCCACAACGGTTTTCTTGCCATTGGCGAGAATAAGATAAGGTGCATGTACTGTGGTGTTATACACTGCAGCCTGGTCGAGCGTCGTTTGTGTGATAGGCACCTCCGGAGCCTTGAACTCAATGAGCATCAGCGGCTTCAAGTTTCGCGAATAAACCACAGCATCGCAACGTTTTTCCACTCCTGCTCCGACGGCTATCGGCACTTCCACGCCGATAAGCGACTGCGGATAGCCGAATTGTTCCACCAAGGCGTGCAAGAACGTCTGCCGCACATGCTCCTCCGGCGTGGCGGCTACGTACTTGCGACGGAATGGACAAAAGATATTTACCATTTAACTATTTGCGGTTGACGGCAGTTATTTCAGGTAGTTATCCTTGAGTGAGCAGGTGCGGTTGAGAACAAGGTGTTCGGCTGTGGTGTCTGGATCCACAACGAAGTAACCCTGCTTGAGCAACTGGTAGTGATTATAATTGACCACTTCGTTGGCAGAAGACAGACCGTTATCAGTGGCAGACCTCTGCGCTGACAGATTGAGTTCGCTGCGCAGTGAGCCTTCAATCTTGATGTTCTTGACAATCAGACTGTCAGGGTTGAGCAAATCTCGGAAATCACCTTCTTCGGCACTTGGGTTTTCTACGGCAAACAAGCGGTCGTATAAGCGTGCTTCGGCATCCAGCGCAGAACTGCATTCAACCCAGTTGATGGTAGCTTTGGTCTTGCGGTTGCCGCCTTCAGTGCCGGATTTGGTATCAGGATCGTAGGTGGCATATACGGTGGTGATGTTGCCATCGGCATCCTTTTCGCAGCCTGTGGCTTGGATGATATACGAGGCTTTGAGTCGCACTTCGCGTCCGCCCGGGCTGAGACGATAGAACTTGTTGTCCGCCTGCTCGAGGAAGTCGCCGCGCTCGATCCACAGTTCGCGCCCGAATGTCATCTCGCGTGTGCCGAGTTCAGGATGTCCGTCGATGTTCTCGGCTACCAGTGTCTCAGTCTGGCCTTCGGGGTAGTTGGTAATTACGAGTTTGACAGGATCGAAGATGGCGCATACGCGCGGTGCAGTTTCTTTTAAGTCTTCACGGATAGTGTGCTCAAGCAGACCTTGGTCAATCATGCCTTCGACTTTGGTGTAACCGATCTTATCCATGAACTCGCGGATGGAGGTAGCAGTGTATCCGCGTCGGCGCAGACCGCAAACGGTCGGCATCCGCGGGTCGTCCCAACCGGCAACTAAACCTTCTTTGACAAGCTGGAGCATCTTACGTTTGGACATCACAGTGTAAGTGATGTTCAGGCGGTTGAACTCGCGCTGCTTGGGTCGATAGTCCGGGCCGTAAGGCGACAGACCTGCGAAGTTCTCGCCGGTTATCTGGTCGAGGAAATAGTCGTAGAGCGGACGGTGCACCTCAAACTCCAGTGTGCATATCGAGTGCGTAACACCCTCGAAATAGTCGCTCTGACCATGCGCGAAGTCATACATCGGATATACGTTCCACTTGCGTCCCGTGCGGTGGTGCGGGTGCGAAGTGATGATACGGTACATGATCGGGTCGCGGAAGTGCATGTTCGGGTTAGCCATATCAATCTTGGCACGCAGAACCATCTTGCCTTCCTCAATCTCGCCGTTCTGCATAGCCTGGAACAGACGCAGGTTCTCCTCTACCGGACGGTCGCGATAGGGCGAGTTCGTGCCGGCTTCGGTAGGCGTGCCTTTCTGTTCGGCTATCTGCTCGGCGGTCTGTTCGTCAACGTAGGCTTTGCCCTCCTTGATGAAACGGATAGCCAGATCGTAGAGTGCGTCGAAGTAGTCAGAGGCATAGAAAATTTTGCCCCACTTGAAGCCGAGCCAGCGTATGTCGCGTTCGATGGTATCAACGTACTCCGTGTCCTCCTTGGCAGGATTGGTGTCGTCGAAACGGAGGTTACAAACGCCGTTGTACTTCTCGGCGATGCCGAAATCCATACATATTGCCTTAACGTGACCTATATGCAGGTAGCCGTTCGGTTCAGGCGGGAAACGCGTCTGTATGCGTCCGTTGTTCACTCCCTCAGCGAGGTCTTTTTCAACAATCTGCTCAATAAAATTGAGGCTGCGTTCTTGCTCTTCCATATTGTTATATGTTTATTCGTCTAAAAAAGTATAGCAAAAGTCCGATTTACCCCCGAGTATTGTCTAGGATACTCTCGGTAAAAGTCCTACTAAGTTGGACAAACTTCCATTCTACATCGTTCCCCGTATCACTCCTCGAGGAGAAGAGGTGATGAAATTGACTATCTCGTCGCGTTCGGCGGATGGCGGCAGCGTTTCCTGAATCTGTTGGAGAGCCTGCGAGACGTTCAGTCCTGACATGTAGATGAGTCGGTAAGTATCCTGGATGGCAGTCAGTTGTTCGCGCGTGAATCCGCGGCGCATGAGTCCTACGGAGTTGATACCACAATATTGTACGGGTTCGCGTGCGGCAATTACGTAAGGCGGTATATCTTTGTTCACCTTTGTGCCGCCTTGAGTCATCGAGTGTGTGCCGACGTGCGAGAATTGGTGCACCAATGAGCCTCCGCCGAGGATGGCGTAATCATCCACTACAACTTCTCCAGCCAGTTGTGTGGCGTTGGAGAGGATGATGTGATCGTGCAGCAGGCAGTCGTGAGCGACGTGTGAGTATGCCATAATAAGGCAATAATTACCCACTACGGTTTGACCTTTTGAAGCTGTGCCGCGATGCACGGTGGCGCATTCGCGAATAACGGTGTTGTTGCCGATGATAGCCAGTGTATCCTCGCCGCGGAACTTCAAGTCTTGGGGAACAGCGCCAACCACAGCAGAAGGAAAGACGGTGCAATCCTCGCCTATACGTGCGCCACTGAGGATAGTTGCGTTAGCCATGATCTTGGTGCGTGCGCCAATCTCTACATTGGCTTCAATATATGCGAACGGGCCAATCTCTGCTGTCGGATCGATGACAGCTTTCGGGTCAACACATGCTAAGGGACTAATCATATAAATTACGAATTAAAAAATAAAAATTATGAATTATTCTTGCTTGGGGTAGATCTTGTTGCGGAGTTGGCGGGCACAAGAGGTATTGAAGGTGTGTCCGGGTTTGTCGGCAATGATATGTGCCTGCAATCTGCAACCGACAAGCGACAGGTCGCCGATTATATCCAACAACTTGTGTCGCGCCGGTTCGTTGTGAAAATGAATAGGCGAGAGGTAACCGAGTTTGGTTGCATCCAAACGCGGTTGGCCAAGTTTGTCGGTAAGATAGTCCAATCCTTCTTGCGACATAGGAGTCTCGTAGATAACAAGAGCATTTTTGAGATCTCCGCCTTTGATTAGTCCAAGGCGCAGCAAAGGCTCAATCTCCCGCACAAAGCAGAATGTACGTGCAGACGCTATCTCGCGCGGATAATCATTGAGATTCTTAAGTTCGGCGCGTTGGCGCTTGAGAATATGCGAAGGATAGCAAACCTGCACTTCTACCTCGTAGAAATCAGCCGGCAAGAGCATCAGCCGGTTGCCGTGTTCGGAGATGTATTCGATGGGTTCGCGCACTATATATACCTCGGCTTCGGCGTTTTGTTCTACGATGCCAGCCTCCTGAACAGCATGTACAAACGGCGCAGCACTGCCATCGAGAATAGGCATCTCCGGGCCATCCAGCTCGATGAGACAATTGTCAATCCCCAAAGCGTAGAGTGCAGACAATGCGTGTTCGACCGTAGATATGCGCCAACTGCCATGCTCCAAAACCGTACCGCGCTCGGTGGCTGACACATAATCAGCGTAGGCATGGTGGGTGGGACGATCCGGCAGATCTATTCGGCATAAACGAATGCCGTATCCGATCTCTGCCGGCATAAAACGTGCGTGAATATACACGCCTGTATGCAGGCCTTTGCCTTCAAGTGTAAAAGGTTGGGATAATGTATGTTGCTTCATCGGTTGTTCAGTTTGAGTTGTTTCTTCAGTTCGTCGACGTCGCGTCGCAGTTCGGGCAGGTTCTTCATCACCACCGACGAACGCCGCCAGTTCATGGCATCGAACGCCGGCGTGCCTTGATACTGCCCCGGCTGGCTGATGGAACCAGCTACGCCTGCCTGAGCACCAAGTATCACATTATCCGCAACGGTGAGGCCGTTGGCTACGCCCACTTGCCCTGCCAAGATGCAATGTTTTCCTATCTTGGATGAACCTGCTATACCCACTTGAGCGCAAAGGAAAGACGATTCGCCTACCTGCACATTGTGAGCAACCTGAACGAGGTTGTCAACTTTGACATTTTTGGATATACGTGTCTCGCCCATCATAGCGCGATCTACAGTCGTGTTTGCTCCCAGTTCGACATCATCCTCAATAACTACGATGCCAATCTGAGGAATCTTGTGGTTGATGCCTTGCGCATCAGGTTCGAAACCGAACCCGTCAGCACCAATCACGCAACCTGAGTGGATGATGCAGTCGCGTCCTATTATGCAATGGTCATAAATTTTAACCCCGGAATAGATGATTGAGTTGTCGCCTATAGAAACGAAATCGCCTATGTACGCCTGCGGGTAAATTTGTACTCCCTTGCCCAATTTGACACCTTTGCCAATGTATGCGAACGCCCCGATATATGCATCATCCGGCAGATTCACTCCTTCAGCAATAAATGCCGGTTGCTCCACGCCATGTTTGTGCGGGCGGAGATGTTCTGCAACACCTTGCAACAGTTGCCCCATAGCCTGACGCGCATTTTCAACAAGAATAATTGTCGGTTTGCAGGTCTGCGAGGCATCGTACAATGCACGTGACAAGAGCACGACCGATGCGCTTGTAGTAGCCAAATCCGGCAGATATTTTCCATCAGTTACGTATGATAATGTCCCAGGCAGGCCATGCTCAATCGGACTGACATCATGCACCTCAACCGAGGCGTTGCCAATAATCTCTCCGCCTACGAATGCGGCTATCTGTTGTGCGGTAAATTGCATATATTGAAATTCTTTTACAATCGTCAAATATTATAGTAGAACAAGTACAATTTTTGCGGCTTGTAAGTAAGCGTCTGCAGGTTGAGCATCTCTGAAGCTTCGGCGATGTTGCGCACTTTGCCATCATTGTAGAGAATGTCAATGCTGTCATCTTTTTCCGAGTATGTGTTGGATGTAGAAACATGTTCGGTAATGAAGTACTCGGCATCGCTTGCCGTTATGCCAAACTTTTGTGCGTATTGCTGTAGCAAACTATTGCGCTCCTCTGCAGTAAGCGGTTGCTCAAGCAGTCGCCCTTTGAATAACCTGCGGTTGACAAAAGCTTCTGCAAGCAGTCGGAGCGTGGTGTCGGATTGTGCTTGCCAAGCCTTGATGGCTGACAGAATATCTGAATCGTCCAACAAAGCGTATTGCTGCAGGGCATAACTATCCTGAGCAAAGACGTCACCAGTCATGTGCTGATACAAAAAGTAATGCAGAGCCGGCGGGCAGAACAATTCCACGCCTTCCCGCGCCAACTGCTTGGCGCGCTCAAGAATCTTGATAAGCAGTTGCTCGGCTGCAACCGAAGTTTTATGCAGATAAACCTGCCAATACATCAATCGTCTGGCAATAAGAAACTTTTCTACCGAATAGATGCCTTTTGCTTCAATCACCAAGTGGTCGTCCACCACATTGAGCATCTTGATCAGTCGTGCCGAAGCGACACTTCCTTCAGTCACTCCCGTAAAAAACGAATCGCGACAGAGATAGTCCATCCGATCCATGTCAAACTGTGAAGATATGAGTTGATGAAGGAAATGTTTTGAGTACTTGTTGGTGAATATGGCAATCGCAGTATCCAATGCGCCATGCATCTCGCGATTGATCTGCTCCATCATGATAAGTGACACATCCTCATGAGTTATTCCCTCGATGAGAGTGTGCTCCATCACATGCGAGAAAGGCGCATGTCCGAGGTCGTGGAGCAGGATGGCTATCATTGCTCCGTTGGCCTCATCGTCGGTTATAGCGATGCCTTTCTGCCTGAGTGATGCGATGGCATCGCTCATCAGATGCATGGCTCCTATCGAGTGCAGGAATCGGCTATGCTGTGCACCCGGATAGACAACATACGACAAGCCGAGTTGTCGTATGCGATTCAGACGTTGCACGTATGGATGCTGCAGAACGTCGAAGATGAGTTCGTTAGGTATGGATATGAATCCGAAAACAGGATCGTTGATAATCTTGCGCTTGTTCGCCATGAAGCAATGTTTTTATCCCAGATATGTCCTAAGCACTTTGCTACGCGAGTTCAATGCCAAGTTATGCAACGCCTTTTCTTTTATCTGACGCACACGTTCGCGGGTCAGGCCTTCCTCTTCACCAATCTCCTCCAGAGTCTTTTCCTGTACGCCGTTGCCCACGCCGAAGAACTTCCGTATTATTCGTTGCTCACGCTCGCTCAGCGTAGCCAAAGCCCGGTCAATCTCCTGGGTTAGCGACTCGTTGATCAGTCCTCGGTCGGCACGTGGAGAATCTTGATTCTCCATCACGTCAATCAAGCTGTTGTCCTCACCATCCACGAAAGGCGCATCCATGCTAACGTGGCGGCCTTGCATGCGCAGTACTTCGGCAATCTTGTCGATAGGCATATCCAACTCCTCTGCCAACTCTTCGGCTGACGGACGGCGCTCAAACTCCTGCTCGAAACGGGAGTAAGCTTTCTGAATTTTGTTCAGTGAACCAACCTGGTTCAAAGGTAGACGTACGATACGAGCCTGCTCAGCCAAAGCTTGCAGAATAGACTGACGAATCCACCACACGGCGTAAGAGATAAACTTGAATCCGCGTGTCTCATCGAACTTCTCAGCAGCTTTGATCAGGCCGACATTTCCTTCATTGATAAGGTCGGGCAAACTAAGCCCTTGGTTTTGATACTGTTTAGCCACCGAAACCACGAATCGGAGATTGGCATTCACCAGTCGTTCGCGTGCGGCCATATCACCGTTACGGATACGACCGGCTAACTCCACCTCCTCCTCAACGGAAATAAGGTCTTCGCGACCGATCTCTTGCAGGAACTTGTCCAACGATTGCGATTCGCGGTTGGTGATTGATTTAGTAATTTTTAATTGACGCATATATATCTGTTGTTCTATAATTCTTCATTACAACTTTGTTCTTCGGCCGGATTTCTGCGTAATCCCTGCGCAGCTTGCGATGCAATCTGCTCAAACAATCCTGTTGTTTTGCCTTACAAGCAAACTTGACGTCAAACCGCCCGGATTGTTTGTGATTCGGCCGGGATTCGAACCCGGGACCCACAGCTTAGAAGGCTGTTGCTCTATCCAACTGAGCTACCGAACCCTCGCGTTCGGCAAATTACACTTTCGGATGTCGTGTTGCGACATAAAGCGTGTAATTGCCTCCGCTCTCCCACTACAAAATAATCGGTTTCCTTGCTATGCTTAGTCGATTATTTTGTGTCGGGCCCGATTACAGGAGTCCCTCTACCAGCGGTTGGAGACGAGGTTTGGGAGTGTAACCTACACTGCGATTAACCAATTCGCCGTTCTTGAAAAACAAAATGGTCGGGATATTCATGATACCGAATTGCTCGCATGTGTCAGGGTTCTCGTCAACATTCAGTTTGCCGATGACAACCTTGCCGTCATATTCTGCAGCCAGATCGTCAATCACCGGATGCATCATTTTGCAAGGCCCGCACCAGGGTGCCCAGCAGTCTACCACCAGCGGCTTACCCTCGGCCAATAAACTTTTCAGGTTGGAATCTGTAATTTCTTGTACCATAATTATTGCTTGTTTTGAGTTATTCAATCATAAAGCAGGCATAACTGCCTTAAAAATATCAACAAAAATCGTGCCTAACTGCTATTTGTGTCTTAAAAACGAGCATATCGCAAACTCGTCATGCCAATGTTGTGCCAAATATGTCAAAATGGCTGCCAATATCATCGCCTGACAGCATTCATAATCTTCGGTGCGATGTCAGTATTGTCCATCCATCCAGTGAACTGTTCGGCACCTTGGCCGATAGCGAACACCGGCACTGGGGCGGCAGTGTGGCTATAACTCGTCCAACCGACTTTGGCCTGTTGGTTCAGTATACCGATGGCGGTATTGCATAAGGCATCAAGATCTTTGTACATGGTTCTAAACGAGCGTTTGCCTTTGCTCTTCATTGCTTTACGGAAGGCATCCTGTAATTTGGCGTCTTCCTCGGCAGAGATACTTACCCCGTTGTAGAAATCCAGTCGTTTCTCCAGAATGGCACGTACTGCTTGCCATGTGGGTTTCTTTTGGTCTTTCTTGAACAGGCTGCCGATGTCGTCCGACAGAGTCCATGCTGAGCAGTGTTGGTGCTGCAATTGTTGCAGGTTGAGCGTGTAATTACTATTACCTAATGCCATGCCACCGGTTTCGTGGTCTGCTGTCACAACAATCAGGGTCTCATCGGGATGTTGTTGGTAGAATGCGAGGGCTACACCTACTGCGCCGTCGAAATCTATTGTCTCTTGGATGTTGGCAGCACCGTCGCGTCCGTGACCGGCGTAGTCGATCATGCCACCTTCAATCATTAAGAAGAAACGGTCGTTGTGCGCTTGTAAAAAGTCAATGGCAAATGATGTCAGATTGCTCAACCAAAGGTCTTCCGGACGGTTATCCACCATATAGGGGAAATTGCCACTACTCTTCTTGCGGCGGTCGATAGCATCATTCTCCTGCATTAGAATAAGTTTCTTTGCTTCGGTACGTTTGCTCTCGGCGTCCTTGAGTCCGCGTGCAAGAGTGTAACCGTTCTCTTCTGCCAGATTGTACACGTTTGGACCTGTTTGCCCCTCGGGAGGAACGGGACGATGGAGACCTGCACCACCGAAAAAGTCAAAATCCGTACGCACCAGTTGCTTGCCTACCTCGTAATAATTGTCACGTTTTTTGACGTTTGCATAGAATGCTGCCGGTGTGGCGTGATCAATAGCTACTGTGGTCAGCAGACCGACTCCCCAGCCTTGTGCTTTAAGATTTTCTGCGATGGTGGTCAACGTGTCACCGTCGGCATTCAGCCCTAAAGTGCCATTGTTTGTTTTGCTGCCTGTTGCCAATGCTGTACCGGCTGCTGCGGAGTCAGTGATGCCATTGGATGCACTGAATGTAGCGGCTTGGCCGGAGTAGGGAAGCCCCGTCATGTACAGTTGCTTGCGACCGATATTTCCGTCCATCTCGGCCAAATACATTTCGGCGGCCAGTACTTGGTTGGGACCCATGCCGTCACCGATGAGGTAAAATACATACTTGACCTCCGCGGAGGCAGTCATGCCTATGCAGAGAAACAACAAAGAATACAAAAATCGCTTCATATTGCTAAAATTTGCTGCAAAGATACATAAATTTTTGCAAATATGCAAAATTTTCAGTAACTTTGTGCCCGATATATGCAATTCGTAATTTTTAATTTTAAAATTTGTGAAACTCCTGCTTGTTGATGCATACGCAATGATTTATCGGGCGTACTATGCTTTCATCCGCGCGCCGCGTATCAATTCCAAGGGTGACAACACTTCTGCGATTTTTGGATTTGTTGTCACGTTGGATGATTTGGTCCGCAAGACCAATCCAACGCATATCGCTGTAGCGTTCGACCCTGCCGGTCCTACATTCCGCCATGAGGCATACCCGCCCTATAAAGCGCAGCGAGAAGAGACTCCGGAGGATATACGTCGTGCCGTACCGGTCATCAAACAACTGCTCGATGCCATGCGTATAGTACGGCTCGAATGCCAGGGGTTTGAGGCGGACGATGTGATAGGTACAATGGCACAACAGGCAGAGCAGCAAGGGTTTGAAGTGCTGATGGCTACGCCGGATAAAGATTACGGTCAACTTGTCACTGACCGGGTGAACATGTATCGCCCTAAGCACACAGGAGGATTTGAGCAGATGGGGCCAAAAGAGGTATGCGAGAAGTACGGTTTGAGCAATCAGAAACAAGTGATAGATCTGTTGGCTCTCATGGGCGATGCGTCGGATAATATTCCCGGCTGCAAAGGTGTGGGAGAAAAGACTGCCGTCAGTCTCCTGCAGCAGTTCGGCTCGATTGACAACATGCTTGCCAATACCGACCAAATCAAAGGAGCGTTGCGCACAAAGGTTGAAACACAACGCGAGCTGATTGAGTTCTCGCGCTATCTTGTTACCATTCGCACAGATGCGCCCGTGCCGTTCAATCCATCGGAGCTCATTGTCCGCCAGCCCGACAAACAGCAGTTGGCTGATCTGTATCGCGCTCTTGAGTTCAACTCTATGCTACGCAAGATAGGCGAACCGATGTTGTCACCTCAGCCGAGCCAAGAGTTGAAAGTTGAAAGTCAAAAGCCGAGAGTTGAGAGTCGCGAGCGGACAGCATCTCGGTCTGTGCCTGTTACCGCCCAATTGGATCTTTTTGCAGAATTGGAGACCACCCAATCAACGCAACAGTCAAACAGCGATAACGAGCAAGCACAGCAGTCTGATATGGAAGCCCGTCTTTGTGCCTATTTGCTCAATCCAGAACAGGCATACAACCCGAACCAGCCTCCGCAGTGGGACAAACTCAAAGAAGATTCTGCACTTTGGAATTTGTACAATGAGGTGGAATTGCCGCTCGTTGAGGTTTTGCGAGATATGGAGCAAGCCGGCGTGCGATTTGATGTAAACGTTCTTAAACAGGCAGAGCAGCAACTCTCCGCTGAACTGGTAGAATTGGAGCAGAAGATTATAGGTGAACTTAGCAATATGCTCGCTGCCCAACAGCCAAATGAAGAATTGGTAAATGAGCAAATGCTAAATATAAACATCAACTCTCCAAAGCAGATTGGTGACATTTTGTTTGGGCAATTGAGAATTGACCCAAAGGCTAAGAAAGGACGCAACGGTAATTACTCAACATCTGAGGAAGTATTGCGGGCGCTCAAACCTATTGCCCCCGTTTGCGGAGATATACTTGACTACCGCGAACTCAAGAAACTTATCTCCACCTATATCATTTCTTTGCCATCCTACATCAACCCTGCAACAGGCAAGATTCATACCACCTACAACCAGACTGTTACTGCTACAGGACGGCTATCTTCATCCAATCCGAATATGCAGAATCTACCTATCCGTTCGGAACGAGGGCAACTTATCCGTCGCGCTGTTATTGCTGATCCTGGCTGTAAGATTCTGAGTGCAGACTACTCGCAGATTGAGTTGAGGCTGATGGCACACTTCTCGCAGGATGAACACCTACTTTATGCTTTTCGCAACGGTCAGGATATCCACGCTGCCACAGCGGCAAAGATATTCAAGGTGCCTATTGATGATGTTTCGAAGGAGCAACGCCGGGCCGCCAAAACGGCTAATTTTGGTATTCTGTACGGCATTTCTGCTTTTGGTTTGGCTCAGCAACTCGACTGCTCGCGCTCCGAAGCCAAACAATTGATAGACGACTACTTCGCAGCTTTCCCGAAGATTCGTTCGTTCATTGAGGCGCAGAAGGAGTTTGCACGCGAACATCTGTATGTAGAAACACTATTCGGGCGTAAACGCTACCTCCCGGACATTGTCTCGCACAATGCTACCGTCCGTGCCTTTGCCGAACGTAATGCTGTGAATGCACCTGTTCAAGGCACGGCGGCGGATATCATCAAGATAGCTATGGTGGCTATTCATCGTGAACTAAAGCAACTCAATCAGAAGTTTGGCGGTAAGCAGGCGCAAATGATAATGCAGGTGCACGACGAACTCAACTTCAATGTTCCGGTTGCCATGGTTGATCAAGTACGTAAGATTGTGGTGGACAACATGCAGAATGCGATCCATCTGTCTGTGCCTCTCATCGCTGAGTGCGGCGTAGGCGACAACTGGCTCGAGGCGCACTAAGCATTCGGCAAAATGACTAAATTAATTACTAAATGGCAAATGATAAAATGGTAAATACTCTTGCAGTTCTTGTCGGCTTGATTACTCCCGAGCAACCCGAGGAACGGACAAACGAATATCTAGACGAATTGGCTTTCCTAGCCGACACCAATCATATACAACCCGTCAAGCGTTTTGTGCAACGTCTGGAATACCCCAATTCTACAACTTATGTGGGAGAGGGCAAGCTGCAGGAGATATGCGAATATATATCCGCCTACAACGCGGCAGCCCAACCTAACTGCGAAGAACCTGTTGAACTGGTGATCTTCGACGACGAGCTCTCACCGCGGCAGATACGTAATATCGAGAAAACTTTGAACGCAACCTCTGCCAAGGGAGGGCAGGGTGGAGGCGTGCGCGTCATGGATCGTACTATACTCATTCTCGAGATTTTCCTGCAGCGTGCACAGACCTCTTATGCCAAAACGCAAGTGGAAATGGCGCATCTGCAATACATGCTCCCGCGACTAACACGTATGTGGTCACACCTTGACCGCCAGCGTGGCGGTGGAGGAACGAATCGCGGTACGGGTGAGACGCAGATTGAGGCGGACAAACGAATAATCAACAACCGTATAGCTTTGTTGCGAGAAGACCTCAAGCGCATCGACAAACAGATGGCTACCCAACGGCAGAATCGCGGAAAGATGGTGCGTGTGGCACTCGTGGGATATACGAACGTAGGCAAATCAACGATGATGAACTTGCTGAGCAAGTCCGATGTATTCGCTGAGAACAAACTATTTGCAACTCTTGACACCACTGTCCGTAAAGTCACGATTGACAATCTGCCGTTCCTTCTGTCAGATACAGTAGGCTTTATCCGCAAACTGCCACATAATCTTGTAGAGTCTTTCAAATCGACTTTGGATGAAGTGCGTGAAGCTGATTTGCTTGTGCATGTGGTGGATATATCTCATCCAAACTTCGAGGAGCAGTATGAAGTTGTGGAGCAAACCATCAACGAACTTCTGCAGAAGGATTATCACATCGAGGAATCAGACCCGTGGAACGACAGCAAGCCCAATGCCGGCGAACGCAAATACCGAGCTAAAGACAAGAAGCAAACCGTGATCAACCGACCTGAAGAGATTGTGGTATTCAACAAGATTGATGCCTTCACATACACTCCTCAAGCCGAAGATGATTTGCTTCCGCCCACGCGCGAAAACATATCTCTTGAAGAACTCAAACGTACATGGATGGCCAAACTCAATCCATCCAATGTGGTATTTATTAGTGCTCGCAACAAGACGAACATTGAAGAACTTCGTCAGCTCATCTACGATCGCGTCAAAGCCATACATATCAAGCGCTATCCATACAACGATTTCCTGTTCCAGCGCTACGACAATTTGGATTAAGATACTACCGTACTATTTTCAAGTCTAATCGTAAGCAAAAGAAAGCGACTCGCTCCAATTGGAACGAGTCGCTTTGAGCGCTCAATCAGATAATCATTCAGATTACTCCTGGTTGAGTGTAATGCGACGGAAGTCGGTAATAGTAACATTCTGCTTTTTCAGAATATCCTTTACCAGTTCCTTGCTTTCGCTCATGATGTAAGCCTGCTCAACCAGCGTGTTCTCCTTCAAGAACTTACCCAGACGACCTTGAGCAATCATCTCAATCTTTTTCATATTGAGGTTTGCTTCAGCTTCTGCGGGTACGTTAGCGCGGATATCGCGAGCGATTTGAGCCTGCTCTTCGGTCAGCCAACCCTTAGCGGTGTTCGAAGCGATATGGTCATCGCTATCGCAGTGTGCGGGGTTCAAGCCGGCTTTGCGCAGTGCGTTCTCAACAGC
>JAFXSS010000077.1 GCA_017525455.1 Paludibacteraceae bacterium
AGCACTGCTGCATGATGTGGTGGAAGATACCGATTATACGGTGGAAGATATCGACAATCTGTTCGGTGCAAAGATTGCACAGATCGTTGACGGTTTGACGAAGATATCCGGCGGTGTGTTCGGCGACAAAGCCTCGGAGCAGGCGGAGAACTTCCGCAAACTGCTGCTGACGATGAGCGACGATATACGTGTGGTGCTCATCAAGATTGCCGACCGATTGCACAACATGCGCACGCTCAGCGCACAACCGATAGAGAAGCAGTACAAGATTGCCGGTGAGACGCAGTATATCTACGCTCCGTTGGCGCACCGATTGGGTCTGGGATCAATCAAGAGCGAACTGGAGAACCTGGCGTTCAAATACGAGCATCCGGATACCTATGCCGAACTGCTGGCACGCATCGAGGCCGACAACCTGACGCGTATGGAGAACTTCGAGCGGTTTGCCCAACCTATACGCGACAAGCTGACCATGCTCGGCTACGATTATGACCTGACGGCACGCATCAAGACGCCCTACTCCATCTGGAACAAGATGAACACCAAGCACGTGACGTTCGACGAGGTGTATGACCTGCTGGCCGTGCGAATCGTGTTTACACCCAACCAGTCGTTCAGCGAGAAAGACCAGTGCTGGATGATCTACTCCGCCATAACGGAGATCTACCGTCCGCATCCGGGACGCATACGAGACTGGATATCCACGCCCAAAGCCAACGGCTACGAAGCATTGCATGTGACCGTGATGGGACACGACGGCGAGTGGGTAGAGATACAGATTCGTACGCGGCGCATGCATGAGTTGGCGGAACAGGGCTTGGCGGCACACTGGAAGTACAAAACAGGCGTGCTGGAAGAGACCGAGCTCGACAAATGGCTGCGCGATATCAAGGAGATACTGGCCAGCGAGTCGCCCGACGCTATGGCGTTCTTGGATACATTCAAGCTCAATCTGTTTGCCAAAGAGGTGTTTGTATTCACACCTAAAGGTGAGATACAAACCCTGCCTCAAGGCGCAACCGTGCTGGATCTGGCTTATCAGTTACACTCCGAGTTGGGCGAGCATTGTATAGGCGCACGCGTTAACCACAGCCTCAAAAGCAGCGATTATATCCTGCATGCAGGCGATCAGGTCGAAGTATTGACAGCCGAACAGCAGCAACCGCAACCCGAGTGGCTGAAATATGTAATCACAGCCAAAGCACAATCATCGCTGGAGACGTATTTCCACAAGCAGGAACGACAGAAAGAGCAGATAGGCGAACGCCGGCTGAACGACGCTCTGCGCACGATGGAGATTCCCGAAGACCAGTTCGAGAGCGCCACACAACGACTGCAAAACTACTACCATCTGACCAAACGCAGCGAGTTGTACCGTCAGATAGGTTTGGATGCCATCAAACTGCAGGGGCTGAAAGAGATCATATTCCCCAAGCGCAGCCTGTGGTCGCGCCTGAACCCGTGGAGTCAGGATAGAAGTCAGCCATCAGCAATCAGCACTCAGCAGTCAGCGGCCGGCAGTCAGCCTAAGGCAATGAGCAAAGCGCCGCGGCACATCGTACTTACCGACGAGAATCTGAAAGATGTGATACTGGAGCCGTGCTGCAAACCTATACCCGGTGACGAGGTGATTGGATTCAAAGACGCGGATGGCAAGATGCACATCCACTACCTGAACTGCCCGGTGGCTGACCGGCTCAAATCGAGTTACGGCAAATCCATCTACTCCGTTGAATGGGATACCCACCGCATGAGTACCTACAAGGAGAAACTGGAGATTGAAGGTATCGATCAGTTCGGACTGCTGATAGAGATCATGCGCGTGATATCGGAGAACTTCAACATCAATGTGCACGAACTGCATATATCCGCCAACAACGGCGTGTTCAACGCCAAGATTGAGATATATGTGTACGACAAGGCCGAACTGTACGAACTGATAGATGCTTTGAGAAAGATGCATAACATACAGTCCGTAAAACGAGTATTCGAATAAAAACAACCAAGGCTCTTGAGTCCTTGGGCAAAATGATAACAACAAAATGAAAAAGGTATTTGTAACGATGGCTATGGCATTGGTAGCCGTAGCAATGATGGCTCAACAGGCAGTCATCACATTTGAACGACATGACCACGACTTCGGCAAGATCAACGAGGCCGACGGCAAAGTAACAACAATCTTCACATTCAAGAACGAAGGTATGGAACCGCTTGTTCTGTCGAACGTTCGCGCCAGTTGCGGTTGCACGACACCCAAATGGCCGCGTCAGCCGATTGAGCCGGGACAGACAGGTGAGATAACCGTAACATACAACCCTAACGGTCGTCCGGGACGATTCACCAAGACTGTGACCATCACCTCCAATGCTACCGAGCCGACCACTCGCGTCACCATCAAGGGTGAAGTGATACCCAAGCCCGCCAAACCGGTGGACAAGTATCCGGTGAAGATGGGTGATCTGAGCCTGAAGCAGAAAGAGGTGAACTTTGCCAAAGTAACCAACGTAGGCACCAAGACTGCCGAGATCGAGTATGCCAACCAAACCCCCAACGGACTGACAGTAGCAATCGTTCCCGCCAAAGGGCAGGAGAAGTATCTGGATGCTATTGTTACGCTGGCAGAAGTTAAGCCTAACGAAACCGGTAAGATACAGATTGCTTTGACTCCGGAGACCGGCAATATTTTTGGGCCAATCGAGGGTTCGTTCCTGATCGTAGTGAACGGCAAGCAAGTACAGAGCGACGAGTACAAGATCATCGTTCGCGCCGATATCGAGGAAGACTTCTCGAAGCTGACTCCTGAGGAGCACCGCAATGCTCCTATCCTAGACATTGCCGCTACCATCAACATGGGTAACATAGCAGCCGGCAAGGTAGGCAAACGCACAATCAACCTTACGAACGTTGGTGCCGATCCGCTGAAGATTCACCGCGTGCTGAACAACAGCAAGGATTTCCGTGCATCGGTTAACAAAAACGAGTTGAAGAACGGCAAGAGTGCATCACTCAAACTCGAAGTGCCCACCGCAGGCTTGCAGCCCGGTGCATACAGCCGTCAGCTCACTCTGATCACCAATGACCCGGCTAAACCGCGATTCATTGTTACCGTCAACTGGACTGTAGAGTAAAAATCAACAGATATGGAGCATCCCGAGAACAGCGAGGATTACAAGGGCTTACAGGTGAATGAAGGTGTAGTACCCCTACCCTCGGTAAACCCGTATGCCACGTTCCGACGCAAGAAACGTTTGCTGTCGGCTGACGAATATGTAGCCGGCATACGCAATGGCGATATATCTATCCTCGGTCAAGCAGTGACACTGGTGGAGAGCAATCTGCCCTCTGACCAGGAGATTGCACAAAAAGTGATTGAGGCGTGTCTGCCATTCTCAGGTAACTCCATACGCGTAGGTATAACAGGTGTGCCCGGTGCCGGCAAATCGACATTCATCGAAGCACTGGGCACCCAGTTATGCAAGCAGGGCAATCATCTGGCCGTGCTGGCTATTGACCCGTCGTCGGAACGTTCGAAAGGCAGCATATTGGGGGACAAGACCCGTATGAACGAACTGTCGACAGCCGCCAATGCGTTTATACGTCCCAGCCCGTCAGCAGGCTCGTTAGGAGGTGTAGCACGTAAGACGCGCGAGACAATCGTGCTGTGCGAAGCCGCTGGGTTCGACACCATACTGGTGGAAACGGTAGGTGTAGGACAATCGGAGACCGCTGCACACTCGATGGTGGATTTCTTCCTGCTGCTGCAAGTAACAGGCACAGGCGACGAGCTGCAAGGTATCAAACGCGGTATCATGGAGATGGCCGACGGTATAGCTATCAACAAGTGCGATGGCTCGAACATCGAGAAAGCACGCGCAGCACGCGTAAGCTTCAAGAACGCACTGGCGC
>JAFXSS010000078.1 GCA_017525455.1 Paludibacteraceae bacterium
ACCAGATCGGTCCGCCGATGAAGATGATGTCGTATTGGTCAAAGAATTCTTTGACGTTTGAAGGTTTGATGACTTCGCCGTTTGAAGTGGTTATTTGCGGTTCAAACGCCGGACGTTCGTTGTTGCGGGCTTCCTCTTGTGCCAGCTCAGTCAGCGGCGTATAAGCCATTCCGTCGTATTTGTGCGTCACGATCTCAAACTGATCAGCTCCGGTCAGTTCGCTGATGTAGTCAGCCACAATCTTAGTATTACCCACTTTGATGTTTCCTACTGAGTAGTTCTCTCCGGCATGGGAGAAGAATACTACCAAACATTTGTTATTCGTCATTTGTACTTTGTTGTTTTGGGCGTTGCAGCCGGTTATCGTGAGCGCTGCAAGCAAGGTGAATAAAATCTTTCGCATAGCAGTTGATTTGATTTACGATGCAAAATTACTGCTTTTTATTTAAATTAACAAACATAAATTTGCCAAATATATACCAATTTTGCAGAAATTGCAAAAATATCACATTTTTTCTCTTCCACTTTTGCATATTTAGGATATTTTTTGTACTTTTGCAGACAAATTGCAGTTGTTATGAAAAAACTTCTGAACGTCCAAAACCCGAATGTGTATGCACGGCATCTCCAAGCACCGGAGTTACACCCGCTGATTAGCGTGATTCATTTCGATGAATTGGAGCATGGTGTGCGGACGAGCATGAACAGCTATAGCGTGTATGGCTTGTTTATTCAGCGGGAGTTTCCGCAGAACTTGTCGTACGGCATTCGTCCTGTGAAAGTGAGCGACTGGTCGGTTATTGCCGTTGCCCCGGGACAGATAGGCGGCAAAGAAGATGACGGTAATCCACTCTTTCTTAACGGCTGGGCGGTGCTATGGTCGCCGGAGCTGATGAGCAAAACGGATCTGGAGGCACACATCAAGGAGTATAACTTCTTCTCGTACTACTTTACCGATTCGCTTCCGCTGGAGCCCAAGGAGTGGGACGCTATAGACAAACTCCTGAGCGGCCTGCGCGAAGAACTGCGCTCACATCATGACAGTTCGGCGTTGCGGAATATTATCATCGGATATCTGCGTTTGATTCTGGACTATTGCCAACGTGCATACTGGCGACTGAGTGCCAAGAGAGATGCAGCCGAGCCGGATGTACTGAAACGTTTTCATTCATTGTTAGACCAGTATTATTACGAAGGCCGGCAAGCACAAAACGGCTTGCCGACAGTAGCATATTGCGCATCGAAAATGGCGTATTCAGCAGGTTACTTCGGTGATCTGGTGAAGCAAGCCACTGGTGCTTCCGCCAAAGAGTATATACAATCGTACATCATCCGTCTGGCAAAAAACATCCTGATGAGCGGCCGCAGCATCAGCGAAACAGCCTACATGCTAGGCTTTGATTACCCGCACCATTTCACGCGCATGTTCAAGAACAAAACCGGCATCACTCCTAGTGAATACATGCGCGGACAATCGTCTTAATCAATCTTGTTTGGGACGCCACTCGGCAAGTGCCCGAATCTTATCCAGGATCTGTTGTGCCCATTCGGCGTCACCCGGTTTTTGGTAGCGGCATATACGCGGTTCTCTATACTCAAATTGCTTAACTTGCGGTTGGATTCTTTAATAAGCACAAGAATAATAATTATTCGTAATGCCGGATACGGACATCAATGTTCTCATCCGCCAATGCGGCAGTGATAGAACTCAGATCCGTGTCGCCGTAGTGATAGGGGAAGAGCACCTTAGGTCGGATAACCTTGGCAGCCTTGACAAGTTGCTCCGGGGTCATGGTATACGGCTGATTGCATGGCAGGAAAGCGATATCGATATCTTTGATGTCAGCCATCTCTGGGATATACTCGGTGTCACCGGCAATATAAATCCGCAGACCGTCGACTGTCAGGATATAACCGTTGTCACGTCCCTTGGGATGAAACTGCTGATGTCCCTCGGTGGTATTGTAGGCCGCAACAGCCTCCACGGAGATACAGTCGGTCAGTTGCCGCCGGTCACCATTAGCCATCGCGATGCCTTGACCCAAGATATCGACGGATGATCGGTTGGCAATCAGTTGCGTATAGACATCGTGCGAGAGGTTATGGATAGCCTGCTTGTCGAGATGGTCGTGATGCTCGTGGGTGATAAGGATAAAATCGGCCGTAGGCATGGTCGTGTAGTCCACGGAGCGGTTGCCGAGTTGCGAAACGGGGTCAACGAAGATCTGTTTGTCGGCGGCTTCTATCCATATACTGCCATGCATGAGAGCGTTGAGTTTCACGCTCCGTCCGCCAGGCGTGCGGAACTCATCGCACTCAAAGACATTGGCCTGAACCGTTTTGCCGGCCGCTTGCCACGCCTCTAAACCTCCCTGCAGTTCTACGATATGCTTGTAGCCCATAGCATACAACTTACGCGCAGCAGCATGGCTGCGGTGGCCTGCTCTGCAGTACAGAGCAACCATGTGGGACTTATCCAGCAACTGAGCGGCATCATCGGCAAAATCGCTGCTTTGCCAATCGATATTCATTGCGCCAACGATGAAGCCGCGGTCGTATTCAGCCTGAGTACGTACATCCACCAGTTGCACATCCGGCTCGGCGATAACCTGCTGAAACTCATCCGGTGTCAGGCTCGGGAACTGCGGTGCACAAGCAGCAAGAAGAATTGGGATAAGGAGAAGAAGAAACTTTTTCATATGAGTGAGAGTATGGGGTAAAAATGTAAATTATGCTTTGATGGTTATTATATCTCGCAGATCGGTGGTATAGAGCGGCGATTTGTGCTCTGTTTTGTACACACGTTCATCCGATAGCAGTTGTGAGCCATAGATGATGGCACGCCGTCCGTGGCGGTCGTCAATCTGATCAAGAGCGCGCTGCAGACGTTTTTCCTTGTCACGATCTGTCGCCTCAAACAAATCCGGCACAACAGCAGCCTCGGGTATGATCTTCATCAACACGACACCGGCTTTCTTATAGAGCACCCCCGGTCGATATGCCCGTCGGAATGCTGCCAAGGCGTATGCAATCAGTTCTCTGTCACCGGAAGTAGGTACGGGCAGTGTAACCAACTCGGACAAATAGTGTTGCTGTATATCCGTTCTGAACGCTGACGTGTGCGCATACACGTACACCTGTTGCGCTACGGATTGCTGCGTACGCAACTGACGTGCACAGTGAGCGCAGAAATTGGCAATCTGCTGCTCGAGTAGCGATTGGTCGGATAGTGCCGTAGCAAACGTGCGCGAAGTGGTAACCGACTGCTTCATAGGCAGTTGGGTTATATCTATCGCATCCACGCCACGCAACTCCTGCCATGTGAGCCATCCGGGTTTATTGAGCAGTTTACGCGCAAACGCAGCAGGTTGGTCGGCAAACTGCAGCGCTGTAGTTATGCCAGCAGCCGTGAGTTTGGCCTTCGCCTTGCGCCCGATACCCCACACGTCGCCAATCTCGAAGTCGGACAGCGCTTTCACGCGCTGCTGCTCGGTGCGAATCTCGCACACCCCGTGGTAGCCCGGGTACTTTTTGGCATACTTGGCAGCCACCTTGGCAAGCGTCTTGGATGATGCTATACCTATCGACACCGGTATGCCTACCCCAACCCGTATATACCTTACCAACTGCTCGCAATAGGATTTTTGCTGTTCGGCAGGCACATGATCGATATTAAGAAATGACTCGTCGATGGAATATTGCTCAAAGCGCGAGGTGTGCTTGCGTAAGATGGACATCACTCTATCCGACAGGTCACCGTAGAGCGAGAAGTTCGACGAGAAACAAACGACCCTCTCTCTGTCAACCAATTCTTTGATCTGATAAAGCGGTGCACCCATGGGTATGCCGAGTGCTTTGGCCTCGTTGGAACGCGATACGACGCATCCGTCGTTGCCCGAAAGCACAACGACCGGCCGTCCCTCCAGATCGGGGCGGAAAACGCGTTCGCACGAAACGAAGAAATTATTGCAATCGGCTAAAGCAAACACCGGATTAGTTAACAGTTAATAGTTAACAGTTAATAATTAATAGTTAACAATTAATAGTTAATATCTTTTATGCTCGGGTTTTATGCACTGCATAAGTGATCACGCCCCAGACGACGAAATTGCTCTCCGCAGTCACTTTTATCGGCTGAAAATCGGGATTATGCGGTATGAGCCACGCTGATTGCCCGTCAGGGTCTACCCGGAACTCCTTGAGCGTATATTCGCCATCGATATACGCTACTATATAATCGCCGTTCTTTGGCGTGAGACTGCGATCGACGACTACTATATCGCCGTCAAGTATACCGGCGTCGCGCATCGAATCGCCTTCGACGTGGGCGTAGAATGTTGTTTCAGGATGCGGCGTCATCTCCCGCGCAAGGTTGATGCGTTCGCCTGCATGGTCAGCGGCGGGAGAAGGAAAGCCTGCATGAATGGACTCTGCAAACTCCAGAGCCAACTCGCCCTGTTCAGAATCCGATATATCAATCAGTTTAGCCATTCGTTGAGCATTTAATTATAACATATTCACCCCCCTTGGTATGCCGACACGGATCATTGCTCCGATGATTGCGTTCGCGCCCAGGCAAAAAGTTGCTTAGGCAGATGGCAGTAGCCGTCGGGGTGCTTGTCGAGATAATCCTGATGGTACTCATCAGCGGGATAATAGCTATGCAGCGGCAGCAGTTCAACTTGCAAAGGTTCGGTGAATTTCTGCTGCTGCTCGGCAAACACCTGCTCAATCACCGGCAGTTGTTGCGCGGAGGTATAATAGACGCCCGTTCGATCACGCGTACCTACATCGTGCCCCTGGCGATTGAGCGACAGCGGATCGATGGCAGCAAAGAACATCCGTACCAGAAATGCCAGGCTAACCACCGATTCGTCGTACTGCACACATACCGTCTCGGCATAGCCGGTAGTGTCGGTATAGACCTGCTCGTAGGTAGGCGACGGCAGGTCATCGCTGCCGTTAGCAAAACCCGTTTCGGTATGTGTGACGCCTCTGATTTGCTTGAAGAAGTGCTCTATACCCCAGAAACATCCTCCGGCAAAATATATCTGTTGCATAACTCTCGAAAATTACACATTGAAGAATCCCAAGCCATTGATGGCCGACAGCATCTTGCCTATATACTCACTATCAGGTTCCGACCACCGGAATCCCATCCTCAGCAGCACTTGCGAGGTATAGGCATTGTTGCGTTCCACCACCTGCGTAGGTTGCCCTCCGGCGATGTTCTGATATGCCAACATCGTTGTGAGCAGCGCTGCTTTGTTGGGGTCTGCCGCTGCTTGCTGCAGAATAGCGCCGAACTCGGCAGTCTCCACGAAGCGGATATCCGTACCTATCTTCCTAAGTTCGCGCAGCACGTCGCCCAACAGACGCGTGTGGGTGTTATACGGATGGAACACCGTACACTGATCAGGCGTATGTGCGAGCAGGACGATAGCGCTTGCGGTCTCGTTGATAGGCGAGAACTCGGTGGGCGAGTCGTATTGCTCATACGGGCAACAGCCTAACATATTGAAAATCTTGATTCTGCCCATGTAACTGTTGGTGCTGAAGTTGACCTGGAACTCGCCATCGTAACTTCGTGCCGCCAGGTTACCAACGCGCATGATCTTTGCTTTCAGTCCCTGGTGCGCCACGGCATCCAGAATCAGGCGGTCGGCAAGGAACTTGGAGTGCATATACTGGTTGCCCAAGTATTGACCGAAGTAGATGTTCCGTTCGCTGAGCACCGGCACGCTACCGGTAGCCTCGCCTACCCACACGCCACCCGTGGAGGTGGTGGATACATGCACAAGGTGTGCGC
>JAFXSS010000079.1 GCA_017525455.1 Paludibacteraceae bacterium
CGTTGGAGGGTTCGTCCTGCTTTTGTCCACTTGCCGCCATACGTACAACGGCAAACAATAATAGATAATTTCTTATTTTCATTTGTTGAACTTTTTCATTTACTAATAGGGCAATGGGGGAAAACCAATTCCCCCAAAGCAATGTTAGATACCATTACTCCTTCTCGTAGAAGTAAACAGCATCAAGGTTGAGCTGAGCACCTACGGTAGCACCAGAGCGAATACTGAAAATATTCATACCAGATTTTACGATTGATCCGGCAATCTCTGTTGTGTATGCCGACAGAGGCACATCAAACTCATGCCATTCACCATCACGCTCAAAGTTTCCAATGATATTACCCTTGCCATCAATCTTCTCTGTTCCAATGTTGAAGAATGCTGCATCATCAAATACAGAGAATTGATGTGTACCATCGTTAGCAGCCTTGATAGCAATGTGAAGGAAGTACTTATCAGGATTAGCGGTTACTGCCTCTTTAAGAACTTGAGCGGCTGCTACAGACTCTGTATTTGTAATACAGAAACCACCACCCGACCAACCTGCCGGAGCAGCAACGGTCAATGCCATATAACCCTCGGTGTTACCGAAGAAGTTCTTTCCTGTACCGTCACCTGCGTTGTAGGTCTCGCCAGCAGCCCAGATATAAAGGAAGTTATCTACATCGTTTACGCGGAAGTCACCTGCGATCAGGCTTGCATACTTCTCTGACGTTACACCATCCAAAATAACCGGCCAAATACGTTTTGCCTCGATCGTCTTCTCGTCGCCACCTTGCTGACCAGCCTTCTCTACAAGCACAACGCAAGTCTTGGTCGTACCATTAGCGGTAGCAGAGATGATAGCATTACCCTCAGCCACTGCAGTAACAACGCCCTTATCAACGGTAGCTACAGCCTCATTGTTCGAAGCCCAAGTCTCTACGGTGATGTTGGCCGTGATCGTACCGGTCTCACCTACCTTCAGGGTCAGCGAAGTAGGAGTCAGCGTCAGTGCCTCTACTTCTTTCTCTTTGTCTTTACAAGAGTTGAAACCAACCATTGTCAGCGCTGCAAGCGCAATAGCAAAAAATTTGTTTGCTTTCATAATGATTTTTGATTTTGTTTAAAAAAAGGTTAGTAATTCTAGTTGTACTAGTATTTCTAGTTATGCTAGTTTGTCTAGTTAATTTTCCATTTTCCATTCGATTAATACCCCGGATTTTGATCCATCTTCGGATTCAGCAGACGCTCCTCGTACGGGATCGGGAAGATCTCATGTTTGCCTTCGATGAACTCACGCATATGGCTCTGTGCATCCGTCGTCTCACCGGTCTTATATGCATCCATATGGGCTTTCAGTCCCGTACCGGCTACGCCTTCCCAGCGCACCAGGTCAAACCAGCGGTGCCCCTCCATGGCCAACTCGCAGCGACGCTCATGGCGCAGCGTAGCATCCGTAGCCGCAGCACACGCTCCCAAGCCGGCACGCGAACGTACCTGGTCGATATAGGTCTTGGCCGTTCCGGCATCGCCCAAGCCCAGACAAGCCTCGGCATACAGCAGCAGCACGTCGGCATAACGGATCTGGCGGTTGTTGAGCGGACCGCGACTGGCGTGAATACCCCACTGTCCGTATCCTGCTCCGGAGTACGTACTGTCACGATACATAGCGTACTTATTATTGAGCATCTTATTACCTAAGTAATACTCTACAGCCGGCGTCTCAATCAGACTGTCTGCCGGCACCAGGATAGCTACGTCACGGCGCACATCGCCTGCCTCAAACTCGTCGTACAGGTTCTGGGTCGGATGGTTGAAGCCCCAACCACCACCAATCTTACTCGAGCGGCTACGCGTCAGGATCTGCGTGAACGAACCTGCCGTACGGCCAAAGCCTTTGTAATCATAGTCCCAAGTATAGTCACCCCACGTTACCTCGGCATATTGGATCTCGAATACCGACTCCTGTCCGTTCTCGCCGGCGATGGTGAAATTGTCCTCATAGTTGGTGCACAGGCTGTACTCGCCCGACTGGATGATAGAGTCACCCCAGGCCTTGGCATCCGCATAGCAGGCAGCCGGTGTCTTCTTTACGCCCTGTTTCTGCCAGTACGGCGAAGCCATATAGACGTTCACCTTCAGCAGCATAGCCTCAGCCGCACCTTTGGTAGCACGTCCCATTTCGGCTGCGGGGTATTTACTCTTTTCCCACAAGTATTTATTCGCCAACTCAAGGTCGGACAATATCTGCGTATAGATTTCATCTACCGAGGCACGCGGCTGTTGCCAATCAGCCATATTATCCACCACGTTGGTCACTAGCGGTACGCCTGCAAATACACGCACCAGGCGGAAATAGTAGTACGCACGCAGATAATATGCCTCGCCCAGCAGACGGTTCTTCATGGCCTGAGTAAACTCTTCGTCCACGCCTACTTCCATGCCCGAAATATAGTGGAGCGACAAATTACAACGGGCGATACCTTGGTATTGCGCCAGATAATAGTCGTGCAGCAAGGCATTCGAAGATTCTGTACGCCAGTTTTCAAAATCATAGGCATCCGCCATATCGCTGGTCGAACCGCCACCCTTCAGGGCGTCGTCGCTGGCAATATCGCCGATAAACCACTCCGAGCAATAGGTCGTATTATATTCCCACATCAGCGGTACATAACATCCTACCAGATTTTCTTTCGCCGCAGCCGTTGAGGTATAATAGTCCTCCAACAAGGTCGTACCCGGCTCAATCTCCGTCAAATAGTCCTTGCAACCGGTGAAACTAAGTACGAAGCCACAAAGTACAATGTACAAAGGTTTTATATTGATTTTCGTTTTCATAATCAGTCTATATTCTATCAGTGAATGTAATGAACGGTCTATATTCTATCAGCGAAGCGGTCTAAAAATTCGCATTTAGTCCAAACGTAAACGTTCTGCTTTGCGGATAGTTTCCGTAGTCCACACCGCCACCCACTTCGGGATCGTAGCCTTTGTACTTGGTGATGGTGAACAGGTTGCTGGCCGTTGCGTACAGACGCAGACGCGAGCAGCGGAACTTCTGAGTCCATTTAGCCGGGAAGGTATAACCGATCTGCAGGTTCTTCAGACGCAGATAGCTGGCATCCTCCAGGAAACGAGTCGAGGACGCGGTGTTAGCCGACGAACCCAGCGGGTTAGGTATCGTACCATCACGATTCTCCAGTTCCATATAGTTGATACCCTTATTCAGCATCGCGTTCTGTACACCGGTGCTGTAACCTACCCATACCTCGTCTTTCATATAGCTGGCCAGCGCATTCGACGAACCGTCGCCCTCCAGTCTCATACGAGCAGCATTGTAAATATCAATACCTGCTACACCCTGGAAGAACACTTGGATATCCACACCGTAAAATTCAGCTCCGGCATTGATACCATAGGAGAACTTCGGGAACGAGTTACCGATATAATGGGCATCGTTTTCGTCTATCTTACCATCTCCGTTCAGGTCGGTATAACGCGCGTCACCGGCATGTGCTGTAATCGTAGAAGCATCATAAGCCGTCAGGTGCGCCAGAGCTTCCTCGTCCGTTTTATACACACCTTCATAGGTATAGCCCCAGAACGCTTTCAGCGGCAGCCCCATATCGGTCATGCGATAGCCATCCGCCTCCGGCAGACGAGAACCGCCATTCAGTGCTGTCAGGTTGTTATGCAAGTAACTGAAGTTACCACCGATATTATAATGCACCTTACCTACTCTATTATCATGATTGAGCGTCAACTCCACACCCATATTACGGATGTTACCCACATTGCTGACCATCTTCATTCTGTTACCCACATGACCGGGAGCAATCACATACAAGAGTGCATCCTTCGTGTCACGGCAGAAGTAGTCAATCGCACCGCTCAACTTACCATTCCAGAAACTGAAGTCGATACCGGCATCCCATTGCTCGTTGGTCTCCCACTTACCGTCTCTGTTCACCTGGCTCAGTACAGCAGAACCCGGCGTTGCTTCACTGTTGTCGCCACCCAGAGGATAGTCAGTATTCAACTGCGAACCATTAGCCATCGTTGCTACGAAAGCTCCTGCATCCACACCGTCGTTACCTACCTGACCCCATCCGGCACGAATCTTCAGATTATCCAGCCAGCTGAGTTCCTTATCCTTGATAAAATGCTCCTCGCTCAGACGCCATGCCAGTGCCACCGAGGGGAAGAAGCCCCACGGGTTCTTCGTGAATTTGCTCGATGCATCCGCACGGAAGTTGGCGGTAATCATGTAGCGGTTGTCGTAGCTGTAGAACGCACGGCCCAGGAACGACAAACGGCGTGTACGACTTACCCAATCTCCGGCCGGATTCTTGTCCGTCTTCGTATTGAGCAGATACCAGTTGCTCTCTACAGGATTCAGGATTGTAGCACCCGAACCACCGATACCATACTGATTATATTCCTGCCAAGTCTGACCCACCATTACGCTGAAGTTATGCTTGCCCATTTGGCGCGCATACGTGAGCGTTGTTTCCTCAATGAGCGACAAATGGCGCTCCATGCTGGACGACAAACCGTTCTTCTCCGAGAAATTATAACTCGTGTACGTATTCGCGCCCCAGTAATTGCGCTCGCGAATTAAGGTATAGTCCGCCGAAACAGACGTTCTCCATGTCAGGCCCTGAATCGGATTGATCTCAAAGAACACATCACCCAACATGCGTTCCGTCTTTTTGCTCGGTTCGCCGTTATACACCATCTGATACGGATTGGTCACATTCTTGAAGTTCGAACCTGCCGAATAATGTCCACCTATATTTTCTCCGGCCGCATTCACCGAACCTTCAGGATAGTACACAGGATCCCACGGTGCCATAGCCAGCGCAGCAGAGATAATGGACGCTCCGGCCGAAGCGTTATTATTCATCGCATTACGTCCACTACTGGTCATCAGCGAGAAGTGCTCACCGATCTTCAGCCAGTCACGTACCTTATAGTCGGTGTTCAAACGCAGCGTGAAGCGGCGGTAGTTACTTCCGATGATCGTACCCTCTTGTCCGAAGTACGATGCCGACATAGCGTAGTGGCCTTTGTCATTACCGCCGTCGAACGAGAGCGTATAATTGTGCATAAATGCATTACGTTTGAATACCTCGTCCTGCCAATCGGTCTCCTGACTCGAGTAGTCGAAGTTAGTAGGATAGAAAGTAGAGACACCTATCTTGTAGTCTTGCAGCCACTGCGAGAATCCGTATTTATAATAGTCGGATATTTGCGTAGCGCCATCGCGCATCGCGCCAATACGTATCTCTGTATCCGCAAAATCTTTACTATTAAGAACATCCAGCTTCTTCCATCGGTTCTGGAAACCCCAGTAGGCATCAAACGAGATGTTAATCTTACCTTCCGATCCTTGCTTCGTGGTAATCAATATCACGCCGTTCGCACCGCGGCTACCGTAGATAGCCGTAGCCGATGCGTCCTTTAGGATCTCCATCGACTGGATGTCACTCGGAGCAAGAAACTTAATGTCGCTCGTAATGACACCATCTACTACATACAGCGGGTCGTTACCTCCCAGTGCCGAACCGATACCGCGGATACGGATCGTGGCTGCCTCACCCGGCTGCCCCGACTCGCTCGTCACCGTCACACCGGCTGCACGTCCCTGCAGCGCTTGGTCCAGACCGGACACCGGCGATTTCAGCAGTTGGTCCGCACTCACACTCGTCACGGCACCCGTCACGTCGCTCTTGCGCATCGTACCGTAGCCGATGGCTACTACCTCCTGCAGCTGTACGTTGTCGGGCTGCAGCGTAATACGGAGCGGAGCAGACGACGTCACCTTGATGTACTGCTGCTTGTAGCCCATGTACGTCACCGTCAGCACCGCACCCTGCCGGGCCTGGATGCTGAACTTACCGTCATAGTCGGTCACCGTACCGTTGGTCGTACCTTTCACGATAATGTTGGCGCCGATGATCGGATCCGGATCATCTTCCGCCATCACCACACCCGTTACGGTCAGACTCTGTGCCAGAACGCTCAGCGTCGCCATCACCATAACGGAGAACATGTAAAAACGTTTCTTCATGTGATTTTAAGATTTTGTTAGTATTGTTTAGTTCTGCATTAACTTTGTTAATCGCCTGCAAAATTACTGCTTTTTCGCGATATACGCAAACTTCCGCGTATGTTATAAAACATAAAAGTACCGAAAAGTACATTTAGGTACGCCACTCCCCGCTGACTATCTGTATATTACGCTTATTGCAGCACAAAAAAAAGTACGTATTTAGTACGCAAGTTTTTAGGGCCTACGAACCGTAAAAACAGGGCAAAAGAAACCGAAGGAGCCTATCCTTTCGGACAGGCTCCTGATGGCATTATATCGTATGAACAGAATTAACGAAGATCGATATCGGTGCAGGCTTGACCGGTGAGGGTATACACCCGTCCGGCACGGATAATGTAGATCTGGCCGTTGTGCAGCACTTTACGGCACTCCGTATCCAGCTTCAGCGTCTGTCCGCCGGTCGGCGTTCCCGGCTCCACTTCCTCCGGATCATCTCCTTCGGGGTCTTGCTCCTCGGGTTTGTCAGTCGTGATGGTGATCGTACCGTCAGCGGTGGTGCGGACGTAGTAGAAGCCATCAGGAGGCGTCAATTTATCTTTCCATCCATTTACTTCTTCACTACTGATTGTCCACGTCTGACCTCCGCGTGCTGTCTGTAAATGGTATACACAGCGTTTTTTGGTAGCGTTGGTATCCCATCTCAGCAAGATATCACATGTATCGGCAATAAACAGGTTTTGAAGGTTTGAAGCAATATTGTTGACACAGCAAAACTCCAAGGAATACCCTTCTATATCAGCATAATATAGCCTCAAGATTTGACTCTTTCCGGTCGTAGCCGTTTTGCCCGGTCGAAGGCGTATGGAGTTTACGACACATCCCGAATTAGCCGGTAAGGTCTGCGGCGTGAGCTTAAACTCCTCTCTCGAGCAGCTAAATCGCACATACATTACGGCGCCGGGTACCAACGTGCGGAGTGTTTTCATCTCCGGTTGTGACCACGTCAGTACGCGTCGAACGCTGTCTTGCAGATCAAACTTGAAACTATCTACAGGCGCTTCTTCCGGCGAAGCATATAGATACATCTTCACGATTTTTCGTGTGTTAGCCACCCATTCTACCGAAGTCCATTCGGAGGGGAAGCAGTAGAGCGCCGTATCTGCAACGGATACCATTTGCGTCTTGTCATAACGAAGCAAGGTGGCACCTCTCAGATCCGGGACTAAGGGACGTACAAACAGACGTCCCTCCTCCGGACATACCACGCGTGAGAACATGAAGCCGGCGCTATCTTGAGCATGGTTGACGGCATTGGTTAGCATACTCTTGGATAGATGAATCTCTCCGTTAGCCGGCAGATCGTAGTAGTCCCATGCATGTTGTACATCGGCTTGGAACTCACACTCCTCGCCGGTCCACATACGGGCATCCTGCGTACCTTCCCAGTACAGCGCCACGCTGTCGGCCTCGGCCAACCAATCTTTGTAAGGAATGATATACGAGGTGAGCGTGTCATAGGCCAGCACGTGCGTACTGTCTACCAATCGCAAGCGACGGGCATCGTTAAAACATGCCTGACTACTGGTGTCTTGCTCCATGACGGCCGCTCCAGCGCATGGCAAAACCACTTTCACGTACGCACGTACGTTGTAATCCACACCGATCAGTTGTAGTCGGTTGCGATAGGACTTGCCCAGCTTCAGATGGTGCACATAATGCCCATCCACGAACTGA
>JAFXSS010000080.1 GCA_017525455.1 Paludibacteraceae bacterium
ACAGAGTTGAGCGAAGTGACAGCCAATCCCGCCTGGAAACGCCACGGGCGGTACTGAAACTTGTAAGCAAACCCGAGTCCGCCACCTACTCCGCCTAAGTCATGCAAGCCGGTCTGACGCGTGAACATATTGCTATAGCCGACATGTGCCTCAAGTCCCACATAGTGGGTGAGCAACGAGTCGCGCATCTGTGCCGAAGCCGTTGTTACATGTACCGCAACAAGGGTGATGATAAAGAGTATATGATATATACGTCCGGTCATTGCTTGCTACGATTGTTATTGTACAGGTACTCCAAGCGGCGTGTACTGCCTGCTACCGCGACGGATGATAATTTGGCCTCTGACGAGCGATTTGGATGTTGTGACCTGATCAGGCGCATCGGTCTGCACAGGGCGATAATCGCATGAGCGAATAACTACGCCATCCTCACGCTTGAGTTCAACTGAATAGTCGGCATTGAAATCCAGTTGCTCTACAGGGCCAATGTAGTAATACGACCCTGTTGCGCCGGAGATAGGCTGACCGTTCTTGTACCACTGATAGGATGTGAACTTGTAGCCTACGCGTCCCTCACCGCGGTTGTAGCGTTCGTTGTAGACGGCGAGCACATCGTTCCAACGCTGTGTAAACACCGTATTCGGATAGCGCACAAGGAACGATATGGGGAACTGCTGGATTTCGCAACCCGCCTCTGTAGGAGTGAAGGTGACGACTGCCGTATATGTATCGGCATAGACGGCAACAGGTACCGGCACTACAAGGTCAGAGCCCGAGGCTGTCAACTCGCCATCGGCAAATCCTGCAGCCTTGGCTTTGGCATCAAAAGTGGCAGACACGGTGTATTCGCCACTACCGGTGATGGTGAAGGGCAAGAGAATGGACGTTTCGTCACCGCAGATCTCTTCCGGGCAAGTCAGTGTGGCCTCGATGCATGCACGAACAATGACATGCAGTGCTTCAGCTGTATCGCAGCCGAAGACCGGCAAATCGCCATACTGGACAGCAGTCCAGACCGTGTCATATGTAGAAGTGGAATAGGTTTGTCCGTTAACCGGCCAGGTATAACTCTCGCCTTCGTTGATGATAACCTCAGTAAGCGGGATATCCGTTTGACGAGGTTGGATAAAGAATGTGAACTCCTTGTACTCAACTGTACAATCGCGGCTGTCGCCTTCCACGCGGTAGGTGCCGGAAGCAGCAACAGTTGCGGCATCAACAGTCAGCGTATCCCCGGTATGCACCAGCGTATTGCCCTGATACCACTTGAAGTCGCTTACGCCATCGGGAGCGGTGGCAACCATTGTAACCGACTCACCTTCGCAGAGCACAAAAGCGGTGTCGAGCAATTCTTCGTCGACCACAACATCGATAGCTGCCCCGTTAGCATAATCGGAGAAGAAGCCGTAAGTGAGCGTTTTTGTCGGGTCGGAAGCAAAATCGACCACACCGAGTTGGAACACTCCGCGTTTGGACTCTATCTCCAGCGGCATGGCAGCGGGCTTGGCTGTTACGTTCAGCGAGATGTATGACCACTTGCCGTCTGTGCCGGGTATGGGGTTGAAGTCGGCTTGTGGCACCTCGTTGCCGTTCATATACAGATAAGCCGTATTCTCTGTTTGAGTAAGAATATTGAGGACGGTGTATGTGCTATTGGGAATACGCTTGTATGTCACATGATTAGAGCCTGTACAGAGCATCTGCGGCAATACTGTTCCGCCAAGCTCGCCCTCACGATGCGTGAGTTGGAAGATTTGGATATCTGCATCGGCGTGGATGTACGTGAGTTTGGATATGGTACGTGAAACGCTCTGCAGTGCATCGAGATTGATTGTTTCGTCGCTGCCTTCGGCATGCAGTTCAATAGTAGTGGACGGATGCAAGGCAAGGATAAAGATGCTCTCCTTGGTTGAGCCGGACAGAGGGATAACTGTATAATCCGTTCCTGCCATGTCGGTCGGCACAAGTTGCTCACCCACGGCATCCTCACCACCTCCGCCCTCCACCGAGTCGTCGGAGGTTGTGACTGCGATAGGTTTGTCAGCCGTAACAACTGTGCCAATCAAGTGCGCAGCCGCAGCTGTTCCGTACGCTTTGACGGCATAAGTTTCGCCCTTGTTCAGCATCACAGATATCGGCAGGGCAGACGCTGAGCCATTGTCCATCAACAGCGGCTGTGAAGGTGTAATGTTGACTGTAGTGCCATCCTCGGTAGCAACAATCTGAATGCTGTTGTTATGGCTCTTGTAGCCATTATAGTCAGCATGGTTGGGATACTTGTTCTGCGACATGACAACGAAGTCTGTTCCCAAAGCGTTCTGCCCCTTGAGTGTATAAGCTTCACCATTATGCATCGTTATCTGGTAGTACGCACCAATATCATGGTCGGCAGTGATGTACATACCGCGTTTGGATACAGTATTGTACGGTACTTCGATCTGCGCTTCGGCGTACGACTTATGATCGGACTTTGGTGCAACGATAACGTCGCAGTAACTATGTGCGAGCACAACAGTATCGCACAGCACGCGGTTGCCATCCGCCGGTTGGGAGATAACAACATGCGCATCCCGGTCATACGCTGACAGGATAATGTGAAAATCCGCCTCACCCGTATGGTGAGAGTTCATCCACGGCGGTGCAAACCAAAATTCCGTGCCACGCTGCGCCTGTGCGCCAAGAGCGCATAAGAGCAGCAGCATACACGTCAGATAACGAATAATATTCTTCATATTACCATGCATTGTTGGGATCTATTCCGTCCTCAGAATAGTTTAATCCCGCATTATTGCTTACCATAAGTACCACTCCGACGATAGCGGAGGAAACAATATCTGTTTGCGGACTGATATACTTTTTCATAATCGTCAGAATTTATTGGTTGATATGGTGAATGTGTTGACCTAATATCGAGTACTCCTCGCCGTCACGAAGGATGTAAAGTTGTCCGTCGCGAACCACTTTTGTAACCTTGCTGTCGGTTGAAAGATCATTGATCCCTGTGGCTACTTCGGTTTGCTCAAAGCCCAGACGCGCTCTGCGAACAACAGGAGCAATAGCCGAGGTGGTTTGGAAGTAAGCACGCATACCTTTGATATTAGCAGTCGTGTTCGGCCATGACAGGGTATTCTCAGCACCCAACAGCAGGATTGTATGATCCTCAGCCGACTGGGCAGATATCTCAGTAGGATTGACAACACCGTGGAACGTGATCACATCATCTATAACTGTAGGCACAAGCGAGTTGCTGATGGTTACGTTATGAATGAGCGAACTTGTAACATTGCTGCCCGGTTGGATGATATACGGCACGCCGGCCTCAAGAGCATCCACAAAGGCAAAACCGAGGTAGAGTTCGTCGTTCTCCTTGATGCGGGCGTTATCGAGTTTGCCAATTTTGACGTCTGCACCAAAGGCTTTTTCTACTTGCTCGGCGTTCATGTTGAACGGTACACAGAACGAGTTGTAACTTGCCGAAGACAATGAGCGGATGAGATCCACATCAACCGTCTCACCGTTGCGTGCCGCGAGAACAGAGGAGTTATCCTGACTATCCTTCAGCACAATTCTGCGGTGAGACTGTGTCCCCTCGTCAATGCCAGAGATGTCGTTGGTGAAATATGCGTAGTCGATATCAAGGAACTCACCAGCAATGAGGTTTGCATTGACATGCATCTGAACAGCCACTTGGCCGGCTTGCAAATAAGATGCAGGTACTGCAGTCTCCGCACGACGGTCACCGATACGCTTCTTGATTACAATCCATTGCCCATCGTAATAATCACGGCCGAAGGGCTTATCCGCATCATCATTATTGATATACCAGTTTTGAGCATTGTTGGATAGATTGAGACGGAAATTGTTGAAGCCAAAGACATTATTCGACAAATTGGCACGGAAGCGGACAACGATATACCAGTTGTCATCAATTTCATTGGCGACTGTTGCTTTGGGTTTGAGTGTAATTGCAATCCATGAGTTGCCCGTAGTGGCGGAAATGTAGTCTGTTGCTTGAGGGTTTCTGGAACTGTTGCCAAACTCCACATTGCAGTCGACGTATGTGCTTGTAACAGAAGCCGAGGATGGAATATCGGAGTTATCACCACGACAGAGATAGTAACGTTGCGCGGCAAATGCGGCAGTAGTAATATCAAGCACGACAGGTGAGGTCTCGTTGCCATTCGGGTCGCTTGCTACAACGGAGAATGTGTACGTTGTTTCGGGAGCCAGACTGGATATGGTTTTCTCAACAGTTGAGCCCTGTGCGCCATTGACGGATACTTCGGTAGGTGTATCACCCGAGTTCTTGACGGCATAACGGATGGTGTACGTGATTGGCGTATCTTCGTCCTCGGCGTATAGTTGCAGCGTAGTGGAACTAAATGTAGTTGCCGCCGGTTTCTCCGTCACACTAAAGTTAGCCGGTGCTTCTTCATCAACGATAGCCGGTTTCTCGTCAGTATCGGGGTCATTGGTAAGATACGCGTATTCAATATAGAAATAGGAGCCATTCAAGGATCCGTTAGCATGCAATTGGAAAGCAATATCATTTGCGGCAACAGGGAACGAACGCAAAGTATTTGCTGCATCATCCAATGAGAAGGTTATATCGTGCCACTCCCCATCTCCATAATCATTTGTCAAATGGAAGTTGTTAGCACCATTACTTAAATTGATACGAAGATTTTGATTTGCCAGAGAAGAAGCATCGGTTCGGAATTTCATACGCAGATACCAATCCGCACGGCGAACATCTGCCATACATTGTGCTTTGGGTCTAATATCTGCCGCAAACCAACTATTCGGAAGCGTAAACGATGCACCGTTTTCATTTAATGTCGGAGCAGTAATACTATTTGTTCCCCAAGCAGAATAGGTTGTTGCGCGTAAATCAACGCACTCAACTCCATCAATTACGGGAAGATCTCCACCGCGTACAAAGTAATAACGCTTGGGGTCTTGAGGTGTCAGAGGTTCTACAGGTGCTACATATTCGGCCTCGATGAATATTTGGGATATTTCGAAATAATCACCTGTGGCAGCTTGCAAACGCACTATGTCATTTGCGCTGAACGACATGTTTGTTCCATACATTTGATTATCGTTAGCACTACTCCAGTCTGTCGTCGCGCGGTCACCGTATTGTAAAACTATTTCGCTTTCTTCAGCATCAGAGATTTCAGATTGCGGAATTAAGTAGCCTAAACGTTTGGAATTCCAGCCATCCCGACATAATGCGAAATGAAAATTAGCATTGGAATTTGTGCTTCCTTTTTTAATTTTAATGTGTATGGCGAAATCAGATGTCCACGTTAACGTTTGCACAGATGTAAACTGCAGTCTTACATTATTGCTTTCATCTGAGCAAACACGAGTTGTTGATAAAGAAGTGTTACCTGTAAGTTTGATCTTACCATCTTCTATAACAACTTTATCTGAATATGAACCTGCTCCGACAACATTAACAGCACTTGAGAGGTCAGTATAGCCATCAGGCACATCGCCGAAGATGGCGTAGCCGGCGGGAGTTTGCGCCTGGGTGGAGACGAACAGACCGAGGCAGGCAAATGTTAAAGATAAAAATAAACGTTTCATTGTATTAGTATTGGGGATTACTATGGTTGTTTATACATATTCCCTGTTGGGCACGCTGATAGGCTCTACTTAGATTGCTTAAAGGTCCTACATTAACTAAGAATAACTAAATATCACTAAGAACCACTAACGCCAAATTCTCGAACAATGCGTTCGAAAATATTGATTTAATAGAGATGATAAAAGTGGCAAAAGTGACCGAGTTGACAAAATTGCCACTTCTGCCACTTCTGCCATGATATTATTTGTTAATCGGTCATGATTAGCGAATCTGCTGACCATTGAGGTCGTAGATCACATCACCACGACGGATGAACATTTGGCCGTTGCTGATGAACTTAACCGGTTGGTCAAGAACAACGCTATTGGCAACACCCGTGCCTACACCCGGATCAACAGGATCAGGTTCGTTGGTGAAGAATATGTAATCAAACTCGATGGTACGACCGGCTACATTGTTGTTGCCGGAAGACATAACGAGGATGTTGGCACCGGCATCCAGGCTCTTCAAGTGCTTGGCATCGGTCAGGCTCTCTGTGAGCGGAAGTTCCTTGACTACGAACCCTTCAGCCTCAGCAAAGGTATTAACCAAGTTAACATTGGCAGCGGGCTCACCCATTTCGATGGTCAGTCCACGGTCTTGACCATCCTCAACAGCCTTGTTCTGGAGGCGGATAACGAGACGCCAAGTGCTATAAACCGGTGTGAGATCAACGGCAGCATTGTTCTTGAGTTGCATATTAAACCACCAGTTCTCGCTTGTAGTGATGCCAAAGAACTCGTTGGAAACAGAGCAATTCCACCATTCGCAAGTGAGGTATGCGCCTTCGCTGTAGTCGGCAGTAACAGCAACGCCTTCGGGCGTAACGGCAGAACCCTTGCGCAGATAGATACGTTGCGGAGCTTGCTCGGGAATAGTGTCAGGTTCAACTACAGGAGGAGTAACTTCGCCATCCTCGGCTGTGCCTTTGTCAAGAGCAGTCACATCGTTGGTGAAGTAAGCGTAGTCGATAGCGATAATCTTGCCGGACTCACCATTGCCATCAAGGTGAATCTGGAAAGCATGCTGGTTGGCAACGAGGTAGGTAGAAGGTTTGTTTCCATTGGCATCCGCGAGCGCAAGCTTAACGATATGCCATTTACCGTCGTTGTATGTTACTTCGTCGGAATTGTTAATATAGAAGTTGCCTGCACCACTGGAGAGGTTGAAGCGCAGCTTGTTGTTCGTGACAGCACCATCAGCCAAGTCGGTCTTGAATCGAACGACGAGATAATAGGTGTTGTCGATACTATTGGTAACAGCAGCAGTCGGTTTGTGGTCGATAGCGCACCACGATCCGTTGACGGTGAACTGCGCGTAGTCGGTAACAGTAGCGTCTTGAGCTGCAGAGTTGCAGGAAACGGTAGCGTTGGCAGTAGGACGAACGTCGATGCAGGTTACCTCATCAATAGTAGGCAGTGCGTCGGTGTTGTTGCCGCGATAGAGATAGTAACGTACATTGCCTTCGGGAGTAGGAGGCACAATCGGTTCACCGCCTTGCGATTCATACTTAGACTCCAAATAGATGGATGTGATGGTGAACTGCTCACCGCTGGCTGCGCTGATACGCATGATCTCATTGGTGAACGTCTTATCGCCAACGATATTCGACTCACCGTAACTGTTCCAGTTACCTGTATTGCGATCGCCATACTTGAGCGCTACATCCGAAGCCTTGTCGGCAGCGATGTCGGCATTCTCAATTTCCCAAGCGACACGTGCAGCATTCCAACCATTGTTGCAGAGCGATACTTGTACCTTGCCTGCAGCGCCGTCAGCCTTTTGGAGAACGATGTGCAGAGCAAACTCATCCGTAAGAGAGAGATCCTGTGCCTCAGAGAACGACAAGCGCAGATAGTTGCTCGTTTCGTTGATACGTCCGGGCAGACCTGCGCCGGTCAGCACGCCTTCAGCAAAAGCAGCCGTGCCTTGTGCTTCGGCTACAACTTTAGCAGTCAAATCAGTAGCACCTTCGGGAACTGCACCATACAATGCATAAGTGGTAGCATTGGCAGCCATTGCAGCTACTGCCATTGCGATGAAGAGGAAAAACTTTTTCATATTGATAGATTTTTGGGGGTAAGACTATTATTTACGTACTTTTCACATTTCCGGTGCAAAATTACTGTTTTTTTTCGACAATCAAATATGAAAACTGACGAAAAATGTATGAATTTTGACATTTGGTATAATGTTTTATGCTTTATAGCACTTTTAAGCCTAAATCGGCATCAATCAACGGCTTGACCGAAAGCATTATACGTCCTTCCGTTGGCATGGATGAGCAGTTGACCGTTTTCTATACATTTTGCCGGTACCGTTTGGGCTACCGTCTGCTCAACAGCCGTGGGTTCGCCGATGCTGAGCCACTCGTAGTAATAGAGTCGTGCGTTGCTATAGAACTTCAAGCGATGTTTGCCGGCAGTGAGCGGGACATCGAACTGCTGCGTTCCCCACGTGTCGAAATCAGTCGTAGAGGTAGCAGTCGGTTGGAGGGTAGTGACGAGTTGATCATCTTCATAGACATCGATCTTCGAGCCGGATTTGCATGCCAGGTGCATGAACACCTTGTAGGTATCCGACCTGGGCATTTCTACCAGATATTCCGCCCACGAGCCGGTGGACATATCCTTGAGCATGAGAGTGTTGGTGTCATCGGTTGAGGTGCGGATAGTCACGGACTTGGCGTTCTGATAGTGCGCGGCAGGGATCTTCTCGCCTACAGAGTGATAGTATGTCGAGTCGAAGCTAGACATACCTACATAGAGTTTGCCGAGGTCGGTAAGTTTTCCCTCGCCGAGGTCGAGCAGGTTGATTTGCCAGACACTGCTGTAAGTCATGAACCATGCGTAGCGGAAGACGTGCGGATGCTTCTCAAGCATCTCGATCTCTGACGTGAGGAAACGCATGTGATCTTCAGGTGTGGCGCTTCCTCCTGAGTTGTAGTTGAACTCGGTGAGCCAGATAGGGCGGTGGTACTTCTGCCAGAACTGGTCGATTGTTCCCTGCAAAGCGCCGATGGGCATATACAAGTGAATGGCTATATGGTCAACGCGGCAATCGGGGCAGTAGGAGAAGAACTTGTCGTACCAGTCATACGGACTGGTATATTCGTGGCCATCATCCTCATCACGCACCGATCCTCCGGCAGGACCGAAGTTCAGCGCCGGTCCGACGATGGTAAGGTTGAACTCATCGGCAATCTGCTCGAGATATGGCCATTGCGAAGCGGCATACTTAGGCGTCATGCGTGACTGGGAAGTGAAGTTCGGTTCGTTGAAACCCAGGATATACTTGATACTCGGATGCTGACTGAGATAGGCACGGATCTTATCCAAGCCACCTTCGCGATCCAAGCCGCCGCCCCAGGTCATAGGCACATACTCAAGATTGAGTGACTCCCAATCGTTGGCAATGACGTTAGGCGCAGTGAACGTCCAGTTGTAGAACCATGATAATCCGGGGTTAAGCACCTCGAAGTTAGCACGGTATGCCATATTGTTAGTACCCGCACCGCGTTTATCGCTGCGTGGTTGCTGCGCCGATACAGCGGACAGAATCAGAGTGATAGCAAGTGTAAAAGTAAATAGTCGCTTCATTGGTCAGAGAAATTGATTAGCAACCGGCGGCAGTAGTCAGCCGCCGCCGGCATAAAGATTTAGTCCGAAAGACGGACATAATTACAGTTGCGTACCAAGCGCGTTGAAGCGAACGCCGTTTTTGATGATAACGATTTGTCCGTTCTCAATAATCTTGGTAGCCTTGGCCTTCATCTCTACGTTCTCAACAGCCGACTCGTCGTCGTTGCCGTCGGTGAAGTACCATGAATCGATACAGAGTTGGGTGGTAGCGGTATTTTCGTTGGTCAGCATATTGAACAGATAACCTGTGGTCAGCGGCTGAGCGAAAGAAATTCCCTTGTCGAAGATATCGTACATCGGGATCTCGATAGTTTGCCAGGTCTGGTTGTCCTTGGTGGCTACTTTGGCAGCGAGGTCAAGTTTGCAAGCATCACCGGTAACGGTTAGTTCCCATACAGGCACGTCGGTCTTGCAGATGATAACCATCTTCCAGTCTTCAGTAATCTCTGTGAGATCAAGCGGCTCTTTGATAGCCCATGTCGTTCCATAGTAACCGGAAGCGGGAGCACCGGAGTTGTCGCTGTGGCACATGAAAACAAGATAACTGAATCCCGAAGGACCGGCATCGCTACTGGTCTCCAGCGAGCAGGTGAGTGACTGATCGCCCCAGTCACGAATCCAGAGCATAAGTTCGGTTTTCTCCATGATAGAGGTGTTGGCCGACATAGGAATAGCGCGGTCATCACCCATCACGTAATAACGCTTGGCAGACATCGTTGCTGCCATCACGACCATAAGGCCTAAGAAGAATAGCTTTTTCATACGATTAATGTTTTAAGGGGTTAAAATGAAAAGTTAATAATTAATAATTAATAGTTAATAATTAATATTATTATTTGAATACTTCCGGATACTTCTGCATAAAATATACAGGCGTACAACTCCATGCATGGCATGCGGAGTTAACGGGGAAGAAGTCGTAGGGCGACAAGAAGTCGTTGTCCGGGTCGTACGCTTCCCAGAACGTGTCAGCGCCCTTGCGCACCATACCACCCCAATAGTCAATTAGGTACGCGCGCGCCTCTGCGTGCATACCCGCAAGAACCATAGCCTCGACCACATAATGGGTGGCATACGGTGTGCCGGGCTGGATGGCCTGCCGGTCAGCCAGAGCCGTTGTCAGCGCCTTACGTGCCTTTGCACCGGAAAGGATGCCGGCCTTCACCGCCCATGTTTGCGATTGAACGGACAACTGTCGATCCGGACCGCTGAGGATAACGCCGCGTTTGGCGTCGTACATCTGCTTGATAGCAGCACGGCGCATCTTTGCAGCAATATCGGGATAACGCTTCACATCATCGGTTCTGCCCAAACGGCGCGCAAGGTCATACGTCTGGTCAAGGGCAAAGACACAAGCCGCCTGCATGGCAGCAGAGACGTCCAAGCCTTCGTGCTCGCGCCAGTCGAAGAAGATCCATACATCGCGCTTGTGGATATCGAATATGTAATCCGCTCCAACATACGACAGCGCATCTTCCATCTGCCGTTTTGCCACCTGCCACAAGTCCTGCGCAGTGGCAGTATCGCCGGTGTCGATCAGGTACTCGAGCAGCGTGGAGTTCCAAAGCAGGCAGTAAGTGATCATATACGAGCCAATTTGCGGATGGGGATAGGGCTGCTCGATGATATTGCTGATAATCGTGCCATCGTCAGCAGCCAAGGCTGCGAACAGATACAGGCACCGCTTGGTGAGGTCAAAGTTACGGAAACTATAGCGGTTAACCAGCGATTGCAGATACAGGTCACCTGACCACAACCGGCGGTCACGTTTCGGTCCATCCTCATACACGGTCTGCATACACTCCTGCAATGTAGCCACAGACACGCGATAGATATCCTGCAGTTCAGGAGAAAGATTCTCAGGCATACGCACCTGCTCTTCGCCAGCCGATGATACAGCATCGAACGTCACGCTGCTTAACGCGCAGTCAAAATCTTTGGAAGCGCCAAGCACCTCAACCTTCAAGTACCGTCCTGCCATGCGTCGGGAGAGTGTGACGGGTTGATCTACTTGTTCGATGGTCAGCACCTCGTCCTGCATCCATCCGCGGCTGAGCCATGCTCCCCACGGCTCAAGCGGTGTGTTGAGTTCGGCAGGCAGTTCGCCCATCATCACGCGCAGTCGAAGCGGTGCATCCTGACAACGCCGCAGGGTGCGGGTGTTAAGCGTAAGATACCCCACCATATGTCGGCCAAAGTCGAAAGTAAATACCTGTCCTGCCCGTAGCGGCGTGCTACAAGTCTCGCTTACACTGACAGACGACGCATCGTAACGCCACCCCTGAAAAGCCGTGTTATCAGCACGCGGTTCTACCATCCGCACCGGCGCACATAGGGTATGGTGCAACTCGGGCTTGGCAGCCTCGGCTTGCTCCAGCCACTTGGCAGATTGCGGGTAGAAAGCCGATGTAACGACAAGTAATATAGATAGTAATGCGTTCATAACATGCATCAATACGTTAATCCGAATCCCACAGGGTAGAGCGTGCGCTCGGGTTGAACAAATCCCTCACGATAGATGACTATGTTCGGGTTACCGTCCGAAGACGGGAAGTTGGCTGCCGACGGCACATCCTCATAGCGCACATAGAACGGCATGGGCAACTTGCCCTGGGGCAGTTGTGTCCCGGTCAGCACATCTGTAATGGCATGTCCTGCTTCCTGCCCGGGCAGCCATGTCAGCAGAATAGCATCCGGATACATACACACATCCGTCAGTTCGACACTCGCACCTATATTCAGCAGTAGCACTACCGGTTTGCCTTGCTTGTGAAATATCTCAGCGGCATCGCGTATCAGCGAACGTTCTACCGGTGTGAGGTAATAGTCACCTTCTGTCAAGTGGCGGTCACCGCCTTCGCCAGCCATTCGCTGCAGGGTGATGATGCACAGGTCGTTGGTCTTAGCCATGTTTTGCAAGTCCGAGCGCGACCAATCCAACTCCGAAACATATGGCATATACCATGCGCTCTCCTTCGGTTGCACGCTACGCGAGTGTTGTATATGCCCGCAGTAGCGACTTGCCACGACAGAATCAAGCACGTAACCGGCTTCAGCAAGAGCCTGACTAAGCATCACCGTGTATGCGCGAGTCACGCATCCTGATCCTGTACCCCCGGCATAGGTGTCATAACTGCCTTTGCCCAATAGTGCTACCCGTTGTCCGGAACGGCTCACTGGTAGTGCATTATTGTCGTTCTTAAGAAGCACCATACCTCTAGCCGCAGCGCGGCGCGCCAGATCGGCATGGCTCTGGAGCATCTGTTCCAGACTCCGGCCATCAGGATTCGTCATACCTTGGTTGCGGAAACTCGGGCAACGACGGATAATGCGTAGCACGTTCATCAGATTGCGATCCAGCACGGCTTCATCCAGCCGACCATCCTCAAGAGCGGCCAAAAGTGTATCAATCTGCAGATCCGTGCCCGGCATGAGCATATCGTTGCCAGCCTGTTGCATACGTATAGGATCTTCCTCAGCCCACCAGTCTGTCATCACAAATCCGTCGAATCCCCATTCGTCACGCAAGATATCAGTAAGCAAATACTTGTTTTCTGCGGCATAGACTCCGTTGATCTTGTTGTACGATGACATGACAGTCCATGGCTGCGATTCTTTTACCACACGCTCAAAAGCACGCAGATACAATCCGCGCAGCACGCTGTCAGACAGTTGCGCGTCAATGCCGTTGCGGTAGGTCTCTTGATTGTTGACCGCAAAGTGCTTAACGCAGGCACCTACACCCATCGACTGCACACCTCTTATGTACGCAGCAGCCGTGGCACCGGCTATATCGGGGTCGGAAGACATATACTCGTAGTTGCGTCCGCACAAAGGATTACGCATCATATTGATGCCCGGTGCGAGCAGTATGTCCACGCCGTAATACAACATCTCTTCGCCAATAGCCCGGCCGATGCTATATACCAATTCCGTATCGCATGTAGCGGCAAGCAATGCTGTGGACGGGAATGCTGTACAAACGCTATCGATACGCAGACCTACCGGTCCGTCGGCGAAAACAATCTCAGGTATTCCCAGTCTGGGTATAGCATAACTTATACCTGCTGCGCCGCTGACCTTGCCTTTCATCGTAGCAGTATTGCCCTGATAGTTATCCCAATATCCTTCGGGTACAGGCGGACGGTGGATAGTAGCCGGTGCGGGTTCAGGCACAAGGTTCCAGTCTTTGCAAGTACCTACCAGCAGGCGTACCTTCTCCTCACGCGTCATAGCAGCAATAACCTGCTCATCGCTACTGCGCCCAAGTTGCGGTGTGCAACTATTCAGAGCCATAACCGTGAGCACGAGACCTGTGGACAATATAAGTGCTTGCCTTCTCATCAATTAACTACAAATTACTGTTTCGGTACAAACTTATGTACCCAAGCCTGATTGCTGCCGGACTTGTAGATCTTAGTCATAAGCACCGTGTCGTTGAGCACAAGCACGGTGTAATCGTGCTGCCCCTGACACTCACTCGGAATAGGTGGCAGAAAGCCGTCACCGCTGAGTACCAAATGCAATCTGCCATCGCGGCTCTCACTCTCGGGAACCAGTTCCCATGCTGCGGTATAGTCAGCGCAATCAAAGGGATTGCTATCTATACCGGACTGACCATTAGTAACATGACGATAGGTCATATCGGCATCCAGAACAAACGTCAGTTCGTCGTCATACACCCCCTGATGGCTACCGCGTTCTGCAGCCCACCAATAGTCGGAGTTGTATTCAATAAGCCATGTATTGATATCAATCAGTCCGTAGTAGCCCGTCTGATCTGAAAGAACCCAAGTCTTGCCATCGAGAGCATCACATCCGCCAGTTAGAGCATTGTAGTTTGCGTTGACGCACACGGCCTCATCCGTCTGCTCAACCGTAAAATGCACCTCTACTGACGGAGTTACACCGTTCTTGTTGTAGGCCGATGCTTGAACGGTATAATCGCCTGCAAACTCAAATCTGCGATCAACACATGCCTTGGTGTATCGCTTGTTACCTACTTGCCACATGCCTACCCAGCCATCCACCTCGTCCATGATCAGATGAACCATGTTCGGGTCTTCGCTATCCACTACAGCCCTCGGATTGAGTGCCTGTACAACACTCGCATCGGTGTTGGGCACCAAGTCCGGTAGGTCGTTCATGTAACTCTTGGGTTTGCAGCCTGCCATAAGGACTGCTAACGCAGAAAGGACTATGGCCGCGCTACTGATAGTACAAAGACTATTAAAGCTAAAATATTTGCGACTGTTCATACTCTTCAATTTTGCTGATTAATATCCGGGGTTCTGCTTGAGTTGGTGCTCACCTTCCGTGCGGTCAATCTCCAGCGATGGTATAGGCAGCCACTTCCAGTTGTCGTTCCAAGTACGTGAATAATTGCCGATCTCGTCTGTACCGCTAAGGATAGCCGATATATCACAATTGACATCCTCGGCGTGGCTCCAGCGAACGAGATCCCAGAATCGATGACCTTCTCCCAAGAATTCCAAACGTCGCTCCTGCATGATAGCTACCATGCTTACCGTCTTGTAGTGCGGACTGCTTGAACTGTAGTTCTCGCCGGGATAAGCACGTTTGCGCACCAGGTCGAGGTTGGTCTGCGCAGGGCGGGTATATCCCAGTCGCATGCTGACCTCAGCAAGGTTAAGCAGACACTCCGAGTAACGGAAAACACGTATATTATTGTTAAAGTTCAGTTCGGGATCGTACGAGCACTCGTTGTATCCCTTGCGCGCCGTATACTTCTTATTGTAGTAACCTGTATGGTTAGCGCGCTCAGCCCAAGAGATGGTTATGCCGAGCGAGTCTTGCAGCAGTTGCTTGCGTGCGGCAATATCGATGATGGAAGCATCGCGTCGCTGATCTTCCTCATCATACAGCATAAAAGCATTCTTGCGTATCGGACCGAATCCCCAGCCGTCCTGATAATCGGGATCGCCGTCCAAGCCGTTGATGCCGATGAACTTCGGGAATATTGTACCTTGCCCGCCCTGCGGCCACGACCAGCTACCACCTTCCGAACGATGGTTGATTTCCCAGATCGACTCCGATTTGTTCATCATATCCGGGTCAGTCACAAACTCATATTCGCCAAGCCAAATGCGATCATAATCTTCGCACAAAGTGAACAGAGCCGAACGCTTGATGATATCCATATCGTTGTACACCTGCTCAAAGCGCGACTTGTCGTTCTGAAAGAGCACCACTCTGGCACGTAACATCATGGCGGCATAGATTGTTACTCGCCCCCATTCGTTCTCAGCAGGACGATCCATAAGGCGGTAGGCACCCTCCGACTTCTCGCAGCAGTAGTCAAGGTCGGCAATAATATGTGTATATACCGAGTCAGCAGGCAGTTGGTCGGTTACATACGGAGCCTCCAGCACATGGTCGAAGTACGGTATATTTCCCCAGAACTTCCACAACCAATGGTAGTACCATGCGCGCAAGAATCGTACCTCGGCCTCATACCGCTCCGCCGTAACCGGAGATATATCCTCCACCTTAGGCAGGTTGTCGATTACGGTGTTACACCGCTCGACACCCGTGTACATATTCTCCCAGAAACTGCGCGGAGCATCGATAGATTGCATCTGAAAGCGCTGCATCTGATGGAAGAAGTTGTCCGAACCCTTGTCGCCACCTACATAGATGTCATCACCACGCAAGTCGCTGAGGAACATAAACTGGTTGTACCCCCCATAATAGTCGCTCCACTGCAGAGGATCGTATGCTCCTACCAGCGTTTTGAAGATCTGCGCTTCTGTCTTGTAGTAATCATCCAGCACATCAGCGGAGGTGGAACGGATATCCAAGAACTCGTTGCCACAGGCAGTCAATACGGCTACTGCAGCCAACATCACTATTTTGCTATAAGTCTTCATAATTCTCCGTATTAAAGATTACAACATAATGTTAGCGCCGAAACTCATTGTGCGGCTCTGCGGATAGCAACCGGCATCAATACCTATACTTGTTCCGCCGGAACCGATTTCGGGATCAAAACCGTCGTATCCGGTGATGGTCAGCAGGTTTTCGGCCGAGAAGTACAAACGAATCTTCGTGAAGTGAATCGTTTTCATCCATGCCTTTGGGAAACTGTATCCTATCTGCAGGGTTTTCATTCGCAGATACGCGCCATTCTTGATATACAGATCGCTCGAGCGCCAGTTGTCGTTCGGATCCTGCTCCGTTACTCGCGGTATGCGGGTGCTGGTGTTCGGGCCTGTCCACCGGTTGATGATCCATGCGGGCTGGTTACTCAGGCTCAGGTCGGGGCGTCGTGTAGCGTCGAACACCTGGTTGCCACCTACGCCTTGGAAGAACAAGTTGAGATCCACACCATAGAAATCCATTCCGTAGGTGAGCGAGTAGGTGATATCCGGCATACCTTTGCCAATCTTTGTACGGTCGTTGTCGTCAATCTTGCCGTCACCGTTGAAATCCACGAACCGCACGTCACCCGGACGCGCATTAGGCTGCAGCAGATCGCCGTTATTATTCACGTAATTCTTCACCTCCGCTTCGGTTTGGAAGAGTCCGTCGGTTTTGTAACCATAGAAGAACGGATACACCTCGCCATTCTCAGCACGGCTGACTATACCTACGCCCTGTACGTTATCCAGGTTGCTTGCTCCAGCCTCGTTGCCATAGTCAATCAAGCGGTTCTTGAGGTAACTGATGTTTCCGCTGATGGAGAAGTTGACCGGTCCGGCATGCCACTTGTAACTCAAGTCGGCTTCTATGCCCCAGTTCAGCATCTTGCCACCGTTTGTCCATGGCTGTTCTATACCTACGTATGCCGGCAATAGGGCGGGCATAAGCATATCCTCGGTGGTCTTGTAGTACCAATCCAGATTCAGGTTCAGGGCGTTACTCAAGAATCCCATTTCCAAACCTATATCCGTCTGTCGGCTGGTTTCCCACTTCAGATCGGCGTTGGCGAGACGTCCCTGACGAACACCTGTCACGATGCTTTCCTCCTCACCACGACCGAAGGTGTAGTTCGAGCCGCTGACTATCAGCGAGGTGTAAGCGAATGATGATATACGGTCGTTACCGTTCATACCCCAACTGCCGCGAAGTTTGAGTGCACTCCACTCTTCGGGAGCACCGGCCCAGAAATCTTCATGAGCAATGTTCCATCCCAGAGAGAACGATGGGAACAAGCCCCAGCGATTATTCGTACCAAACTTGTCCGAACCGTCACAGCGCAGTGAAGCCTGAAACATGTAACGCTCCTTATAGTTATAGTTCACGCGTGCAAAGTACGATGCTCCGGCCGAGAAACTCCGTCCGCCCGATGTAGCCTGCTCCTCGCGGGTTCCTTGAGCATAATCGATGGTAGCTTTGTACGGGTCGTTGCTCGGTAGGTCATACGCCGTGCCGCTCACATAACTATAATTGGTCTTGGTGGCGCTCTGACCTACCAGCACGCCCATCGTATGGTCGCCAAATGTATGGTTGTAACTCAACGTATTCTCCACCTGCCAAGTGAACGTGCGGCTCTGACTGGCCGAAACGCTACTGGTATGGCTGCTGCCGGCACCGCCCGAACTCAGGTAGTAAGGATAGCCGTAGCCGTCGTAGCGGTTGAAACTGAAGTCGGCATTGAAACTTGTCTTCCAAACCAGGTCGGTATATAACTGCAGATCTGCAGTCAAGCTTGCTGTGAATCGGTCGGCTTTGTTCCAACCCGCCGGCAGTTCGAGATTAGCAACGGGGTTGATAACCTCGCTCATCGTTATGTCAGGTATGGAATAGACCTTGCCGTTCTTGTCCTTTACCGCATCCGGATACTTAGCCAGCACGGCATCCGGGTCGGTGGCATACAAGGGTTGTGTCGGGTCGATAAGCAGTGCCGACCCCAGCGGCGAATAGAATGCCGAGTTCTCAGCTATGCCCGTTGATGCGGAATTGGTATAACTCAGGTTGCTGGTCAGCGTCAGGCGGTTGAGCCAAGAGCGTTCTTTGGTGTCATCCAGCACCTTGTAGGTATTGTTGTTACGCACGCTATAACGTGTGTAGTTGGAGCGGCCGAAGTTACCACCAACTATTCCTTGGTGATCAAAGTATCCGAAACTTACGAAGTACGTCACCTTGTCCGAACCTCCGTTCACACTCACCTGATGACTTTGCACGGGAGCGTTGTAGTTGAATAGTTCGTCCTGCCAGTTCGTACCGGGCTCAGCGGTTATCTGCGGGAAGTAAGGCGCACTGCCATCGTTGAGTCGCGCCTCGTTCAGGATAGTCTGATACCACGGTCCGTTCAGCACGGCTTTTTGCTTCCACGGGTTCTGAAATCCTACCGACATATCATAACTGACATGTGCACGCTGGTTGAGTTCGCCATTCTTGGTGGTAACGAGTATTACGCCGTTAGCGCCTTTCGTTCCGTAAATAGCCGCCGAGGCAGCGTCCTTCAGAACCTCGATGGATGCGATATCCGTGGGGTTAAGGTAATCAATGTTACCCATCGGCATGCCGTCCACAACATATAGCGGCGAGGCATCGTTGATGGTACCTATACCGCGTATATTCACTCTGGCTCCAGCGCCCGGCTGACCGGACGACGAGGTGATGGTTACGCCGGAGGCTTTGCCCTTAAGCATATTATCCACACGCGTCGGGATGACATTCTCCAGATCCTCGGCCGACACCTTGCTGATTGCCGCTGTCACTACCGATTTCTTCTGCACGCCGTAGCCCACTACGACTACTTCCTCCAGTGCCTGGGTATCTTCCTTGAGAACAACTTTCCCGTTTTGCGCACGCAGTTCCTTGCCGGTCATCGTTACTGTCAGATAGCCCAGATACGATATCTCAATCTTCGCATTGTCGGCAGCAGCCAAAGCAAACTGTCCGTCGAAGTCAGTTACCGTACCCGTGGTAGTACCGGCTATGCGTACCGCAGCACCGATAACAGGCTCACCCTGAACGTCCACAACCGAACCGTTAAGCGTTGATTGGGCATATATTCCCAAGCATGACAAGAGAAATAATGCATGTAATATTCGTTTCTTCCAATCCATAGCCATAAGTGTATGTATAGATGCTAATTTTGAAATTTGCTGCAAAGGTAGTACATTTTTTTTACATAAACATTTGCTTTTTGGCAAAAAATATATTAATTTTGACACCGTTTTCAAATAATATGTTCTATAGCATGAAACCTGACGAATCGTACTCTCATTACCTGCATTTTACACCCCGTGACGAGCAGTGGGGTATCGTTTGTACCACAGTGGGTTATCAAAAAGTGCCACCACACTCTCCCTACCCTCCGATTGACCGCCATCCTGATGATTATTATTTCAGAAAAGGTGTAGGCAGACGACTTAACGAGTACCAACTTGTCTATATTGTTGAAGGTAACGGATGGTTTGAATCAGAGCATTGCACCAAGCAGATTGTACGAGCCGGAACGATGTTTATGCTATTTCCGGGAGAGTGGCATTACTATGCACCTAATCCGGAAACAGGCTGGAAAGAATATTGGGTTGGATTTAAAGGGAGGTTTATCGATGAGCGTCTGACTATGGGTTTTCTATCCAAGAGCAGACCATTGGCCGCCATCGGAACGGATTTGCATGTCGTAAGTCTGTACGACGAGATTATACATAACTCGCAAAACGAGATTTCAGGCTATCAGAATTACATCACAGGCATCATCCTGCACATTTTGGGCGGGATAGTATTTCGCGTGAATGAACGCAACTTCGAGCAGAAGGAATTTGTCAAAATTATCGATGATGCCCGCAGTATGATGAAAGCCTCTATCGGCAAGAACATCTCTCCGGAGCAGATTGCCAAGCAGATAGGTGTAGGTTACTCATGGTTCAGGCGCATTTTCAAGGAGTACACAGGTATATCTCCAGCACAATATCAGCAACACCTTCGCCTGGCAGAAGCCAAAGAACTACTCGCCAACAGTTCGCGCAGCATCAGTACTATAGCTTACGACCTAGGCTTTGCCAACTCCAACCAGTTATCCACCTTCTTCCGCCAGCACGAAGGTATATCGCCGCGCGTGTTCCGCGAAGGTTTCCGGTTGAAGTAAGGGATATCAGACTATGACTTGCATCTGCGATTCTACGTGCCGCACTCTCCCATGACGGAAGAGCGCGGCTGCGTATAACTAACGATGTCTCTATTCCGGCTGTTTGCCGATATAAGCAAGTATACCTCCGTCCACGTACAGGATATGTCCGTTCACTGCATCCGAAGCGTGGCTGGCAAGGAACACAGCCGGGCCGCCCAGCTCTTCCGGATCGAGCCAGCGTCCTGCTGGAGTCTTGGCACAAATAAACGAATCGAACGGGTGACGACTACCGTCCGCTTGACGCTCACGAAGCGGAGCAGTCTGTGGCGTGGCGATATAACCCGGGCCGAGGCCGTTGCACTGGATGTTGTACTGCCCGTACTCCGAGCAGATGTTTCGCGTCAGCATCTTCAGTCCACCCTTGGCGG